>NZ_CP070950.1:1581935-1898322 GCF_017084525.1 Conexibacter sp. SYSU D00693
ACCTCGTCCCACAGCGCCGCCTTGCGCAGCGAGGACTCCACGACGTCGTCGATCTCGGACTTGCCGAAGCCGAGGACCTTGGGGCCGAAGGCGATGTTGTCGTAGATCGACTTCGGGAACGGGTTGGGCTTCTGGAAGACCATCCCGATGCGCTTGCGCACGTTCACCGCGTCGACGTCCTTGGCGTACAGGTCGACGTCGTGGTAGAGGACCTTGCCGCTCACCGTCGCGCCCGGGATGAGGTCGTTCATCCGGTTCAGGCAGCGCAGGACCGTCGACTTGCCGCAGCCCGACGGGCCGATGTAGGCGGTGATGTCGTTCTTGAAGAGCTCCATCGAGACGCCCTCGACGGCGGTCTTGCCGCCGTAGGCGACGCCGAGGTCCTGGATGGAGAAGACGGACTCGCGCGGACCGGTCTCGGCGGCCGGCGCGCGCAGGCCGCTCGAGACGGCGCTGCGGCCGATCGCCGGCTCGGCGATCGGCGGCGTGACGACCGGCTCGACGCTGGACTCAGGGGTGGACGACATGTCGTTCGTGCCTCGCTCGGGGTCGGGCTGGTCGGGAGCTACCACTTCTGCTCGTAGCGGTTGCGCAGGAAGATCGCGACGGAGTTCATCGCGAGCAGGACGGCCATCAGGACGAGGATCGCCGCCGCGGCGAGCGGCAGGAAGCTCTCCTGGTCGGCGTCCGTGGTCCACGTGAGGATCTGCACCGGCAGCGCGGTGAACGCCGAGTCCAGGCCCTCGGGGTTGAAGCGGGGGGACGCGGCCGCGCCGATCAGCAGCAGCGGCGCGGTCTCGCCGATGGCGCGCGAGAGCGCGAGGATCACGCCCGTCGCGATGCCGGGGATCGACGCCGGCAGGACCTGCCGGGCGATCGTCTGCCACTGGGTGGCCCCCAGCGCCAGCGAGCCCTCGCGGATCGACGGCGGCACCGCCCGGATCGCCTCGCGGGAGACGATGATCACCACGGGGAGCACCAGCAGCGCCAGCGTCATGCCGCCGGCGAGCAGGACGCTGCCCAGGTCGAGCGGCGCGCGCACGAAGAACGCGAGGCCGAGGATGCCGTAGACCACGGAGGGGACCGCCGCGAGGTTCTGGATGTTGACCTCGATCATGCGGTTCCACCAGCGGGTGCGGTCCGCGTACTCCTCGAGGTACAGCGCGGTCGCGACGCCCAGCGGGATGACGATCGCCGCGGTGATCGCCATGAGCCACAGCGTCCCGTAGATCGCCGACTGCGCGCCCGCGGTCTCGGGCCGCACCTTCGACGGCTGGTTCTGGAAGAACTGCGGGTCGACGGCCGAGGCGCCGTCCTTGATGACCTCGTACAGGAGGACGGCGAGCGCGAGGACGCTGATCGCCACCGCCCCGTACATGAGGCCGTTGAAGACCGCGGAGGTCGTGCGCCCCTGGGCGTGGCCCTCCTCGAGGCGGGCGCGCTGCGTGGCGCGCTGGGCGATCTGGGCTCCGGTGGCCATCAGTCGTACACCTGCCGGTACTTGTTGACGAGGCGGATGGAGACGATGTTCAGCACCAGGGTCATGACGAACAGCGTCAGGCCCACCGCGAACAGCGTCAGGTACTCGATCGACCCGGTGGACGCCTCGCCGCGCGAGACGAAGGCGATGTAGGCCGCCATGGACTGGAAGCCCTCGGTCGGGTCGACGCTCAGGCGGGCGACGGTGCCGCCGGCGACGAGGATGATCACCGTCTCGCCGATGGCGCGCGAGGCCCCCAGGACGAGGGCGGCGACGATCCCCGACAGGGCGGCCGGGAAGACGACGCGCAGGGCGACCTGGCGCTTGTTGGCACCGAGCCCGAAGGCCCCCTCGCGCAGCGCCCGCGGCACGGCGGTCATGGCGTCCTCGGCGACCGACGCGATCGTCGGCAGGACGAGGAAGCCCAGGACGATGCCCGCGCCCAGCGCGTTGAAGGTCCCGATGTCGAGGCCGACGAGGCCCCGCAGGACCTCGGGCGTGAAGAAGGTCAGCGCGAAGAAGCCGAAGACGATCGTCGGCACGCCGGCCAGGAGCTCCAGGACCGGCTTGATCGTCTTGCGCACGCGCGGCGACGCGTACTCGGACAGGTAGATCGCGCACAGCAGGCCGAGCGGGACGGCGACCGCCAGGCCGATGAGCGACAGGTAGAGCGTGCCCCAGATGAGCGGCAGCACCCCGAAGGACTGCTGGTCGCCGTTGAGCAGCGGCGTCCACTTGTCGCCGAAGAGGTAGTCCCCGATGGGGACCTCGTCGAAGAAGTTGACCGTCTCGCGGAACAGCGAGTAGACGATCGCGATGGTCGTGAGGACTGAGACGGCCGCGGCCGCGAAGAGCAGGCCCTTGACCACCGACTCGTAGCGCGAGCGGACCGTCGGGGTCCGGGCCAGTGCGGCCCGGACCCCGTCCGACGAGGAGGCGGCGTTCGCCAGCGGCTCCGCCAGGTTGCTCACGTCGTCCTCCTCGTCGGGCGGTCGCGCATCAGGTGCCTACTGGGCGTCCGTCGTCGTGCCCGAGCCGCCGGCGGCGCCGGACTCGGCGTTCGTCAGCTCGGTGCGGGCCTCGCCGGCCTGCGCCTCGGTGAGCGCGACGATCTTGGCCGCCTCGGCGATCTGCTGCTGGTTCTCGATGACGAACTCCATGAACGCCTTGACCTCCGGGCGGGCGAGCGCCTTCGAGGACGGGTACATGAACAGCGGACGGGCCAGCGGCTTGTAGGAGCCGTCCTGGATCGTCTCGGCCGACGGCTTGACGCACTCGCCGCCCTCCTCCTGGACGCCGACCAGGTTCAGCTTGTCCTGGTTCTGGTCGTAGTAGGAGAAGCCGAAGTAGCCCAGGCCGCCGGCGTCGCTCGAGACGCCCGTGACCAGGACGTTGTCGTCCTCGGAGGCCTCGTAGTCCTCGCGGGTGACGCCCTCCTCACCGTTGATCTCGTCGGTGAAGAAGTCGAACGTGCCCGAGTCGGTGCCGGGGCCGTAGAGCGACAGCTTGGTGTCCGGCAGGCCGCTCTTGACGTCGGCCAGCGAGGAGACCTTGGAGCCCTTGTTCCAGATCTTCTTGAGCTCGCCCGTCGTGAGGCAGTCGACCGCGAGGTCCTTGTTGGTCACCACGGCGATGCCGTCGTTGGCGACCTGGATCTCGCCGTAGGAGACGCCGCCCTTCTCGCAGGCCTCCTTCTCGTCGTCCTCGATGGCGCGCGAGGCGTCCGAGATGTCGGTCTCGCCGGCGCAGAACTTCTCGAAGCCGCCGCCGGTGCCCGACGTGCCGACCGTCACCTGGACGTTGGGCTGCTCCTCGTTGAAGAGCTCGGCCGCCGCCTGGGCGAACGGCGCCACCGTCGACGAGCCGTCGATGTTGACCTTGCCCGAGAGCTGCTCGGTCGTCTGCTCCGTGGTGTCGCCACCGCCGGAGGCGCTGCTGGTGCTGTCGTCGTCGTCACCGCAGGCGGCGACGCCGAAGGCCAGCACGCCCGCCGTGACCACGGCGGCGAAGGAACGGGTCCTCACGTGTGCACTCCTCTGTCTGCTCATCAGGGTCGCCCGGCACGGTGGCTGTCGCGCCACCGCAGTTGTGTCACCGAGCGGTGCCCTCGTTGTGAAAGCGCGGTGAACGTTCTGGAGCCAGCCGGTAGCCGAACCCCACGTGCGTGTGGATGCAGGTGAGGTCCGGGAGGGCTGCCTCGAGCTTCACGCGCAGCTTGTGGACGTAGACGTCGATGGAGCGGTCGCCGCGGCGAAGCTCCCCTCCCCACACGAGGCGGTGCAGGTCCTCCCGGGAGACGATCCGCCCCGCGTGGCGCATGAGCGCCACGAGCAGCTGGAACTCCCGGACGGAGAGGTTGAGGACGCGGCCGCCCGCGGACACGAGCCCGTCGGCCGGACGCACTTCGATCTCCCCCGCCTGCAGGACCTCGGCGTCGATCTCCATCGCCATCGGCAGGCAGCGTGGCGGCGGGCGCTGTCCGCGCTGCTACCGGCCCGTGAACCGGCCGTGAAGGTCCTGTGAACAGCGGCCACGGACGCCCTGGGGCCTCCCTACGCTGCCGCCGATGGGGCTGTTCACGCGCGCTGCCTACGACCCGGTGACCCTCGGGCTGCTCGAGGAGGCCGGGCGCAACATCCAGCGCGCGACGGTCCTGCTGCGCGATCTGCTGGTCGACTGGCCCGAGCGCTCCGAGCTCGCGCAGGAGCTCCGCGCGTGCGAGCAGGAGGGCGACCGCATCACCCACGACGTCATCCACCGGCTGGACGGCGGCGGCTCGGGCAACGTCCCGTTCGAGATCGGCGACGGCCACCAGCTCGCCACGGCGCTCGACGACGTCGTCGACTACGCCGAGCAGACGGCCGACACGCTCTCGATCTACGGCATCGAGGCGCCCATGGAGCAGGCGGGCGCCCTCGCGGAGGTCCTCGTCGGGGCCGGCGAGCAGGTCGCCCGGGCGCTCGAGAGCCTGAGCGACGGCAGCGAGCTCGGCCCGCACCTCGTCGAGATCCACCGCCTGGAGAACGAGGGCGACCGGATCAGCCGCGACGCGGTGGCGTCGCTGTTCGCGGGCGGGATCGACCCGATGGTCGTCATCCGCTGGAAGGACGTCTTCGACCTGCTCGAGCAGAGCGTCGACGCCTGCGAGACGGTCGCGCACGTGCTCGAGGGCATCTCCCTCAAGCGCCGCCGCTGACCGCCCGCGGACTTGCACAGCTGGACAAGGATCCGGTGCATCCGCCACACTGACGGGGTCTCGTGCCGCAGGGGCCAAGCGCGGCGCGCCGACACGTGGGGGGTTGCACCAAGTGGCATCGCACAAGCGAGCAGCGGGCACGCTGGCTACGGCCGGGGCGTTCCTGGCTGCCTTCGGCGGCGGCGTCCTGCCCGTCGCGGCCGACGAGCAGCCCGCGGACGACGGGCCCCAGGCGGCCGCGCCGTCCAAGGAGGCCGGACGCCAGGCGCCGGGCGCGACCACGCCGGTCCCCGCGCCCGCCGCGACCACGCCCGCCCCCACCACCGCGCCGGCCAGCACCACGCCGGCGACGACGACGCCCTCGGGCGACGACGCCCCGCGCGGCGCGAAGCCCCCCGCCGCGAAGGTCGAGGTCCAGCCCGGGCCCGAGGACGACGAGCCCGCGTCGCCCGCGAAGGGCGACGCCGGCCCGTCCCTGGAGCGCCAGCAGGACGCGCGCGAGGAGCGCCGGTCGAGCTCGCGCTCGACGAAGACCGCCGAGGAGTGCATGCCGCGGTGGTTCGTCCGGGAGCTCTCGAAGGCCGACCGCCGCAAGTACTTCCGCGAGCACCCGGAGTGCGCGCCCGACGACGCGCGCGAGCGCCGCGACCGCCGCGCGCGCATCCGCCGCCCGGACGGCACGCCGACGCCCGCCGACCCCACCTTCACCGAGGCCCTCCCGGGCCCCGCGCCGATCGGGGTGCCGAACTTCTTCATCGAGAAGTTCCGGATCCCGCCGTTCCTGCTGCCGATCTACCAGGCCGCGGGCATCCAGTACGGCATCCGCTGGGAGGTCCTGGCCGCGATCAACGAGATCGAGACCGACTACGGCCGCAACCTCAACGTCTCCTCCGCCGGCGCCCTGGGCTGGATGCAGTTCATGCCGTCGACGTGGAAGGCCTACGGCACCGACGCCAACCGCGACGGCAAGCGCGACCCGTACAACCCGGTCGACGCGATCTTCGCCGCCGCCCGCTACCTCAAGGCCGCCGGCGCCGAGACCGACCTGCGCAAGGCGGTCTTCGCCTACAACCACGCCGACTGGTACGTCGACTCCGTCCTCCTGCGCGCCCGCCTCATCGGCGGCCTGCCCGCCGACCTCGTCGGCTCGCTCACCGGCCTCACGCAGGGGCGCTTCCCCGTCCACGCCACCGCGCGCTACGCCGACGACCTGCGCGCCGCCGACGCCCGGCGCCGCGTGGCCGAGGGCCGCAACGCCGCGATCCCGGTGGAGGCCCAGGCCGGCCGCCGGGGCATCGACGTCTTCGCCGACGCCGGCTCCCCGGTCGTCGCCGTGCAGGACGGCAAGGTCCTCGCCGTCGGGCACACGAAGCGCCTGGGCCGCTACCTCAAGCTCCAGGACGTCTACGGCAACACCTACACGTACGGGCACCTCGGCGAGGTCGTCCGGTCCTACCCGGTGCCCAAGGACCTCGGCAAGGCCAAGGGCAAGGCCGCGCCGGCGACGTCGCCGACCACCGTCCAGGCCGCGGCCGCGACGTCGACGGTCGCGCCGCCCATGGCCGTCGCGCCCGGCGAGGCCGAGCCCAAGGAGCGCCTCTTCGCCCACCCGCGGCGCCCGCGCGCCTACACCGCCGGCGGGCGCGACCAGCTCGCGCCGACCGAGGTCTACGAGCCGCTGGACGCCGAGCGCCTGGGCCTCGACCGCGACGAGGTCGAGTTCAAGCCGCTGCGCAAGGGCGCCAAGGTCGTCGCCGGCACCGTGCTGGCCCGCATCGGCGGCAAGGCCGCCGGGCGCGCGCCGCACCTGCGCTTCGAGATCCGCCCCGCCGGGCGCGGTGCCCCGCGCATCGACCCCAAGCCGATCCTCGACGGCTGGAAGCTCCTCGAGTCCACCGCGGTCTACCGCGCGGCCGGGCGCAACCCGCTGCTGGGCGAGAGCGGCGCGCCCATCGGCCAGGTCCTGCTCATGAGCAAGGAGGACCTCCAGCGCCGCGTGCTCGCCAACCCGCGCATCGACCTCTACGAGTGCGGCCGGCGCGACGTGCAGGCCGGCGTCATCGACCGCCGCGTGCTGGCGACGCTCGAGTACCTCGCCGCGGGCGGCCTGCGCCCGAGCGTCACCTCGCTGCGCTGCGGCCACGGCGTCTACACCGCGTCGGGCAACGTCTCGCACCACGTCTCGGGCAACGCCGTCGACATCGCGCAGGTCAACGGCATCCCGATCCTCGGCCACCAGGGCCCGGGCTCGGTCACCGAGATGGCGATCCGCCGCCTGCTGACGCTGCAGGGCACGATGAAGCCCGCGCAGATCATCTCCCTGATGACCTTCGAGGGCGCGGACAACACCTTCTCGCTGCCCGACCACGCCGACCACATCCACGTCGGCTTCCAGCCCGCGGACCCGAACGCCACGCAGAAGTTCGACGCGGTGCTCAAGCCCGAGCAGTGGATCAAGCTCATCGACCGGCTCGGCGAGATCAAGAACCCCGCCGTCCCCCAGCCCGGAGACGCCCGGCTGGTCGACGGCCGCGGCGACTAGGCCGTCCCGGCGGCGAGCTCGTCGTAGGTCACCGCGGCGCGCCGGCGCGCGCCGCGCAGGACGCGCTCCAGCGCCTGCACGTGGCGGCGGCGCTCGAGGTCGGCCGGATGCAGGTCGAGGCGCAGGAGCTCGCCGGCGAAGAGGCCGCCCGCCCGCACGAGCGTCGGGGAGGCCAGGCGCCTGACGGCGTCCGAGGTCCCCAGGCCGATGGCGGGTGAGCGCGTCGCGTCGCCCGCCGCCCGGTGCACGGCGCGCAGCGAGGCCCACCAGCGAAAGCGCGCGTCGAGCGTCGCCCGCAGCGCGGGCGTGTACGCGTAGCCCGGCGCCACGAAGCCCTGGGGCTGGACGCCGGCGAGGCGCAGGACGCGGCGGCCGGCGTCGACGGCGCGGCGCGTCTCGACCTCGTCGAGGCCCCGGAACTCGGACACGCGGTTGCCGGCCCGGCGCGCCTGGCGGTGCTCGAGGCCGTGCTGGGCGATCGCGTCGCCGCCACGGGCGCGCTCGGCGAGCCAGTCGACCATCTCGGGCCGGCGGTCGTGGAACGGGTGGAGGTCCGGCGCGGGGATGACGAGGAGCGTCACGCGGTCGACGCCGTGGTCGTCGAGCCAGTCGCGGATGAGCGCGCACCGGTCGAAGGTCCGCGGCTCGACGTCGTGCAGGGCGACCGCGATGCGCCCCGGCCCGGTCATCGCACGAGGTCCCGCAGCGCGTCGACCTCGGTGGCGAAGAGCCGGTCCCACCGGTGCTCCTCGCCCAGGCGCGCCGCGCGGAGGTGGTCGACGCGGCCGTGCAGCGCGCGGTCGATCGCGACCTCCAGGCCCTCCGTGTCCCCCGGCGGGAACGTGTGGCACAGCCCCTCGAGCGCCAGGTGCGCCGGGGCGGTGTCGCAGGTCACGACGCGGGTGCCGCTGCAGCCGGCCTCGAGGGCGACGAGGCCGAACGTCTCGTGCTCGCCGGGCAGGACGACGCAGCCCGCGCCGGCGAACATGCGGGCGAGGCGCGCCCGGTCGCTGACGAAGGGCTGGATCGCGACGCGGTCGGCGATGCCCAGGCGCTCGGCGCGGGCCATGATCCGATCCTCGAGCGGCCCGCTGCCCACGAGCCGCAGCGGCCACGGCCGGCGGGCGACCGCCGCGGCGTCGAGCAGCCGGAGGATCCCCTTCTCGCGGGCCAGCCGCCCGACGTAGAGGACCCCGTCGCCGCGGCGCACCGCAGGCTGGGGCCGGAAGACCGGGTCGACGCCCAGGCCGAGCGGCAGGGTCGCGGTGCGGCCGGTGTCGTGGGAGGTGTCGACGACGCTCATCAGCGCGTCGACCGGGCGGTGCGCGTGGCGCATCCAGACGCGCAGCGGCGGGCCGTAGAGCTTCGTCGGGCCCGGCAGGCCGGCGGCCTCGAGCTCGGCTGACGCGTGGTGGACCGCCACGACCTTCGCGCCGACCGCGTGGGCGGCGGCGGTCGCGTCGACGGGGCCCCAGAACGCGTCGTGGAGGAGCACGACGTCCGGGCGCAGGGCGCCGATGGTGCGCGTGAGCGCCTTGATCGAGAGCGGGACGCGGTAGCCGTTGGTGGCCACGATCCGCAGGGAGCGCAGCTCGTGGCGGCCGTCGGGGTGGTGGCGCTCCTTGGGGCCCGGCACGATGACGTGGTGGTCGAGGACGTCGCGGTGCTGGGCCGCGAACGCGCGCTTGGCGTCGAGGTAGGTGCGGATCCCGCCCGAGCGCTCGCCGTAGAACGCGGCGACGTCGACGACCCGCAGCGGCGGCTGGGGCACCAGCCGCAGGGCTGGGCGGGGACGCCGCTCGAGCGTCGCCGTCGCGCCGTCGGTGCGCCGCTCAAGCGGCACGGAGCGCCTCCTGCTCGGCGGCCGCGGCCTGCGGGGCCAGCGCCCGCCGGTAGCCCTCGGCCAGGCGGCCGAGGGCCGCTTCCCAGGTCCGGTGGGTCACCGCGTCCAGGCCGCCGCGGGCCAGGCGGGCACGCTGGTCGCCATCGCGGGCGAGGTCGGCGACCGTCGCGCCGAGGCGCTGGGCGTCGGCCGGGCACAGCCGCCCGCTGACGCCGTCGGTGACGATCGAGCACGGGCCGCCCTCGGCGACCGCCACGACCGGCAGGCCGCTGGCCTGCGCCTCGAGCAGGACCTGCCCGAAGGTGTCGGTCCGGCTGGCGAAGAGGAAGACGTCGGCGCTGGCGTAGGCCCGCGCGAGGTCGTCGCCGTCCAGCCAGCCGAGGAACGTGGCGTGCTCGCCGAGGCGCTCGCGCAGGACCGCCTCCTCGGGCCCGCCGCCGGCGAGGTTGAGGTGCAGCCGCGGGTCGTGCGCCCGGGCGGCGAGGAAGGCGTCGGCCAGGAGGTCGGCGCCCTTCTCGTGGGTCAGGCGGCCGGCGTAGAGGACGTTGACCGCGCCCTCGCGCAGCAGGCCCGGCGTGCGGTGGGCCGGCGAGAAGCGCGTGACGTCGACGCCGCGGTCCCAGCGGCCCACGGCCTCCTCGGGGATCCCGAGCTCGCGCAGGACCTCGTCGCTGGCCGGGCTCGGCGACAGCACGACCTGGCACTGGCCGTAGAAGGCGGCGACCGCCTGGCGGGCGAGCGCCTCGAGCCCCGGGTCGGCCGTGCGCATGGCCGTGTAGGTCGCGAGCTCCGTGTGGTAGCTGCCCAGCACCGGGACGTCCATGATCCGGGCGACGAGGCTCGCGACGATGCCGGCCGGGCCGGGCGAGCAGACGTGCACCAGGTCGTAGCGGCCCTCGGCGAGGACCTCGACGACGCCGGGCAGCGACGGGACGCCGACCTGCAGGCCGGGGTAGAAGGGCACCTCGACGTCGGCGACGGCGCCGAGGCGGCGGTCGGCCATGGCGTCGGTGGTGACGACCTCGACCTCGAAGCCCGGGACGCCGCGCTGGCGCAGCTCGTCCAGCGTGTGGGTGACGCCGTGCATCGAGCCGACGCCGTCGACCACCAGCGCGACCCGCTGGGGCTCGCCGTCGCGGCCGGTGAGCTTGGCCTTCTCGCGGCCGAGGAAGGCCGCCGCCGGCGCGTAGGGGATCGCCGGGATGCAGGCGTCGAACACGGCGACCGCGTCGGCCAGGCCGGTGGCGGGCGTCGGCACGGTCTGCGTGACGCGCTTGGCGACCCCGGCCAGCGCGCGCTCGTGCGCCGCGCGGGCCTTGCGGAAGAGGTCGTCGTGGCGGAAGCCGTCGTCCTGCAGGCGGGCCAGGAGCGTCGCCGTGTCGCCCTCGAGGCCGACCGCGTCCAGCCAGGCCCGCAGCAGCGCGCGGGCGTCGTCGGGGGCGAGGTCGGCGCCGATCGCCCCGCGCCGGGCGTCGCCCTCACGCATGATCCGGTCGACCATCTTGAAGATGGCCAGGGGGTTGGGCCCGCCGACGTCGCGGTCGCCGCGGCCGAGCGCCCGGACGGCGATGGCCATCGCCGCGTGCGCCCACTTCGCGGCGCTGCCCTGGTCGCCGCGGGCGGCGGCGCGACCCTCGCGGATGTGGTGCAGGAACTGCTCGGGGGTGGCGCAGCGCGGCACCTCGGTGAACGTCCGGCCGATGTCGACGCCCGCGTGGTCGTCGGAGCCCGCGACGCCCGTGCCGCCGTGGGTCTCGATGTAGACCGCGGCCGGGGCGTTGAGCTCCCGGGCGCGCGAGCCGTTGCGCGTCTCCCAGATCGGGAAGAGCTGGGCGAGGCGCCGGCGGTGGCGCGGGGTCAGGGGCGCCTCGACCGCGTAGAAGGGGTGGGCCAGCGCGCAGGTGACGCCGCGCTCCTGGAGCTCCTCGGCGACGAGCTCGACGTCGTGGTTGTGCGCCTGGATCCACTCGTGGTCGTCGGGCGTGATGCCCAGGCAGAGCACGTGGACGGCCTGGGGCTCGCCCTTGAACCACAGCGTGGCCTCCTCCGAGAGGAAGACGCGGGGGTCGTCGGCGATCTGCAGGACCCCGTCGATCGTGTCGTGGTCGGTGATCGTGATGAAGTCCATCCCGCGCCGCTGCGCGAGCTCGAGGACCTCCTCCGGCGGCGTCGCGCACTCCGGCAGGCCGAGGGCCCGCTGGACGCCGAGCTTGCTGAGCTCCGACGCGGTCGAGTGGCAGTGCAGGTCGGCCCGGCTGGTCTGGTGGGACATCACGCTCTCCTCTGCATCGCGTTCTCCTCGCCGCCGAAGATCGCGTGGTTGCAGGGGCTTCTCGTGAACAAGGCGCCACGCTGCTGTGACAGGCCCGTGAAGGTCCGGGGGCGAACCGGAGCGACGGGGTCTGACCCCGAGCACGGAACCGCAGCGACGGGGTCTGACCCCGAGCGCGGAACGAGGACGACGGGGTCTGACCCCGAGCGTGGTGGGGCAGGCTGTCGCCATGCGCATCGAGGTGGACGACCGGCTGGGCTTCGCGGTGACGTGGACAGTGGCCGACGAGCTCATGCAGCGCTCGTCGCACGCCCTCGTGGACGACGGGCGGGTGTGGCTCGTCGACCCCGTCGACGCGCCGGAGGCGCTGGCGGCCGTCGAGCCGCTCGGGGAGCCGGCGGGCGTCCTCCAGCTGCTGGACCGCCACAACCGCGACGGGGACGCGCTGGCCCAGCGCCTGGGCGTCCCCTTCCACCGCCTGCCGGAGACGGCACCGGCGGGTGCGCCGTTCGAGGTCCATCGCACCGTCTGGGTGCCGGGCTGGCGCGAGCTGCGCCTCTGGTGGCCGGCGCGCCGGGCGCTCGTCGTCTCGGAGGCGCTCGGCACGGCGCCGTACTTCGCGGCGGGCCGCGCCGCGGGCGTCCACCCGTTCCTGCGCGGCCTGCCGCCCAAGGGCCTGCGCCGTCACGCCGACGCGCAGGCGCTGCTCGTCGGCCACGGGCCGACGCTGGTGTCGGGCGCGGGCGCGGCGATCGACACCGCCATCGCCAAGAGCCGCGTGGACCTCCCGAAGGCGGCGCTCGCGATGGTCCGCGGCGCCGTGCGCCGCGGCGGGTCCTAGGCCTTCGCCGTCGCGGCGACGCCGCCGCGGCGCAGGAGGTCCAGGGTCGTCGCCCGCACCCGCGACGGGTCGGACACGTAGGAGCGCTCGACCTCGAGCATGAGCGGCGCGTCGTGGTCGCGCAGGAGCCCGACGACGGCGTCCCAGGGCAGGCAGCCGGCGCCCGGTGCGAGGTGGAGGTCGAGCTTCACCGGGTCGATGCCCGGCTGGTCGAGGTCGTTGCGCCGCGCGCCGAGGTTGTCGTGCACGTGCAGGAGGACGACCTCGCTGCGGCACGCGCGCACGACCGTCGCCAGGTCGTGGCGCTCGATCGAGCTCATGAGGTGCGCGTGGCCGAGGTCCAGCAGCATCCCGACCGCAGGGGAGTCCACCCGGCGCACGAGGTCGCGGACGGCGAGCGCGTCGTGGCACAGGCGGTCGGTGCCCGGCCACACCGGGGCCAGGTTCTCGACGGCGAGCGTGACGCCGAGCGCCTCGGCACGACCCGCCGCGCGGCGCAGCGCGACCTCCTCGGCCGCCGCCCGCGCGGGCGCCTCGTCGCCGACCGTGACGTTCAGCCCGTGGTAGGCCACGAGCTCGGCACCCGCCTCGCGGGCGTAGTCGAGCAGCCCGTCGAGCGCGCGGTCGCCGGCCTCGGTCCCCGCCGAGAGGTCGTCGGGCCCGTGGAGCACGAGGCGCAGGCCCGTCGTCGCCAGGCCCGCGCGCAGCGCGCGAGCGTGGCGCAGCGCCGGCTCGCGCTGGGCGAGCATCTCCTTGGGCGGCGTGTGCACCTGGACCCAGGCGAAGCCCGCCGCCTCGTAGGACTTCAGCAGCGCCGGGGTCGCCCACTGGTCGCGGTGGACGTTGAGGCCGAGCCGGTCGTCGAGCGCCATCGCCATGGACGATGCTCCTGCCCGGTCATCTGCAGGTGAAAGCCCTGTGAGCGGCGGTCAGGCCTCGGTGCGCTCGAGGTGCTCCTCGAGCTTGGCGTAGGCGTCCTCCACGGCGCGCTTGGCCGCCGTGTGCCTGGCCTGCGACTTCGCCGTCTCGTACTTCGTCGCCCACGCGGAGGGGTCGGCGAGCTCCTCCTCGACGCGGGCCAGCTCCGCCTCGGCGTGCTCGACGGCGCGCTCGAGCTTCTCGGTCTGCTTCACCGCGTTCTTCGACGGCGCCTTGGCCTTGGGTGCCGCGGCGCCGTTGCCGTTGCCGTTGGCGGTGGGCGCCTCGGCCTTCGCGGGAGCGGGCGTCGCGGCGGGCTTGGGCTTGGGCGCGGCCGGCACGGGCTCGCGGGCCGCCGGGTCCTCCCCCGCGGCCTTGCGCTCCTCGCGCACGCGCCAGTACTCCTGCCAGCCACCCACGTAGGAGCGCAGCTGCCCGCGCTCGACGGCGATGGTGCGCGTGCCGACGGCGTCCAGCAGCGCGCGGTCGTGGGACACCAGCAGCAGCGTGCCGGGGAACGAGCGCAGCGCGTCCTCGAGCGCCTCGCGCGACTCGATGTCGAGGTGGTTGGTCGGCTCGTCGAGGATCAGGACGTTCGCGCCGCTGGCCACGAGGACCGCGAGGCCGAGCCGCCGGCGCTCGCCGCCGCTGAGCGTCTCGAGCTGCTTCTCGGCGTCCTCGCCGCTGAACAGGAAGCGCCCGAGCAGCGCGCGCGCCTCGTTGGGCGTCAGCCCCGTGCGCTTGATCGCCGCCTCGATGACCGTCCGGGCGTTGCCGGCCGCGAGCTCCTCGGCGTGCTGGGAGAGGAAGCCGACCTGGACGTTGTGGCCGATGCGCAGGCGCCCGCCGTCCAGCGGCCGCTCGCCGGCCAGCGCGGTGATGAGCGTGGTCTTGCCCGTGCCGTTGGCGCCGACGAGCGAGACGTGCTCGCCGCGCTCGAGCCACATCTCGGCGTCGTCGAGCAGCACCCGCCGCCGCTCGCCCTCGCCGACCTCGATGCGCCCGTCCTCCAGCTCGAAGATCACGCGGCCCGAGCGCTCGGGCTTCTTGAACTCGAAGCCCATCGTGCGCTGGTCCTTGGGGTCGCGCGAGATCCGCTCGACCTTGTTGAGCGCCTTGACGCGCGACTGCGCCTGGCGGGCCTTCGTCGCCTTGGCCCGGAAGCGCTCGACGAACTTCTCCATGCGCGCGATCTCGGCCTCCTGCTTCTCGATCGCGCGGCCCAGGGCGAGCTCGCGGGCGGCCGACTCCTTGCGCCACTGCGACCACGTGCCCTTGAAGAAGCGGGTGCGGCCCGCCTCGACCTCGAGCACCGAGGTGGCGACGGCCTCGAGGAACCAGCGGTCGTGGGCGACGAGGACGATCGCGCTCTCGAGCCCGTTCAGGGTCTCCTCGAGCCACTCGAGCGACTCGATGTCGAGGTGGTTGGTGGGCTCGTCCAGGAGCAGCAGGTCGGCCTCGGCGGCGAGGGCGCGCGCGAGCGACGCACGCGTGAGCTGGCCGCCGGAGAAGGTCGACAGCTGGCGGTCGAGGTCGGCGTCGGTGAACTGCAGGCCGTGGACGTAGTGCAGGACGCGGTCGCGCCAGCCGTAGCCGCCAACGGCCTCGAAGCGCGCGGTCGTCTCGGCGTAGGCGTCGTAGACCGTCTCGTCGCCCGACGCCATCGCCTCCTCGAGGCGCCGCAGCTCGGCCTCGAGCTCCAGCGGCTCCTGACGGCCGGACAGGACGTAGTCGCGCAGCGTGACGTCCCGCTCGCGCGGCGGGCGCTGGTCGTGCAGGGCGACCCGGACGCCCTTGGTGAAGACGAGCTCGCCGCCGTCGACCGACGTCTCGCCAGCGAGCATCCGCAGCAGCGTCGTCTTGCCCGCGCCGTTGCGCCCCGCGATCGTCATGCGGTCGCGGCGCTCGAGCTTGAACGACACGCCCCGCAGCAGCGGCGTGCCGGACATGTCCTTGGCGAGGTCGGAGGCGATGACGACGGCCATCTCTCCCCCAGGGTAGGTCCCAGGGGCTGGCTACGTCGTCGGCGACGCGCCCTGGGGCAGCCCGGCCCCGTGGGTCTGCCAGTCGACGAGGATCGCGTTCTCGCGCGCGACGCGGTAGGCGGTCCCCTCGTAGTCGCGGAACAGGCCCTTCATGCGCCGCAGTCCCTCGGCGGGGAACTGGGCCATCCCGCGGGCCAGGTCGACGGCGGCGTCCTCGGCCTCGGCGGCGGGGGCGCAGCGGGCCAGGAGGCCGAGCTCGCGCGCGTCGTCCATCCCGAGGACGCGACCGGAGAAGACGAGCTCCTTCGCGCGCGCCAGCCCGACGAGCGGCACGAGCCGCGCGGGCCCGACCGGGACGCCGAGGCGCCCGCCCGGCCACGCGAGCTTGAGGTTGTCGCCGCCGACGCGCAGGTCGCAGCCCGTGGCGAGCTCGGCGCCCGCGCCGACGCAGTTGCCGACCAGCACGGCGATCGTCGGCGCGGGGAACGCCTCGACGGCCGCGTAGAGGCGGGCGAAGGCCTCCATGCGCTCGACGCCCTGCTCCTTGGTGAGCGGCTCGCGCGTGTCGGCGCCGGCGCACAGCGCGGTGACGTCCGTCGTGGAGAACACGAGGGCCCGCAGGCCGTCGTCGGCGGCGAGCCGGTCGAGCGCCTCGAGCAGCTCCGTGAGCATCCTCCGGTCCATGGCGTTGCGCGCCTTCGGGCGGTCGAGGCGCAGCACCGCGATGCCGTCGTCCGGGCGGTCCTCCTGGAGCGTCTGTCCCACGCCCGCGTTCTATACGATGAGCCCCGATGCGCCGCCTGACCTCGTCCCTGGTCCTCACCGTCTCCCTGCTCGCCCTCACGGCCCCTGCGGCGTTCGCCCAGGCCAGCGGCGAGGGGCTCTACGGCGAGACGAACGACAAGGTCGTGACGAACTTCGGGTTCATCGTCATCGCGTTCTTCCCGCTGTTCATCCTGCTGATGAGCCTGCTGCAGTGGCGCCTGGACAAGCGCAAGGACGCCAAGAAGGCCTCGATCAAGGCCCGCGGCGGCGCCCAGCGCTGGTCCGGCGGCTGGTAGGTCGCCCTGTCTGACGAGGTCCGCTACGAGCGCCGCGGCGCGGCGGCGGTCCTCACGATCGACCGCCCCGCGCGCCGCAACGCGGTCGACGGCCCCACGGCCGAGGCGCTCGAGGCCGGCTTCCACCGCTTCGAGGCCGACGACGACGCCCGCGTCCTGGTCCTGACCGGCGCCGGCGGCGTCGCGTTCTGCGCCGGCGCGGACCTCACGGCGATCGCCACGCTGGGTCCCCGGCTCGAGTCCGAGGGCGGGCCGCTGGGCTTCACGCGGCTGACGCCGTCCAAGCCGACGATCGCCGCGATCGACGGCTGGTGCGTCGCCGGCGGCTTCGAGCTGGCGCTGTGGTGCGACCTGCGGCTCGCCAGCGAGACGTCGCGACTGGGCTGCACCGAGCGGCGCTTCGGCGTCCCGCTCGTCGACGGCGGCACCCAGCGGCTGCCGCGGATCGTCGGGCAGGGCCGTGCGCTGGACCTCGTCCTCACCGGGCGGGTCATCGACGCGCGCGAGGCCCACGGCATGGGCCTGCTGACCGAGGTCCTCCCCGAGGGGCGCTCGGTCGTCGACCGGGCGGTCGAGCTCGCCGACGAGCTCGCGGCCTTCCCGCAGGAGACCATGCTCGCCGACCGCGCCGCGCTCCTGGCGAGCTTCGGGCACCCCCTCGAGGAGGGTCTCGCCCTCGAGGCGCGCAGCGGCCCCGCCACGTACCGCGCCGCCCAGCAGGGCGCCGCGCGGTTCGCCGATGGTCAGGGTCGCGGCGCATCGGGTGTCCGCGGGTAGGATCGCCCGCGTTCCCTGGGAGAGAGGATCTGGGCATGACGTACTTCGTCACTGGAGCCACGGGCTTCATCGGGCGGCACCTGGTCGAGGAGCTGCTGCGCAACCGCGAGGGTGAGGTCTTCGCCCTGGTCCGCGAGGGCTCGCGCCAGCGCCTGGAGGCGCTGATCGCCCAGTGGCCGGAGGGCCACCGCGTCACGCCGGTCGTGGGCGACCTGGCCGAGCCGGACCTCGGGGTCGACCCGGGCTGGATCGACGCGCACAAGGGCAAGGTCGAGCACCTCTTCCACCTGGCGGCGATCTACGACCTCACGGCGGGCGACGAGGTCAACGAGCGCATGAACGTCACGGGGACCAAGAACGCGGTCTCCCTGGCCAACCACCTCGACGTCGGCCACTTCCACCACACGAGCTCCGTCGCGGTCGCGGGCCACTTCAAGGGCCTGTTCCGCGAGGACTTCTTCGACGAGGGCCAGAAGCTCCCGACGCCCTACCACCGCACGAAGTTCGAGTCCGAGAAGCTCGTGCGCGACCACGCGCGGGTGCCGTGGCGCGTCTTCCGTCCCGCGATCGTCGTCGGCCACTCCCAGACCGGCGAGATGGACAAGATCGACGGGCCCTACTACCTCTTCAAGCTCATCCAGAAGCTGCGGGCGATGCTGCCCGAGTGGGCGCCGCTGATCGGCCCCGAGCTGGGCTACACGAACATCGTCCCGGTCGACTTCGTCGCCAAGGCGATGGACCACATCGCCCACCTGCCCGACCTCGACGGCCGCGCGTTCCACCTCACGCACCCGAAGGGCCAGCGCTCGGGCGACGTGCTCAACGCGTTCTCGAAGGCCGCGCACGCGCCGCAGCTGGCGATGCGCGTCGACAAGCGCCTGATCGACGCCCTGCCCAAGGGCACGATCTCGATGCTCATGAAGCTCCCGGCGGCGCAGGGCGTGCGCAACTCGCTGCTGGCCGACTTCGGGATCCCGCACCAGATCCTCGGCGAGGTCTCGTTCAAGTGCCAGTTCGACACGCGTGACACCGAGCGCGCGCTCGAGGGCAGCGGCATCGAGGTCCCCGAGCTCGACACCTACGCCTACCGGCTGTGGGACTTCTGGGAGCGCGAGCTCGACCCGGACCTCTTCAAGGACCGCTCGTTCGAGGGCGCCATCAACGGCAAGACCGTCGTCATCACGGGCGCGTCGTCGGGCATCGGCCAGGCGGCGGCGCACAAGATCGCGGCGGCCGGCGGCATCCCGCTGCTCGTCGCCCGTTCGATGGACAAGCTCGAGGAGACCAAGGCGGAGATCGAGGCCCGCGGCGGGACGGCGTACTGCTGCTCCGCGGACCTCACCGACCTCGACTCGATCCAGGACCTCGTCGACCGCATGCTCGCCGACCACCCGGCGATCGACATGCTCGTCAACAACGCGGGGCGCTCCATCCGGCGGTCGATCGTCCTGAGCCTCGACCGCTTCCACGACTTCGAGCGCACGATGCAGCTCAACTACTTCGGGACGATCAAGCTCGTCATGGGGCTGCTGCCGCACATGCGCGAGCGCGGGTCGGGCCACGTGGTGAACGTCAGCTCGATCGGCGTGCAGACCTCGCCGCCGCGCTTCAGCGCCTACGTGGCGTCCAAGGCGGCGCTCGACGCGTGGACGAAGGTCGTCTCCTCGGAGGTCGTCGGCGACGGCATCACGTTCACGACGATCCACATGCCGCTCGTGCGCACGCCGATGATCGCGCCGACGAAGATCTACGACTCGTTCCCGACGATCACGCCCGACGAGGCGGCCGACCTCGTGTGCGAGGCGCTGCGGGCCAAGCCCAAGCAGATCAACACGCGGCTGGGGACGTTCGGCGAGGTCGCCTACGCGCTGGCGCCCAAGGCGGTCGACCAGATCCTGCACATGGCCTACAAGGTCTTCCCGGACTCGGCGGCGGCCAAGGGCAAGAAGGACCCGAGCGAGAAGGCCTCCATGGAGCAGATCGCCATGGCCAACCTCATGAAGGGCGTGCACTGGTAGGCGCCTGAGGCGGTGCGACGGGGTCTGACCCCGAGCATGCGACAAGCCCTGGCACCCATGCGACGGGGTCTGACCCCGAGCACGCGACAGGCCCTGGCACCGGTGCGACGGGCCCTGGCACCGATGCGACGGGGTCTGACCCCGAGCATGCGACAGGCCCTGGCACCGATGCGACGGGGTCTGACCCCGAGCATGCGACGGGGTCTGACCCCGAGCGTGCGACGGGGTCTGACCCCGAGCGTGCGACGGGGTCTGACCCCGTCGGGGTGGGCCGGGGCGTGGAGGGGGACGTACCGCCTACGTGAGGCTGTGGTCGCACGACCGGTGGACGTTCCCGCTGCCCGAGGGGCACCGGTACCCGCTGGCGAAGTACCGGCTGATCCGCGAGTGGGCGCAGGCGCGGGGGCACGAGGTCGCCGAGCCCGAGCCGATCGCCTGGGACGCGCTGACGGCGGTGCACGACGCGGCGTTCGTGGCCCGCATGCGCGACGGGACGCTGGACCGCCGCGAGGAGAGGGTGCTCGGCCTGCCGTGGTCGCCGGAGCTCGTGCACCGCGCGCGGATCGGGACGCAGGGCACCGTCGAGGCGGCACGGGACACGCTGCGCCTGGGGGCGGGGATGGTCCTCGGCGGCGGGACCCACCACGCGGGACGCTCGTCCTCGCGCGGCTACTGCGTCTTCAACGACGTGGCGGTGGCGACCCACGCGTTGCGCTTCGAGGGCCTCGCCCGGCGGGTGCTCGTCGTCGACGTCGACGTCCACCAGGGCGACGGGACCGCCGAGCTCCTCGGACCCGACCCGGACGCCTTCACGCTCAGCGTCCAGTGCGAGCGCAACTACCCCTTCACCCGCATCCCCTCCGACCTCGACGTCGAGCTGCCGCGCGGCACCGGCGACGACCTCTACCTCGGCGCCCTCGACGGCGCCCTCACCCAGGCGCTCGAGGCCTTCCCGCAGCCCGACCTCGCCTTCCTCCTCGCCGGCGCCGACCCGTACGAGGGCGACGCGCTCGGCCGCCTGTCGCTCACCAAGGACGGGCTGCGCGACCGCGACGCGCTCGTCGTCGGCCGCCTCCGTGCCGCCGGGATCCCCGTCTGCGCGACCCTCGCCGGCGGCTACGCGCCCGACGTCGACGACATCGTCGACATCCACGCGCAGACCGTCGACGTCGTCGCCCGGGCGCTCACAGCCGCGGCTCGACCTCCGACTTCCAGAACCTGAAGAAGCCGTCGTCGTCGTCGCCGATCTGGCTGACGTAGACCTCGTCGAACCCGGCCTGCTCGAACTGGCGGACCTGCTCGACGTAGCGCTCCGGGTCGGGGCCGCAGACCACCGACTCGGCGACCATCTCCTCGGTCACCGGCTCGCAGGCCTCCTCGAAGTTCGTCGGCATCGGCAGGAGCTGGGCGAGCTCGCCCGCCAGGCCCTCGTTGGGCCAGATCCGGTGGGCGATCCGTCTCGCCTCCGCCTCGTCCTCGTGGTAGACGCACTTGAACCCGCCGTGGACGGTGCCCGTGCCGCCCTCGTCGCGGAACTGGCGCACGCCGTCGGCGTCGGGCTGGACGGTCATGAACCCGTCGCCGATCTGCGCCGCCCGCGAGATCGCCTTGGGCCCGAAGCCCGAGACGTGGATCGGGGGCGCCTCGTCCGGGATCGAGAAGAGCCGCGCGCGGTCCACGGTGTAGAAGGTCCCGTCGTGGTTGACCACCTCGCCGGTCCACAACGCGCGGATGATCGCCACCGCCTCCTCGAGCATGTCCAGGCGCGTCGAGACGTCGGGCCACGGGTCGCCGAGGATGTGCTCGTTGAGCGCCTCGCCGGTGCCCACGCCCAGGCCGAAGCGCCCGGGGCCGAACATCGTCGCGGTCGTCGCCGCGGCCTGGGCGATGATCGCCGGGTGGATGCGGACGGTCGGCGCCGTCACGGCGGTGTGGACCCGCAGCTTCGACGTCACGGACGCGATCCCGCCGAGCACCGACCAGACGAAGGGCGACTGGCCCTGGCTGTGGGTCCAGGGGTGGAAGTGGTCGGAGATCCAGGCGCTCTCGAACCCGGCCGCCTCCGCCTTGCGCGCGGACTCGACGAGGAACGAGGCGCCGTGCTCCTCCGCGGAGAGGAAGACGCCGATCTTGGGGGCCATGGGCCATGGCCCTACCCGGCGGTCGCGACGCTGACCGCCCGCGCGAGGAGCTCCTGCGCCTTGCCGGTCATGCGCACGAGCCCGTAGGCGTCGAGCGCGGCGCGCGGCAGGTCGGTCGCCCCGGCGGCGTGCAGCCGGCGCACCAGCTCGGCGAGCTCCGACGGCGGCACCTCGTCCAGGGCGCGCGGCCCGAGCTCGCGCAGGCGCACCGGCGCGGCGCCCGCCGGACGCAGCACCTCGACGCCGTCGTCGTCGACCATCTCGATCGCGCCGGCGTTGCGCAGCCGGTGCGCGGCGCCCGACAGCGGCGCGCGGGCGATCGACGTCAGCGCCTTGCCGCCGCTGGCCCGCACGACCTGGCGGTAGGCGTAGTCGGCGAGCACCGGGCCCTCCGTCGCCACGACCTCCAGCAGGACCGGCCCGAGGACCTCGCGTCCCGCCGAGCGCACGTCGGGCACGGGACGCAGTGGCCACGGCGCGTAGGGCTCGAGGTCGACGGTGACCGCGGTGCGCCCGCCGCGCCCCTGGCCCGAGGCCGACGGGAACGGCGCGGTGGTCCACCGCCAGATGCGCTCGCCCCGCAGGACGAACGTCCCGTGGATCCGGACCTCCTGGCCGCCGAGCTCGAGCTGGGCGTGGAAGACGACCGTGTCCTGCGCCTCGTGCGCGCCGCCGAGCTCGACGAGCCGGGGCGCCTGCGCGACCCACGCCGCCAGGTGGTCGCGCACCGCGGCACGCCCCTCGCCGGCCCCGTCGAGGCGCACGAGCACGGCGTCCTCGTGGAAGAGCCCGGCCAGGCCCTCGACGTCGCCGGCCCCCGCGAGCCGGAAGAAGCGGTCCAGCACCTCTCGTGCGCCCATCGCGGGCATCTTGGCAAGCTGCAGGCGTGGCCCGGCTCGCCGACCCGACTCGCGATGCGGCCGCCTGCGCGGCGGCCTACGCCCCGCACGTCGCCGTGGGCGCCGCGTCGTTCGAGGAGACCCCGCCCGACGCCGAGGCGATCGCGGGCCGGATGCGCCGCGTCCTCGAGCGCTTCCCGTGGCTGGTCGCCGAGCGCGACGGCGAGGTCGCCGGCTACGCCTACGCCGGCCCGCACCGCGACCGCGCCGCGTACCGCTGGGCGGTCGACGTCGCCGTCTACGTCCACGAGGCCCACCAGCGCCAGGGGGTCGGCCGCGAGCTCTACGGCGACCTGCTGCCCCTCCTCGCGCGCCAGGGGTTCACCCAGGCGCTCGCCGGCATCACCGTCCCCAACGCCGCCAGCGTCGCCCTCCACGAGGCCTTCGGCTTCCAGCTCGTCGGGGTCTACCGCGACATCGGCTTCAAGGCCGGCGCCTGGCGCGACGTGGGCTGGTGGCAGCTCGCCCTGCGTCCCGGCGAGCAGGGCGACCGCCCCGCCGAGCCCGTGCCCCTGCCGCAGCTCGATCCACCGGTCTCCTGACCCAGCGGCGCGGCCCGCCGCGCACTCCGGTACGGTCGCGTTCGCCCGACTGGGGAGTCGGGCGAAGGGGACTCGGTGCGGCAGGAGAGCGAGCACAGCGACGGGGGTCGTGGGCGCCTGGGGGCGTCGCTGGTCGTGCTGCTCGCGGTCGCCGCGGCGGCCGTCGCGCTCCTGCGCGGCAGCGACAGCTACGAGGTCACCGCCCGCTTCGACGCCGCGACCGCGCTCGTGCCCGGCAACCTCGTCCAGGCCGGTGGCCGCAAGGTCGGCACGGTCAAGGAGATCCGGCTCTCGGACCGGGGGCAGGCCGACGTCGAGCTGCAGATCGACGAGGAGGACCTGGCGCCGCTGCCGGAGGGCACGCGCGCGAGCATCCGCCTCGCCTCCCTCTCGGGCCAGGCCAACCGCTACATCGACCTGCGCCTGCCCGTGCAGCAGGCCGGCCGCAGCCCGCCCGCCATCCCGGACGGCGGGCTCATCGACGCCGGCGCGACCTCCTCGGCCGTCGACGTCGACACGTTCTTCTCCCTGTTCGACGAGCGCACCCGCAAGGGCCTGCGCGACGTGGTCCGGGGCAACGGCCGGATCTACGCCGGCAGCGAGGAGGAGGCCAACGCGGGCTTCGAGGCGCTCAACCCCTCGCTCGTCGCCGGCCAGCGGCTCTTCGCCGAGCTCAACCGCGCCTCCGCGCTGCTCGAGCGCTTCGTCGTGTCCTCGTCGCGCCTGGTGACCGACCTGGCCGACCGTGACGAGTCGCTCTCCGGCCTCGTCGACCGCCTCGCCACCGCCACCGGCGCCATCGCCGCCGAGGAGGGCTCGCTCTCGCGCGCCGTGGGGACGCTGCCGCCGTTCCTGCGCCGGGCCAACACGACCTTCGCGAACCTCCGCTCGACGCTCGACGACGTCGCCCCGCTGGTCGAGGAGACCAAGCCCGTCGCGCCGCGGCTGCGCAAGGTCCTCGCCGAGCTGCGCCCGTTCGCGCGCGACGCCGTCCCGACCGTCCGCGACCTCGCCGCCCTCGCGGGCCGCCCGGGCGCCGACAACGACCTGCTCGACCTCGCCAAGCGCGTGCCGGCGCTCCACGACGTCGCCGTCGAGACGCGCGAGCGCAACGGGGAGCAGCGCGCGGGCGCGCTGCCGACGGGCACGACGTCGCTGCGCGGCCAGACGCCGCAGCTGGCGTTCCTGCGGCCCTACAGCGTCGACCTCACCGGCTGGTTCGACGACTTCGGCCACTCCGGCGCCTACGACGCCAACGGCAACTTCAACCGCAGCGCGATCTCCGTCAGCGCCTTCTCGCTCGTCGACGGCCTGCTGCGTCCCGTGCCGCCCGAGCTGCGCCAGCAGCTCTTCGACTCCGTCGTCGCCGTCGGGCAGAACAACCGCTGCCCGGGCTCCATCGAGCGCGGCGCGCTGTGGAAGCCCTCGCCGGACTTCAACTGCGACGAGACGCAGGGACCGGTGGGCCCGTGAGGCGCCTGGCGGGACCCCTCCTGCTCGTGGTCGCCCTCGCGGCGCTCTGGGCCGCCCTGTCGGGCGCCGGCGGCGAGGAGCGCGAGGGCCGGGTCCGCTACACGGTCGAGCTCGACAACGCCTTCGGGCTGATCGAGGGCGCCGACGTGAAGATCGCCGGCGTCCGCGCCGGGCGCATCTCGAAGCTGCGCCTCGACCGGAGCGACATGCGCGCCCTCGTCGACGTCGAGGTCGACCGCAAGGGCTTCGGCGACCTGCGCAAGGACGCGTTCTGCCAGACGCGACCGCAGTCGCTCATCGGCGAGTACTTCGTCGACTGCCGGCCCGGCACGTCGGCCCAGCGGCTGCCCGAGGGCGGGCTCGTGCCAGTGAGCCAGACCGGTTCGACGATCCCGGTCGACCTCGTCAACAACATCATGCGCCGCCCCTACCGCGAGCGCATGTCGATCATCCTCGGCGAGCTCGGCGCCGGCCTGGCCGCCCGCGGTGGCGACCTCAACGAGACGATCAAGCGCGCGAGCCCGGCCCTCCGGGAGACCGACCGCGTCCTGGCCGTCCTGCGCCGGCAGCGGGCGACGATCCGCGACCTCTACCGCGACGCCGACACCGTCCTGGGCGAGCTGGCCGAGGGCCGCGAGGACGTGACGCGCTTCGTCGCCGAGGCGCGCGACACGGCACGCGTCGGCGCCGGGCGCCCGGCCGCGCTGCGCCGCCAGCTGCGGGCGCTGCCCCGCTTCCTGGCCGAGGCGACGCAGACGATGCCGCTGCTGGAGGCCTCCGCCGACCGCCAGGGCAAGGCGCTCACGACGCTGCGCTCCAACGCGACGCTCCTGCGCGGCTTCCTCGACCGGCTCGGGCCGTTCGCGGAGGCCTCGCGCCCCGCCGTCCGGACGCTCGCCGCCGCGACGCAGCGGGGCACGCCGGCGGTCGAGGCGCTGCGCCCCCGGCTCGTCGAGCTCACGAAGCCCGCCAGGGACCTGCCCGAGCTCGCCCAGAACGCGGCGATCGTCCTCGAGCACCTCGACGACCGGAGGTTCGCCGTCGAGCAGGACCCGGCGAGCCCGGGCGGCGCCGGCTTCACCGGCCTCGAGGCCCTCCTGCGCTACGTCTTCAACCAGAGCCAGGGCATCAACCTCACCGACGGGCGCAACTACATCCTCAAGATCGCGCTCTTCCTCGACGCGGGCTGCCTCTTCGTCAAGGACGCCGACAAGGCCAAGGCGCCGGCCAACCAGCGCTGCGCCGCGCTGCTGGGCCCGAGCCGCCCGGGGGTCAGCACCCCCGACCCGACGAAGACCGCCACGCCGGCCATGCGGCGCGGCACGGCCGAGACGCCCGCGCGCGACGACGCCGTCGCCCCGCGCGACACCGACACCGCCGCGCCCGTCGCCCCGACGACGCCGTCCGCGCCCGGCGCCGCGCCGCAGGCCCCAGCGCCCGAGCAGCCCAAGGGCCTCATCCCGGGCGTCCAGCAGCTGCTCGACGGCCTGCTCGGCCCCGGCACCGACCAGCGCCAGCCGGGGCTCCTGCCCGGCCTGCTGGGCGGCGGCAAGGCGCAGGGCCCGAGCCGGCAGCCGTCCCAGCGGGGCACCGACGCCCTCCTCGACCTCCTCCTGGGCCCGTGATCCGCCGCCCCGCCAGCTCCATCGTCGCCAACCCGGTCCTCGTGGGCGCGGTGACGACGCTCGTCGTCGTCGTGGCGGTGTTCCTGAGCTACAGCGCCAACAAGGGCCTGCCGTTCGTCCCGACGACGGAGCTGCGCTTCCTCGTGGACAACGGCGCGAACCTCCTGCCGGGCAACGAGGTCCGCGAGGGCGGCTACCGCATCGGCCTCGTCACCGAGATGGAGCCCGCGCGGCTGCCGGACGGGCAGATCGGCGCCGAGGTGCGGCTCAAGCTCGACGAGGGCTCGGGCCCGATCCCCGTCGACTCGACCTTCAGCCTGCGCCCCCGCTCCGTGCTCGGCCTGAAGTACGTCGAGCTCACCCGCGGCCGCTCGGCGCGGACGTTCGCCGACGGCGACACCGTCCCCGCCCGGCAGGCGCGCTTCCCCGTCGAGCTCGCGGACCTGTACGAGGTCTACGACGAGCGCACGCGCACCGGGTCCCGCCGCGGCCTCCAGGGCTTCGGCGACGCGCTCACGGGCCGCGGCGCCTCGCTCAACCTCGCCATCCAGGACGCGCCCCGGCTGCTCGGCCACCTCGAGCCGGTCGCCCGCTCCCTCGCCGCCCCCGGCACGCAGCTCGGCCGCCTGTTCGAGGAGCTCGGCGACGCTGCGCGCACGGTCGCCCCGGTCGCCCGGCGCTACCGCCACCAGTTCGAGGCCGCCGGCGACGTCTTCGAGGCCTGGTCGCGCTCCCCCGAGGCGCTGGCGGCGACGATCGACAAGTCGGGCCCGACCTACGAGGTGGCCGCGAGCTCGCTGCGCCGCCAGCGCCCGTTCCTCACGCGCTTCGCCCGCTTCTCGGGCGCCGTGCAGGAGGCCGCCGCGACCCTGCCGCGCACGCTGCCCCGGATCATCCCGGCGCTCGAGACCGGCACCCGGGTCCAGCGCCGCGCCCCGCAGCTCAACGAGCCGCTGCGCGAGACGCTCAGCGCCGTCGACCGGCTGTCCCGCGACCCGGTGACGAGCGTCGCCTTCCGCGGCCTGGCCGACACGACGCGGATCCTCAACCCGGTCCTGCGCTTCGTCGGGCCGTACATCACGGTCTGCAACTACTTCAACTACGCGTGGACGCACGCGGGCGAGCACATCTCCGAGCCCGACCCGACCGGCACCTCGCAGCGCGTCCTGCTCATGCAGGCCTCGCGCACGGTCAACCCGACGGCGACGTCGCTGGGCTCGCTCGGCACGCTGTCCAACAACAAGCCGGCCAACAACGAGCCGGTCCTCACGGGCGTGCCGTACGCGATCCACTCGCAGCCCTACCCCGCCGCGATCACCACCGACGGCAGGGCCGACTGCGAGGGCGGCCAGCGCGGCTACCTCGAGCGCGTCATGCGCTACGGCGCCGCGGACCGCAAGGGCGCGGTCGACCCGCGCACGCCGGGCGTCCAGGGCCCCACCTTCACCGGCCGTCCCGAGGTCCCGCAGGGCCAGACCTTCACCCGCACGCCGCAGTTCGGCCCGAAGGTCCCGGAGGAACTCGACTGATGCGGCGCGTGCGTGACCGCGGCATGTCGCCCTTCGCAGCGGGGCTGCTGACCCTCGTCCTCGCGGCGGTCGTCGGCTACTTCGGCTACACGAAGGCCAACCCGCTGGCCAACCCCTTCGAGCTGCGCGCCGCCATGCGCGACGCCGGCGGCGTGAAGGCCGGCGCGCCGGTGCGCGTCGCGGGCGTGGACGTCGGCAAGGTGGCCTCCGTCGAGCCCGCCGGCGACGGCTCGAAGGGCGCGACGGTCGTCCTGGAGCTCCAGGACAAGGGGCTCCCGGTCCACCGCGACGCGACGCTCAAGGTCCGCCCCCGCATCTTCCTCGAGGGCAACACGTTCGTCGACCTGCGCCCCGGCTCGCCCTCGGCACCGCACCTGTCCGACGGCGCGACGCTGCCCGTCGGCCAGACCGCCGCGCCGGTGAGCTTCGGCCAGGTCCTCGACACGCTGCAGCGCGACACGCGCGAGGACCTGCGGCTGCTGCTCCAGGAGCTGGGCGACGCCTACAGCGAGGGCGGCGCCGACGCGGCCAACCGCGCGATCCGCTGGTGGTCGCCCGCCTTCCGCGGCACCGCCGTGGTCAACGAGGCGACGCTCGGCGAGCGCCCGCGCGACCTCAGCGGCTACGTCGCCGGCGCCGGCGAGGTCGCCCGCGCGCTGGACCGCGACCCCGAGGCGCTCAAGGGCCTGGTCGACGACCTCGCGACGACCGCCGACGCGCTCGCCGACCAGGAGTCGCGGCTGCAGCGCGGCATCGGCCTGCTCGACGACACGCTCATCACCGGCCGCGACGCGCTCGGCGAGCTCAACGGCGCGCTGCCGCCGCTGCGGCGCCTCGTCGCCGAGCTGCGCCCCGCCGCCCGCGCCGCCAGGCCCGCGCTCGACGCCCAGCTGCCGCTCGTGCGCGAGCTGCGCGCGCTCACCGCGCCGAAGGAGCTGCGCGGCCTGGTGCGCGAGCTGCGCCCGGTCGTCCCGGACCTCGCCGAGCTCAACGAGGGCGGCGTGGAGCTCCAGGAGCAGGCGCGGCTGCTGGGCTCCTGCCAGAACGAGGTCGTCCTGCCCACGACGAGCTCGACGATCCAGGACCCGTTCGTCCCGGCCAAGGGCAAGGTCTTCCAGGAGGCCGTCAAGTGGCTGCCGGGCGTCGCCGGCGAGAGCCGCTCCTTCGACGGCAACGGCCAGTACATCAAGACCGTCGCGCAGACCCTGAACTACGCGTACCTGCTGGGCAACGGCCGGCTGTTCGGCACGAGCGTGCCGCTGCAGGGCGTCAACCCGCCGCCGCAGCGCATGTCGCCGCTGCGCCCCGACGTCCCCTGTGAGACCCAGGAGGCGCCGGACCTGCGCACGGACCCCGCCGACCCGCCGACGCCGATCAAGGTCGACCACACCTCCAAGGCCGCGGTGGCCCGCGCCGAGGTCGCCACCAAGCGCACGGTGGACTGGCTGCGCAACCGCCTCAAGCTCGACGGCCTCGACCGGCGCTTCCGCGTCTCGGTCAAGCCGCTGGTCGAGCGCGACCTGCAGGGCGTCCTGCGGAGGAGGCCCTGATGGCCCGCCTGCTCGCCCGCCGCGGCAAGGACCTCGCGGCCGTCGTCGGCCTGCTGGGCGTCGCGCTGGCCATCGGCCTGTTCATCGTCCAGGAGCAGCGCCTGCGCGTGCCGTTGCTCGAGGAGCAGCCGTTCGTCGTCAAGGCCGAGTTCCCGACCGCGCAGGCCGTCGTGCCCGGCCAGGGCCAGACCGTCCGCGTCGCGGGCGTGCGCGTCGGCGACATCCGGTCCACGAGCGTCGAGGACGGGCGCGCCGTCATCACGATGGAGCTCGACCAGGAGTTCCGCGACCTCGTGCGCGAGGACGCGTCGGCGTTCCTGCGCCCGCGCACCGGCCTGAAGGACATGTTCGTGGAGCTCGACCCCGGCACGAAGGCCGCGAAGGTCGCCGACGAGGGCTGGACGCTGCCGATCTCCTCGACGCTGCCCGACGTCAACCCCGACGAGGTCCTCGCCGGCCTCGACGCCGACGTGCGCGACCACCTCAAGCTCCTGGTCAACGGCGCCGGCCAGGGGCTCGAGGGCCGCGCCGACGACCTGCGCGACGTCCTCAAGCGCTTCGAGCCGACCTACCGCGACCTGGCGCTCGTCACCGGCGAGGTCAGCAAGCGCCGCGCGGAGCTCAAGCGGCTCATCCGCTCGCTGAACCTCCTGAACACCGAGCTGGCCTCCAAGGACGAGGACCTCGCCGAGCTCGTCGCCTCCTCCTCGAAGGTCTTCCGCCAGTTCGCCGCGGAGCGCGACAGCGTCGAGGGCATCGCCCGGGAGCTGCCGGGGGCGCTGGAGCGCACGCGCTCCGCGATGTCGGAGGTCCGCGACCTCGCGCGCGTCCTGCGCCCGGCCGCCGACGAGCTGCGCCCCGTCGCGCGCTCGCTGCGCGGCGCCAACGAGGCGGTGCGGCCGTTCGCCAAGGAGGCCGCGCCGTTGCTGCGCGAGCAGGTCCGCCCCTTCGTGCGCGCCGCCCGGCCGACGGTCCGCACCCTGCGGCCCGTGGCCGACGGCCTGGCCAAGGGCGAACCCGGCCTCACCCGCTCGTTCAAGGTCCTCAACCACCTCTTCAACATGCTGGGCAGCAACCCGGAGGGCCGCGAGGACCCGGCCAAGCGCGGCCGCGACGAGGGGTTCCTCTTCGCGCTGGCCTGGCTCGGCCACCAGTCGGTCAACCTCTTCGCCAACGCCGACGCGCACGGCCCGATGCGCGCCATCACGCTCGGCGGCACGTGCCAGACCATCCTCGGCACGGTCCAGGCCGTCCCGCAGATCGAGCAGCTGCTCGGGCTCTCCGGCGTCCTGACCGACACGCGCCTGTGCGGCGGGATCGACCTGGACCAGCGCGTCACGCGCACGTCCGTCTCGGGGAAGGGCCGGTAGTGCAGAAGCAGGCTCCCACCCTCGGCCGGCTCGCCGCGATGGTCGTCTTCGCGCTGTCGTGCTTCGGCCTGCTGCTGTTCCTGTGGCTGAGCTTCGGCGGCGCGACGCCGCTCAAGCCCAAGGGCTACCGCGTGGAGGCGGCGTTCGCGGAGGCCACGCAGCTCGGCGTCGAGGCCGACGTCCGGGTGGCCGGCGTGACCGTCGGCAAGGTGCGCGAGAAGCGCCGCGACGACGTCGACCGCAACCGGACGATCGCGACGCTCGAGCTGGACCCGCGCTACGCGCCCGTGCCGCGTGACGCCCGCGCGATCCTGCGCCAGAAGACGCTGCTGGGCGAGACGTACGTCGAGCTCGCGCTCGGCGACGCCGACGGGCCGGCGCTGCCCGAGGGCGGCCGGCTCGCCGACCGCCGGGTGCAGGACACCGTCGAGCTCGACGAGATCCTCGACACCTTCGACCCCTACACGCGCCAGGCGCTGCGCACGTGGCAGCGCTCGGCCGGCGACGCGATCGACCGGCGCGGCGGCGACGTCAACGACGCGCTGGGCACGCTGCCGGGCTTCGTGGAGGACGGCGGCGACCTCCTGGGGGTGCTCGACCGCCAGCGCGCGGCGCTGCGCGGCCTGGTGCGCAACACGGGGGTCGTCTTCCAGGCGCTCACCAAGCGCGAGGGCCAGCTGCAGTCGCTCATCCGCAACGGCGACACCGTCTTCAGCGCGATCCAGCGCCAGCGCGAGGACTGGGCGCAGACGTTCAAGGTCCTGCCGACGTTCCTCGACGAGTCGCGTGCGACGTTCCGGCGCATGGACCGCTTCGCGCAGGACACCGACCCGCTGCTCGTCGACCTCGAGCCGGCGGTCCGCGACCTCGGGCCGACGCTCGAGTCCGTCGGCGACCTCGCGCCGGACCTGCGCCGGCTCTTCCAGCGGATGAGCCCGCTCATCACCGCCTCGCGCCGGTCGCTGCCGGACACGACCGAGGTGCTCGACGGCCTGCGCCCGTTCCTCGGCGAGCTCGGCCCGTGGCTCGGCCAGCTCAACCCGATCCTCGACTGGGTCGGCGTCCACGAGCACACGCTCACCGACATGCTCTCCCACCTCGGCGTCGCCACCGCCGCGCGGACGCAGAGCAGCGTCAAGGGCGCGCCCGGCCACTACCTGCGCCAGATCGGGCCGATCGGCACGGAGACCATCGCGATGTGGCCGCGGCGGCTACCGACGAACCGCGGCAACGCGTACCCGAACCCCCTGGCCTTCCTGGGTGACGAGTACACCGACAACGGCTCCGAGGCGTGGGACTGCAAGAACGCGTCGTCGAACTGCCGCGAGGCCAAGCCGTTCAGCTTCGACGGCCGGCTGGACAAGCTCCCGAAGGTCCAGGCGCGGCCCTACACCACCGGCGGCTGAGAGGCTTCCGCGCATGACGACGGTCCGCGAGGCGACGTTCGACCTCCTGCGCGAGCGGGGGATCACCACGGTCTTCGGCAACCCCGGCTCGACGGAGCTGCCGATGCTCGCCGACTTCCCGGCGGACTTCCGCTACGTCCTCGGCCTCCAGGAGGCGGTCGTCGTCGGCATGGCCGACGGCTTCGCGCAGGCGTCACGCTCGGTGGCCCACGTCAACCTCCACACCGCGCCCGGCGTGGGCAACGCCATGGGGGCGATCTTCAACGCCCAGGCCAACAAGTCCCCGCTGCTCATCACCGCCGGCCAGCAGGTCCGCGCGCATGTGACGATGCACGCCAACCTCTCCAACCGCGACGCGACGCGGGTGCCGCACCCGTACGTCAAGTGGAGCCACGAGCCGCTGCGCGCCCAGGAGGTGCCGGCGGCGATCGCGGGCGCGATCCACCGCGCGTCGCTGCCGCCCCAGGGCCCCGCCTTCGTGTCGATCCCGATGGACGACTGGGGCGCCGAGGTCGAGGAGGCCGACACGCGGCTCGTGCTGGCGCGGACCGTCATGGGCCGCGCGGGGGCCGACCCCGCCGTCGTCGCCGAGCTGGCCCGCGCGCTCGAGGACGCGTCCAACCCGGTGCTCGTCGCGGGCCAGGACGTCGACCCGTCGGGCGCCTGGGACGCCGTGGTCGCGCTGGCCGAGCGCCAGCGCCTGCCGGTCTGGGCCGCGCCCGCCACCGGGGGTGGCCGGCTGGGCTTCCCGGAGGGCCACCCGCAGTTCCGCGGCGTGCTGCCGCCGGCGATCGGGCCGATCGGCCAGACGCTCGAGGGCCACGACCTCGTCCTCGTCGTCGGCTCGTCGGTCTTCGCCTACTACCCCTACATCGCGGGGCCGGCGATCCCGGCGGGCGCCCGGCTCGTGGCGATCACGAACGACCCGGACGAGGCGGCCCGTGCCCCCGCGGGCGACGCGGTCGTCGCCGACGTCCGGCTCACCGTCGAGGCGCTGCTCGGCGCCGTCGGGGAGACGTCGCGGACGATGCCCGAGCCGCTGGCCGACCTCCCGCCGGTCGAGGAGTCCGACCCGCTCAGCCCCGGCGCGGTCCACGCGACGCTGCGCGAGGCCCTGCCCGACGACGGCATCGTCGTCCTCGAGTCGCCCACGAGCACGCTGGCGCTGCGCAACCGCCTGCGCATCTCGCGGCCGGGCTCGTACTTCTTCTGCGCGGGCGGCGGCCTGGGCTACGGCCTGGCGGCGGGCATCGGGGTGCAGCTGGCCCAGCCGTCGCGGCCGGTGGTGTGCGTCCTCGGCGAGGGCTCGGCGCAGTACGCGATCAGCGGCCTGTGGACCGCGGCCGCCTACGACGTGCCCGTGACGTTCCTCGTCCTGCGCAACGAGGAGTACGGGATCCTGAAGTGGTTCGCCGCGGCCGAGCAGGTCAGCGGCGCGCCGGGCCTGGACCTGCCGGCGCTCGAGAGCGCGGCCATCGCCCAGGGCTACGGCGTGCCGGCGCAGCGGGTGCGCTCGCGCGACGCCCTGCGCGCCGCGCTGGACGACGCCGTCGCCGCGAGCGGGCCGCGGCTGGTCGAGGTCGACGTGGCGCCGGGCATGGCGCTCTTCTAGAGAGGGACTGATGGACGCTGACGTGATCGTCGTCGGCGGCGGGCTCGCGGGCCTCGTCGCCACCGCGGAGCTGGCCGACGCCGGCCGCAAGGTCCTGCTGCTCGACCAGGAGCCCGAGGCGTGCCTCGGCGGCCAGGCGTTCTGGTCCCTGGGCGGGCTGATGTTCGTCGACAGCCCCGAGCAGCGACGCATGCGCGTCAAGGACTCCTACGAGCTCGCGCTGCAGGACTGGATGGGCACGGCGGGCTTCGACCGTCCCGAGGACGAGTGGCCGCGCAGGTGGGCCGAGGCCTACGTCGGCTTCTGCGCCGGGGAGAAGCGCGCGTGGCTGCACGACCAGGGCATGCGCTGGCTGCCCAACCCGGGCTGGCCCGAGCGCGGCGGCGGCCACGCCGACGGCCACGGCAACTCCGTCCCGCGCTTCCACATCACCTGGGGCACGGGGCCGGGCGTCGTCGAGCCCTTCGAGCGGCGGGTGCGCGAGGCGGTGCGCAAGGGCCTCGTGGAGCTGCGCTTCCGCCATCGCGCGGATGAGCTCGTGGTCAGCGACGGGGCGGTCACCGGCGTGCGCGGCGCGATCCTCGAGCCGTGCACCACCGGCCGCGGGCAGGAGAGCACGCGCGGCGTCGTCGGCGACTTCGAGGTCGGCGCCCAGGCCGTGCTCGTCACCACGGGAGGCATCGGCGGCAACCACGAGCTGGTCCGCGCCAAGTGGCCCGCGCGCCTCGGCCCGCCGCCCAAGCACATGATCTCCGGCGTCCCGGCCCACGTCGACGGGCGGATGCTCGAGATCGCCAAGACCGCGGGCGCCCACGAGATCAACGCCGACCGCATGTGGCACTACGTCGAGGGGATCCACAACTGGGACCCCATCTGGCCCATGCACGCGATCCGGATCATCCCCGGGCCGTCGTCCATGTGGTTCGACGCGCTGGGCCGCCGCCTCCCCGCGCCGCTCTTCCCCGGCTTCGACACCCTCGCGACGCTCGCCCACCTGCAGCAGACGGGCCACGACCACTCGTGGTTCGTCCTGACCCAGAAGGTCATCGAGAAGGAGTTCGCGCTCTCAGGCTCCGAGCAGAACCCCGACACGACCTCGAAGAGCGTCAGGGCCGTGCTGCGCGAGCGCCTGGGCAGCGGCCCGCCCAGCCCCGTCCAGGCGTTCATGGACCACGGCGAGGACTTCATCGTCCGCAAGACGCTCCCCGAGCTCGTCCAGGGCATGAACGCGCTCGTGGGCGAGGACCTCATCGACCTCGCGTCGCTCGAGGCGCAGGTCGTCGCCCGCGACCGCCAGATCGACAACCCCTACGCCAAGGACGCGCAGGTCACCGCGATCCACGGCGCCCGCGCGTACTTCGCCGACAAGGTCACCCGCGTCGCCGCGCCCCACCGCCTCCTGGACCCCGAGGCGGGCCCGCTCATCGCCGTCCGCCTGTCGATCCTCACGCGCAAGTCGCTGGGCGGCCTGCAGACCGACCTCGAGGCCCGCGTCCTGCAGCCCTCCGGCGCGCCCCTGCCGGGCCTGTACGCCGCGGGTGAGGTCGCCGGCTTCGGCGGCGGCGGGATGCACGGCTACCGCGCGCTCGAGGGCACCTTCCTGGGCGGCTGCCTCTTCAGCGGCCGGACGGCGGGACGGGCGATGGCGCGCGCCGTGGCCTAGCGCCCGACGTCGCCGATCATCGAGTGGCGGATCGTCCGTCCTGAGAGCGGAGGATCCGCCGATCGATGGCGCTCGCGCGGGGCGGGGCGCGACGCGGCGCGCAGCTACCGCCGCGACTCCCACCGGAACCCGCGCACCGCGAGCACCACACCCGCCGCGCCCCACAGGGCCACGAACGCCAGGTCGCCCAGGTGGTCGCCCAGCGGCGCGCCGGAGACCATGGCGGCGCTGAGGCCGTCGATGAGGTGGGTGAGCGGGAGGGCCTCGGCGACGTCGCGCAGCAGCTGGGGCGCCTCGTCGGCGTCGTAGAAGACCCCGGAGATGAAGATGACCGGCAGGAACACGATGTTCGTGTAGGCCGGGGCGGCGTCGAAGTTCGGGATGAGGTGGCTCATCGCCACGCCGAGCGCCGCGAACGTCACGACGCCGACGACCGCGAAGACGAGGACCGCGGCGGGCTCCGGGGGCCAGTCGACGCCGAAGAGCAGCTTGCCCGCGACGACGACGAGCGCGAGCTGGATCGCCGCGTTGGTGACCGCGTTGCCGAAGAGGCCGACGAGGTAGGCGCCCGTCGGCAGCGGCGTGCCGCGCATGCGCTTGAGCACGCCCTGCTCGCGCAGGAACGTGAGGTTCATCGCCAGCGCGTTGAACGTCGTGGTCATGACGCTCATGCCGGCGATGCCCGGGACGATGACGTCGAGGTCCTCCTGCGAGCCGTTGAAGATCGCCCCGAAGAGGAGCAGGAACAGCATCGGCAGCAGGAAGTTGAAGAACGCCGCGCTCGGGTTGCGCCAGAACATCCGGCGCTCGAGGCGGTACTGGCGCCAGGCCAGGGCGGCGGCGTCAGCCACGCGCGCTCGCCTCCTCCGGCGTCGCGGTGAGCTCGAGGTAGACGTCCTCGAGCGTCGGGCGGGTCACCGACAGGTCGCGCAGCGGCACGCCGCGGGCGAGCGCCGCGCTCGTGAGCTGGTGCAGGAGCGCCGTGGGGTCCTCGGTCTCGCGGGCCTGGAGCTCGCCGGCCTCGTCGCGCCAGCACACCGTGTAGCGCGAGGCGCCCGTGCCCAGCTCGGCGGGCGGGCCCTCGGCGAGGATCGCGCCGTCCTTGACGATCGCCACGCGGTCGCACAGGGCCTGGGCCTCGTCGAGGTAGTGCGTCGTGAGCAGGACGGTCTTGCCGAGCTCCTGCAGCGAGCGCACGACCTCCCACGCCGCGCGGCGCGCCTCGGGGTCGAAGCCGGTGGTCGGCTCGTCGAGGAAGATCAGGTCCGGGTCGCCCACGAGCGCCAGGGCGAAGTCCAGCCGGCGCAGCTGGCCGCCGGACAGCTCGCGCGCCTTCGCGTCGGCCTTCTCCTCGAGCCCGGCGAGCTCCAGCACCTCGTGGACGCTGCGCGGCCGCGGGTACAGGCCGGCCCAGTGCGTGAGCGCCTCGCGGACGGTGATGTGGCGGTACATCCCGCACGACTGCAGGACGATCCCGACCCGCTCGCGCAGGGCGCGCGGCCGCCGCCCGGGGTCGAGGCCGAAGACCGAGACGATCCCGCTGTCGCGCTCGCGGTGGCCCTCGAGCACCTCGACGGTCGTCGTCTTGCCGGCGCCGTTGGGGCCGAGCAGCCCGAAGACCTCGCCGTGGGCCACCTCGAACGACAGCCCGCGCACGGCTTCGACGCCGCCGTAGGCCTTGCGCAGGTCGCGCACGAGGATGGCGGGGACGGACACCGCCCTGCATCCTGGCAACTCCGGGGGCGAGACGGCGCGCGGACTGGCAGGATCGTCGGGGCATGGTCGTCGCCTGCGTCGACGTCGGCTCGAACACCACGCGCCTGCTGGTGGCCGAGCCGGGACCCGGCGCCACGGTGCGGCCGGTCCTGGAGCGCCGGGCGTTCAACGACCCGGCCACGCCCGAGCACGTCGCCGCGCAGGTGACCGCCCAGCGCGAGGCGGCCCGCGCCGCGGGCGCGCAGCGCATCCGCATCGTCGGGACCGCGCTCCTGCGCGCCCGCGAGGACCTGCGCGCCGCGCTCGAGCCCCTCGGCGTCGAGGTCCTCCCCGCTGCCGAGGAGGCGCGGCTGGCCTTCGCCGGCGCCACCCAGGAGCGGCTGCCAGGCGAGCCGGTGGCCGTCGTCGACGTCGGCGGCGGCTCGACCGAGGTCGCCGTGGGCGCCGCGGGGACCGGCGTCGCGTGGTGGGCCTCGACCCCTCTCGGCTCCCGCAACCTCAGCGAGGGCTGCGACTTCGGCGACCCGCCCACCGCCGGCCAGCTCGCCGAGGCGTCGGCCCGCGCCGCCCGCGCCCTGGCGGGGCTGGCCTGCCCGCACCGCCCCCCGCTCGTGCTCGCCGCGGGCGGCTCGGCGACGACGACCGCCCGGCTGCTCGGGACCGACCTGCACCGCGAGGCGCTCGACACCGCGCTCGAGCGCCTGTGCGGCGCGCCCGCCGCCGCCGTGGCCCGCCGCCACCGGCTCGACCCGCGCCGCGCGCGGATCCTCCCGGCCGGCCTCGTGCTGCTGCGCGCCGCCGGCGAGCAGCTCGGCGCACCGCTGCGCCTCGGGGCCGGCGGCCTGCGCGAAGGCGTCGCGCTGGACCTCATGGGCGCCATCGGGTAGACCCGCCCCGATGGGCCTGTTGACACCGCCTTCACACTGCCCAGCCGCCTGCCTCGTAGCGTCGGGCCCACGATGACCCCGCCGCCCGAGCAGCAGCTCACGCAGGAGTCCATCCGCGACGTCGAGACCCCCATCGGGCCCGAGCCCGTGGAGCCGGCGCCCTCGGACCTCGACGACCCGGCGCTCTTCTTCAACCGGGAGCTCTCGTGGATCGACTTCGACGACCGCGTCCTGCAGCTCGCCGAGGACCCGTCGGTCCCCCTGCTCGAGCGCGTGAAGTTCTGCTCGATCTTCTCGTCGAACCTCGACGAGTTCTTCATGATCCGCGTCGCCGGGCTGCACGACCAGGTCGAGGCCGGCCTGGACCGTCCCAAGCAGGACGGCCGCACGCCCAACCAGGTCATCGACGAGGTCCGCGCGAAGGTCGAGCCGCTGGTCGAGCGCCAGGCCCGCCTGCTGCAGCGCGAGCTGCGCCCCGCGCTGGCCGAGCACGGCATCCGCATCGTCAGCCTCGACCAGCTCGACCAGGACGAGCGCGCCGCGCTGCAGGAGCGCTACGTGCGCCAGATCTTCCCGGTCCTGACGCCGCTGGCCGTCGGCCTCGGGCGTCCGTTCCCCTACATCTCGAACCTGTCGCTGTCGCTCGCCGTGCTCGTCCGCGACCCCGTCGGCGGCCACGTGACCTTCGCCCGCGTGAAGGTCCCCAAGGAGATCCTGCCCCGCTTCGTCGAGGTCGGCGAGGGCACCGACACCTTCGTCGCCCTCGAGGACCTCATCGCCGAGAACCTCGGCGCGCTGTTCCCCGGCATGGAGGTCCTCGACCACGGCGTCTTCCGCGTCACGCGCGACGCGGACTTCGAGGTCTCCGACGAGGCCGACGACCTCCTGCGCGCCGTCGAGCAGGAGCTGCGCCGCCGCCGGTTCGGCGAGGTCGTGCGCCTCGAGCTCGGCGAGGGCATCACCGACGAGCTGGCCTCCCGGCTGACCGAGGCGCTGGGGGTCGAGGCCCGCCAGGTCTACGAGATCGACGGGCCGCTGGACCTCGAGGACGTCAAGCAGCTCCTCAAGGTCCCCGGCCGCGAGGAGCTGCGCGACAAGCCGTGGTCGCCGGTCACCCAGCCGCGGCTCACCGGCGAGGAGGGCGAGGCGCCCGACCTGCTGGGCCAGATCCGCCAGGGCGACGTCCTCGTCCACCACCCCTACGACTCGTTCGGCACGTCGGTCGAGCGCTTCGTCGAGCAGGCCGTGGCCGACCCGGACGTCCTCGCGATCAAGATCACGATCTACCGGACCTCCGACGACACGCCGCTCGTGCCCGCGCTGATGCGCGCGACCGAGCGCGGCAAGCAGGCCGCCTGCCTCGTGGAGCTCAAGGCGCGCTTCGACGAGCGCGCGAACATCGAGTGGGCGCGCAAGCTCGAGGAGGCGGGCGTCCACGTCGTCTACGGCCTGCCCGCGCTGAAGACCCACGCCAAGTGCGTCCTGGTCGTGCGCCGGGAGGGCGACGGCGTGCGCCGCTACGTCCACGTCGGGACCGGCAACTACCACCCGACGACCGCGCGGCTCTACACGGACTTCGGCCTCTTCACCTGCGACGAGGAGCTCGGCGCCGACGTCGCCGACATGTTCAACCTCCTCACGGGCTACGCCCGGCCGCGCGGCTACCGCAAGGCGCTGCTCGCGCCGACCCACCTGCGCGACGGGATCATCACCGAGATCCGCGAGACCATCGACGCCAAGGAGCGCGGCGAGCACGCCCGCATCCGGATGAAGATGAACTCGCTGGTGGACAAGCGCTGCATCCAGGCGCTCTACGAGGCCTCGCGCGCGGGCGTCGACGTCGAGCTCAACATCCGCGGCATCTGCTGCCTCGTGCCGGGCGTCGAGGGCGTCAGCGAGAACATCCGCGTCGTCTCCGTGGTCGGGCGCTTCCTCGAGCACTCGCGGATCTTCAGCTTCGAGCGCGGCGACGAGACGAAGGTCTTCATCGGCTCGGCCGACCTCATGCCGCGCAACCTGGACACGCGCGTCGAGCTCGTCGTGCCGATCGGCGACGAGGCGGTGCGCAGCGACCTCGCCGACACGCTGGACCGCTGCTTCGCCGACGACACCAACGCGTGGGAGCTGCAGGCCGACGGCGCCTGGCAGCGTCGCCAGCCGGGCGACGAGCCGCGCAACGTGCAGCGCGAGCTCATGGCCGGCCACGCCGCGCGCGCGGCCGACCGCGACGGCTAGCCGCGCACGACCCAGCCGGCCGGCGGCGAGCGCACCAGCGTCACCGGCTGGCCGGCCAGGGGCCCGCGCTCGTAGTCGGCGCGCAGGAGGCCGTGGACGTGGACGTCGAGCTGCCGGTCGCCGTGGCGGTGCCAGCGGCGCAGCGTCCCCTCGCAGACGAAGCCCAGCCGGGCCAGCGCGGCGGTCGAGCGGCGGTTCTCGGGGTTCGTGTAGGCCCCGAGGCGCTCGAGGCCGCAGACCGCGAAGGCGAGGTGGGCGACGAGCGCCTTGGCGGCCTGGTTCACGCCTGTCCCCCACCAGTCCCGGCCGATCCACGTGCCGACCATCGCCCGCCGGTCCCGGACGGACAGCTCGTTGAGGCCGATGACGCCCACGACGCCGTCGGCCGGGTCGACCACGACGAAGTCGAGGTGGCGCAGCGCGTCGCGCTCGGCCGGCTGGCGGGCGATCCACGCCGCCGCCTGCTCCTCGGCGGTGTACGGCCCCCAGGAGAACCAGCTCGTCACCTCGGGGTCGGCGCCGAGCTCGAACAGCCGGGGCGCGTCGCCGGGCACGGGGAAGCGCAGCGACAGCGTTGTCCCGCGGAGCTCCACGGGGAGGATCCTCACATGCCCACCGGCGTGCTGTACGACATCCACGGCAACCTCCCGGCGCTCGAGGCGGCACTCGACGACGCCCGCGCGGCGGGTGCGTCGCGCTGGCTGCTCGGGGGCGACCTGGTCGCCTTCGGCGCCTGGCCCCGCGAGTGCCTGGCGGCGCTCGACGCGCTCGAGGACGCGGTCTGGATCCGCGGCAACACCGAGCGCTGGCTCGCCGACCGCTCCGACCTCCCCGACCCCACGATGGTCGAGGCGACCGCGGAGCTGCTCGAGGACCACGAGGTCCAGCGGCTCGTCGCCCTCCCCGGGACCCACCGCACCGGCGACACGCTGTTCTGCCACGCGTCCCCCACCTCCGACATGGCGTCCTTCGCGCCCGAGCCGGCCGAGGGCGACGCCGACCTGCTGCGCGGCGTCGACGACGCGCGGCGCCTCGTCTTCGGCCACACCCACGTGCAGTTCTCGCGCACGGAGCCCGAGAGCGGGATCGAGCTCGTGAACCCCGGCAGCGTCGGCATGCCGTGCGACGGCGACCACCGCGCCGCGTACGCGCTCGTCGCCGACGACGGGACGCTCGAGCTGCGCCGCGTCGCCTACGACCACCAGGCGGCGATCGCCGCGCTGGAGGAGCGCTTCGCGCCGGCGCCGTGGCGCGACACCGTCCGCCGCCGGCTGGCCGAGGCGCGGTTCTAGACGGCGATCGCGGGCGGTGCCGCGCCGGCGGGGGCCGGCCTGGCGAACAGGTAGCCCTGGCCGACGTCGCAGCCCAGGTCGGCCAGGCGGCGGCGCTGGCCGTCGGTCTCGACGCCCTCGGCGACGACCTGCATCCCCAGGGCGTGGGAGAGGGAGACGATCGCGGTCACGATCGACCCGTCCTCGCCGCCCTGCGGCCCGAGCGCCGCGACGAACGACCGGTCGATCTTCACGAGGTCGAACGGGAAGCGCTGCAGCGCGCTGAGCGACGACCAGCCCGTGCCGAAGTCGTCGATCGCCAGGCCGAGGCCGAGCGCCTTGAGCTCGCCGAGCACCGTGCCGGCGGTGTCCTGGTCGCCCATGACCGCGGTCTCGGTGACCTCGAGGCAGATCCGCCGCGGGTCGGCCCCCGTGCGGCGCAGCGTGTGCGCGAAGAGCTCGGGCAGGTCGGTGCGCTGGCACTGGTGGGCGGAGAGGTTCACGGCGACCTCGAGCTCCGGCCCGCCCCACGCGACCCACTGGCGGCAGGCCCGCTCGAACACCCAGGCGCCGAGGTCGTAGACCAGCCCGGTCTCCTCCGCGGCGGGGATGAACTCCGACGGCGGGACGAGGCCGCGCTCGGGGTGGCGCCAGCGCACGAGCGCCTCGGCGCCGCAGACCCCGCCGCGCGGCAGCGCGACCTGCGGCTGGAAGTGCAGCTCGAGCTCGTCGCGCTCGATCGCCCGGTGCAGCGAGGTCTCGACCTCCAGCCGGCGCACCGCGCGGTCATGCATCGCGCGGTCGAAGAGCTCGAGGCGCCCGCCGCCGCGCTCCTTGGCGCGGTACATGGCGGCGTCGGCGTCGCGCAGCAGCGTCTCGGGGCGCACCGTCGGGCCGTCGCACAGGGCGATGCCGACGCTCACCCGGACGGGGACCTCGGCGCCGTCGAGGCGGAAGGGCGCGCGCAGCGCGGACGTGATGCGGGTGGCCAGCGCCTGGGCCTGCTCGGGGCCGTCGAGGTCCTCGCAGAGCACGACGAACTCGTCGCCGCCGAAGCGCGCGGCGGTGTCGCCGAGGCGCAGCGCGCTGCGCAGTCGGTGGGCGACCTGGACGAGCAGGTCGTCGCCGGCGCTGTGGCCGAGCGAGTCGTTGACGACCTTGAAGCGGTCGAGGTCGCAGAAGAGCACGGCGACGCTGCCGTCGCGACGGCCGGTGCGCGCGACGGCCTGGGCGAGGCGGTCGAGCAGCAGCGCGCGGTTGGGCAGGCCGGTGAGCCCGTCGTGCAGCGCCTGGTGGGCGAGCTGGAGCTCGGAGCGCTTGCGCTCGACGGCGTACTGGCAGGCGCGGGCGATGAGCCGCCCGTCGGCCTCGCCCTTGACGAGGTAGTCCTGGGCCCCTTCCTGCACGGCCTGCATCGCGAGGTCCTCGTCGGCGCGGCCGCTGAGCACGACGACGGGCAGGTCGAAGGCGACCGAGCGCAGCACCTCCAGGGCCTGCAGCCCCTCGGCGTCGGGCAGCGTCAGGTCGAGCAGGACGCAGTCGGCCTGGTGCAGCGCGAGGTCCTCGACGCCCTCGGCGAGCGTCGGGGCGTGGCGGACGACGAACGCGGTGCGCGGGTCGGCCTCGAGCTGGCGGCGCAGGAGGTGCGCGAAGCCGGCGTGGTCCTCGATCGTCAGGACCGTCAGCGTCCGGCGCTCCACCGTCCTCCCCACGGCCGTAGCGGGCGTCACGCATGCGGCATCGGCGCGCGGGCGGCGAACTTGAGCGCTTGTGCGACTTCCATACGCATTCCATGCGCTGGGCGGGCGTCCTGGCGCGCCCGGCGGTAGCGTCCGGCCCCGTGGCGGCGCTCGGACCGCTCCTCGTGCGGCACGGCGCCCCCCGGCTGGCGCACCAGGTGGTCTCCTCCTCCGACGAGGAGCTCGAGCGGCGGCTGCGCTCGCCGCTCTGGGGCCCGCCGGTGCTGTGGGCCGTCTTGCGCGCCATGCCCGGGCGGATCGCCCGCGGCTCGTCGCTGGAGGCCGTCGTCGAGTGGCGGGTGCACACCCAGCGCGGCCGGACGCTCGTCCGGCGCCTGCACGTCGACGCCGCCGGGGGCCGCCTGACGCGGGCCGGCGCCGGCGACCCCCCGCCCGACCTCGTCCTCGAGCTCTCCGACGCGGACCTCCTGCGCCTCGCCGTCGGCCAGCGCTCCGTGACGTGGCTCGTGCTGCGCGGGCGGCTGCGGCTCGAGGGCAGCAAGGTCCTCGCGGCGCGGCTGCTCCTCGTCGTGCAGCCGCCGCCCGTACCCTCCGCGCTGCATGGCCGGCGAGCACCACGATGAGCCGATCGACCTGGTGGCCAGCGCGGGGGCGCTGGACCCGGTCATCGCGACCCTGCGGGAGTTCCTGCACCACAGCGGGGCGGTCCGGGCGGTCGCGGTCGTCGACGGCACCGACGAGGGCGACGGTCCCGCGCTGGTGGACGTCGGCCGGCTGCTGCCCATCGAGGTCCAGCACGGGACGCGCGTCGTGCACCTGCCCCACGCGATCGAGCTCGACGCACCGCCGCTGGGCCTCGTCGACGTCCGCCAGCTGCCGCCCTTCGAGGTCGACCCGGCCAGCGGCGAGGTCGCCGCGACCATCGGCGGCGTCGAGCACCTCGCCCGCGCGACGCGCGACCTCGCGCGGCTGATCGGCGGGCGCTCGGTCGCGATGGCGCAGTTCGACACGACGACGCCGGACCTGCGCTTCGGCGTCGCCGCGCGGGGTGACGACCCGATCGTCCTGACGATCGGCGAGGAGGAGTTCGAGATGGAGCCCGGCTGGCCGGACGCCGCGGCGTCAGAGGCGGTCGAGGAAGGCGAGCACGGCGGCTGAGGTCCGCTCGGGCGCGTCGTCGAAGACGAAGTGCCCGACGCCGTCGAGGACGAGCACCTCGGCGTCGAGCTCCTTGCCGAAGCGGTGCGCGCCGGCCACGGGCGAGAACGGGTCCTCCGCGCCCCACACGACGAGCGCCGGGACGCCGAGGGCGGCGAGCTTGCCCTGGTAGGGCCCGAGCTCCTCGAAGTCGCCCGAGCGGTAGAGCTCGAGCGTCGCGGCGCCGCCCGCCTCGGTGGCGAACGGCCGGACGTAGTCCGCGAGCTCCTCCTCCCCCATGCCGGGCGACAGGGCGCGCAGCGTCTGGGCGAGCGTCGCGGGGTCGAAGGCCTGCACGAGCTGCTCGCCCTCACCGGGGGTGCGCATCGTCTGGGCCATGCCGTGCCAGGTGCCGTCGGCGAAGAAGCCCGTGTCGCTGATCACCAGGCCGCGGACGGCGCCGGGCCCGCGGTCGCAGGCCCAGCGCAGGCCGATGAGCCCGCCCCAGTCGTGGACGCAGAGGACGACCGGGCCGAGGTCGTGCTCGTCGACGAAGGCGTCGAGGCGCCGGACCTGGTTGGTCCAGGTGTGCGGCGGGTCGGGCGCCGAGCCGCCGGCCGGCGGCAGGTCCGGGGCGATGGCGTGCCAGCCCGCCCGCGCGGCGTCGCGCAGCAGCGGCGCCCACATCGCCGAGGACTCGGGGAAGCCGTGGACGCAGAGCAGGGTCCCGCGCGGCTCGCCGTCCGGGCGCTCCTCGCGGAAGGCCAGCGAGGGGCTCACAGGAGCTCCAGCGCGCGCTCGACGGGACGGGCCAGCACCGCGCGGTCGCCGTGGACCACGATCGGGCGCTGGACGAGCTGCGGGTGCTCGACCATGAGCGCGACGAGCTCGTCGTCGCTGCGCTCTCCGGGGAGGTCGAGCTCCTTGACCAGCGCCTCGCGGGTGCGCAGGACCTCGCGGGGTCCCGTGCCGAGCTTGGCCAGGAGGGCCCGCAGCTCGGCCTCCGTGAGGCCGCGCACGTGGTAGTCGACCCGGTCGAGGTCCACGCCCCGCTCGTCCAGGAGCGCGACGAGCTTGCGGCACGTCGTGCAGGTGGGCTTCTCGTAGACGGTCAGCTCGGCCACGGGGGCCATCCTGCCATGTGCTTGGATGGCTGCCCATGAGCGCTTCGAGGACCCGCGTCGCCGGCGCCTTCATCGGCATGGGGACCCTGCACTTCCTGGTCCCCAAGCCGTTCGTGGCGATCGTGCCGGACTACCTGCCGGCCCACCGGGAGCTCGTGTACGCCAGCGGCGTCGCCGAGGCGGCCGGCGGCCTGGCGCTGCTGTCGTCCAACCCGACGACGCGCAAGCGCGGCGCGTGGTGGCTCGTCGCCACCATCCTCGCCGTCTTCCCGGCCAACATCCACATGGCGCTGCACCCTGAGCGCTTCCCGAGGATCCCCAGGGCCCTGCTCTGGGCGCGGCTGCCGTTCCAGGCGCTGTTCATCCGCTCGGTCCTGCGCGCCGCCGCGTGAGCGCCTCCCCGGCCGACCGCGCCAAGGCCGCGGCGGCGGAGGCCAAGGCCCGTCTGCGCCCGGTCGTCAAGGACGTCCTCGCGCGCGCCGGCCTCGAGGTGCGCCGCACGGGCGGCGGGGGTCCGCGGCGCACGCTGCCCGAGGTCCTCGCCCACCTCCAGCGCCTGGGGCTGCGGCCCGGGGCGGTGGTCGACGTCGGCGTGGCCCGCGGCACGCCCGACCTCTACGCCGCCTTCCCCGGGCTGCCCGTCCTGCTCGTCGAGCCGCTGGCCGAGCACGAGGGCGACCTCAAGGCGATCTGCGCGGCCCGGCCCGGCTCGGCCTACGCCCTCGCCGCCGCCGGCCCCCAGCCCGGCAAGCTCGAGATCGCCGTCCACCGCGTGCCCGCCTGCTCCTCGGTCCTGGGCGACCGCGAGCCCGACGGCACGCCCGCGCCGCGCCGCACCGTCCCGGTGGTCCGCGTCGACGACCTCGTGGCCAACCACGCGCTGCCCGGTCCCTTCGTCGTGAAGGTCGACGTCGAGGGCGCCGAGCTCCAGGTCCTCGAGGGCGCCCGCGAGACGCTCGCGCAGACCGACGTGGTGCTGCTCGAGGTCTCCTTCTTCCAGCTCGTCCCCGGCGGCGCCGAGCTCGCCGACGTGGTCGCCTGGATGCGCGCCGCCGGCTTCTCGCCCTACGACGTCTACCAGGGCCACCTGCGCCCGCTCGACGGCGCGCTGGCGCAGGTCGACATGGCGTTCGTGCGCGACGACGGCCCCTTCCGGGCCGACCACCGGTACGCGACGCCCGCGCAGGCCGACGCGCTGTACCGGCGCTGGGGCTACTGACGCCCACCGGCGGGCGGCGCGGGCGGGAGGTCCGTGACGTTCGAGGTCCCCACCACCTCGTGCGTCACACACCTCGCTCGATCGCGGGCCTGAGCGCCGCGACCACCTGCCCAGGACGATCCTCGATCTGGTGTCATCCGCTGACCCAGGACCGGGACCTTCCCGCCCGGCCGTCGTTGGGGTCCATGGAGATGCCCGCCAAGACCACCTCGCCCCGCCGCCTCGGCCTCGTCGTCGCCGCCGCCGTCCTCGCCGGCGCGCTGAGCGCGCTGCTGCCGGTGGGCGACGCGCACGCCTTCACCGTCGGCACCCAGCAGACGCTCGGTCCCGGCAGCCGCATGCCGGTCGACTTCCCCGGCCGGTCCTACGACCTGGGCGGCAAGGTGCCGCGTGGGCACGTGATGCTGCGCCGCCGGGTCGAGGTCGCGCGCAGCGAGGGCCGCCGCGGGCTCTCCTTCCTCTGCCCGGGCGGGACCTACGCGTACAGCCCGTCGCTGGTCGAGGGCGCGTCGATCGGCCTCGACATCCCCGACGTCTCGCAGTACCAGAAGAAGCTGCGGCGCTTCCGGCTGCGCGTCTACGCGTCCCCGCTGGCCAAGCGCGACCCCGCGGTGAGCAGCGTCTACCTCCTCTGCCGCCCGCGCCGCTAGCCCGCCGCCGATGGCCGCTCTCGCCCCCGGACTGCCCGTGCCCGCCCGCTTCTCGCGCTCGCAGAGCGACGAGGAGCTCGTGGCGCGCCTGCGCAAGGGCGACGAGGCGGCGTTCGGCGAGATCCACGACCGCCACCGGGCGGCGCTCGAGCGCTACGCCAAGCGGATCCTCGACGGCCGCGGCGCCTCGGGTCCGGAGGACGTCGTGCAGGACGTCTTCGTGCGCGCGCATGCGGCGCTGAAGGCCGACGACCGGCCGATGCAGCTGCGCGCCTGGCTGTACCGCCTGACGCGCAACCGCTGCCTCGACGAGCTGCGCCGGCCCGCCACCGGTGCGACGGTCCCGATGGACGACGTCCTGGACCCGGTCGCCCTCGAGCACAGCGACCCCTACGAGGCCACGACGCGGCGCGAGGAGCTGCGCGACGTCGTCACGGACCTCGCCTCGCTGCCCGACCGCCAGCGCGAGGTGCTGCTCTTCCGCGAGGTCGAGGGGCTCTCGCACGAGGAGGTGGCCGAGCAGCTGGGCATCACCGTCCGCGCCTCGAAGAACCTCGCCAACCGCGCGCGCGAGAACCTCGCCCGCAGCGCCCGGGCGCGCGACGAGAGCTGCCAGACGATCCGCGACGACCTCGTCTCCGCCCACGAGCGCCGCCGCCGCGCCAGCCCGCACGCGCTGCGCCACGTCGCGCGCTGCCGGGACTGCCGCCTGTTCCGCGGCGAGCTCCAGACGCTGCGCTCCGCCATGCGGGTCCTCGACCCGGGCTCGGCGCTCGTCGGCGTCGCAGCCACGGCGACGGGCTGGTCGGTGCTCGGCCTCGGCGCGGGCGCCGCGACGATGAAGGTCGCCGCCACCGCGGCCGTGACCGTCGCCGCGGGCGCGGGCGCGTTCGAGCTGGCCTCCTCGTCGTCCTTCGCGGGCGACCGCGCGCCGATGGCGATCCGCTCCGACGTCCTCGCCGGGCCGCTGCAGCGCGGGGAGCGCGTCCCGGCCGGCACGGCGGTGCTGACCAAGAAGGTCGTGCTGGCGGCCGGGACGACGAGGCACCCGTCGCTCTCGTTCACCTGCCCGGCGGGCACCCGCGTGGCGGGCATGACGCCGTCGCGCGGCGCGCGCGTGGGCTTCGGCTACGCGCCGAGCACGATCGTCGGCGCCTCGCGCATCGCCCGCGTGGTCTTCGAGCCCCGGCGGCTGGCGCGCGCCACCGGCGTCGTCGTCGGGACGCTGTGCAAGCGCCCCGACGCGGCAGGCTCGCTGCTCGCCGTCCCGGCGCTCGCGGCGTCCAAGAAGGTGCGCAAGGTGTGCTCGAGCCGGGCCTACCTCTACGAGACGCCCGGGCGCTTCGTCATCGGCACGGTCTTCCGCTCCCAGCCCGTGACGGTCCAGCGGCGCGACCGCACGCGGCGCTGGACGCGCATCACGACCGACGCGGGCACCCGCGGCTGGGTCCGGTCCTCGGCGCTGTGCCGGTAGCGCGCCGCCCGCGCCGCTAGCGTCGCCTCCGTGGACCCGGCGCCGTCTCGCCCCCTCCCGGCCTGGAAGGCCACGCTGCCGCTGCGCGGCGCGGGCGGCGAGCCGGTCGACCTGCGGCGCTGCGTGCGCTCCCACGGCCTGACGTCGCTGCCGCCCTTCGTCCGTCACGAGGACTCCCGCGGCTTCGACGTGGCGATCCGGGTCCCGGGCGACGCCGCGCCGCTGCGCCTGCGCGTCCGGGAGGCGCGCGGCACCCGCGCGACCGTGTCGTCCACCGCCGTCCCCGCCGACCCCGACGCAGGGCTCGGCGTGGTCGCCCACCTCCTGCGCCTGGACGCCGACCTCTCGGGCTTCTACGCGCTCGTCGCCGAGGACGAGCACCTCGCGTGGGTGGCGACCGGCGCGGGGCGGCTCATGCGCGCGGGCACGGTCTTCGAGGAGGTCGTCAAGACGATCTGCACGACGAACTGCGCGTGGTCGGCGACCGAGCGGATGGTCGGCGCGCTCGTGCGCGAGCTCGGCGAGCCGGCCGTGGGCGAGCCGGACGGCACGTCGTGGCACGCGTTCCCGACGCCGGCGGCGATGGCCGCGGCCGACGAGGCCTTCTACGCCGACGTCGTGCGCGCGGGCTACCGCGGGCGGGCGCTGCGCGAGCTCGCCGAGCAGGTGGCCTCGGGGGCGCTGGACCTCGAGGCGCTGGCGACCGTCCCGCGCTCCGAGCTCTCCGACGACGCGCTCGAGGAGCAGCTCCTGGCCCTGCGCGGGATCGGCCCGTACGCGGCGGCGCACGTGATGCTCCTGCTCGGGCGCCACTCGCGGCTCGTGCTCGACTCGTGGACGCGGCCGACGTGGGCGCGGCTCAACGGCCGCAAGGCCAAGGACCCGGCGATCGTCAAGCGCTTCCGCCGCTACGGCGAGCACGCGGGGCTCGCCTTCTGGCTGCGGCTGACCGAGGACTGGGTCGGGGCGACCGACCCTGGCGCCGGTGAGCCCTGAGCGCCCGGTCTGGCACGCGCCGGGCGGCGGCCCCGCCGCCTGGCTCGCCGCGGCCTGCTGGGGCGCGTTCGGCGCGCTGAGCGCCGCGTGGGCGCTCGGGTGGGACGGCGCCCTGGAGGGCCTCTCGCGCGACCTGCAGCGCGACGCGGCCGCGCGCGAGACCGGCTTCCTGGCCCTGGTGTGGGCGGCCGCGGCGCTCAAGCTCGGCGCCGCGGCGCTGGCGGTGGCCGTGGCGCGGCCGGGGCGGCTGGCGCCGTGGCGGCGCCGGGCGGTCCTGGCGCTGCGCGTCGGGGGCGTGGTGACCCTGCTCTACGGCGCGGTGCTGTGGGTCGAGAAGCTGCTGATGGTGGCCGGGGCCGTCGACGTCCCGGCGGCGCTCGAGGACGGGGTGCTCGGGTGGTACGTCCTGCTCTGGGAGCCGTCGTTCGTGGTCGGCGGGACGCTGCTGCTGCTCGCCGCTAGGCGGGCGCGGCTGCCCAGGCCGTGAGGGCCGGCGCCGGATCGCGCGGCGCGCCGCCGCGGTACCAGCCCGGCGCCGTCCACAGCTCGAGGTGCACGTGGCAGGCCGTCGCGTTGCCCGTGCGCCCGACCGTGCCGATCCGCTGCCCGGCGGCCACGGGCTGGCCCTGCGGGACCTCGCTCGGCGCCGCCAGGTGCATGAGGACGACCTCCTCGCCCGAGGCGGCGTCGCGCACGACGACGTAGTGGCCCGCGCGCGCCTGCTGCTTGACGTTCATGACCGTCCCGGTGACGGGCGAGACGACGGGCAGCCCGCAGTCGGCCAGCAGGTCGACGCCCTCGTGCGCGCCGCCGCGGGTCGCGAACCCGTCCCCCACGTGGTAGGGCCCCTGGACCGGGAAGCGCGGCCCGCCGCCGCCCGCCGGCGCGGCGACCGGCCGGCCGTCGGTCTGGGTGCGGTCCTGCTGGTAGGCGGCGGGGTCGCCGCCGAACGGCAGCCGGGCGCGGCGGCGCATGCCCCGCGCCTCGCCGAAGGAGATGTCGCCGTCGACCGTGAGGCCGAAGCGCCGCTCGTAGCGGTGCACGAGCCGGTGGGTCTGGCGGCCGAAGACCCCGTCGACGCCCGTGCGCAGGCGCAGCCGGCGCAGGGTGCGCTGCAGCTCGCGGACGTCGGCGCCGCGGTCGCCGCGCTCGAGCAGGCGGTCGCCGAGGCGCAGCCCGTCGGCGGCGCTCGCGCTCGCCGGCGCGGCTGCGGTCGCCGTCGCCCCGGCGGCCAGCGCGGCCGCCACCGTCCAGCGCAGGCGGCTCATCGGCCGGCGTACGAGCGGGTCAGAGGACCGGTGAGGACGGTGCCGTCCGGCGCGGTCCAGCGCACGCGGTAGCGGCGTCCCTCGCGCTTGGCGGTCGTCGTGGACCACCGCCCGCGGGCGTCGGTGCGGTCGGTCGCGAGCCGCCGCCAGACCGACGAGCCGCGCTCCTGGCGCTCGACCGTCACGGTGGTCGGGCCGCCGGCCGGCCGGACGATGCCCCAGAGCGTCGTCGTCGAGCGCTCCCGGTCGGCGACCAGCGGCAGGCGGAACCCCTCGTAGGCCCGCTTGGGCTTGCCGGCGGCGGCGCGCAGGCCGGACTCGAAGCCGCTGTAGCGCTGGGTGGCCGGGACGCCCGCCTTGGGCTCGTCGTCGCGCATGAGGTACTGCGAGAACGCGGCGACCCGCGGGTTGCCCATGGCGATGCGCTCGGAGATCGCGCGATGCTCGGCCTGGGCGGTCTCGCTGACGCCGAGGAACGGGTCGGGCTTGGACTGGATGCCGAACTCGGTCAGCCACAGGCGCAGCCCGCGCGGGAGGGCGTCCGCCCGGCCGGCGCGGTCCATCGCCCGGGTCAACCGCGACAGCACGCCGATCGTGACGTCGTTCGGGCTGGGCGGGACGTAGAACGGGCCCTGACGCGTGGTGTAGGCGTGGTGGGCGACGCCGTCGGCGTCGAGCTCGCCGCAGCCGCGGGCCTGACGCCACCGCGCGTCGAGGCACAGCGCGCGCAGGAAGAACGTGATCGGGTGCACGACGCTGCCCGTCCCCCGCGGCGCGAGCTCGCCGAAGAGCACGGTGTCGCGGTCCTGCCCCGCGCGCTGCAGGCCGGCCTCGCCCTCGCGGAAGAGCTGGCGGTAGATCCGTGCCGAGGTCGCCTCGCGGGCGCCGCTGCGGGTGCGCGTCCACTGCGGGCGCAGGAACGCGGGGTGGTTGGGCTCGTTCCAGATCGACCAGTGGTCGACCACCTCGCCGAAGTGTCGGCCCGCCGCTTCCATGAAGCGCCCGAAGCGCACCGCGCTGGGGTGGGTGCGGTCGTCGGCGCGGTCGCGCGTGGCCCAGCGCGGCACCGGGCCCGAGACGGTGAGCAGGAGGCGCATCCCGCGGGCTCGCGCGTCCTGGACCAGCGCGTCGTAGCGCGACCAGTCGTAGCTCGCCGGGTCGCGCTCGTCCACCCGCGGCACGCCGGGGCGGTCGCCGCCGGGCGCGACGCCCTTCCAGTACAGGACGACGCGCAGCCAGCGCACGCCGAAGCCGCGGATCTCGTCGAGCGTCTGCGCGCGCAGCGCGGCGTCGCCGGACAGCAGCTCGCGCGGCGCTTCGAAGAGCGTCCGCTGGGAGCTTGATGCCGACGCGCTCGCCGGGACGGCGAGGGTCAGCAGGGTGAGGAGCACGACGGCGGTGCGAGACGGCGGCACGTGCGTTGTCGACACGGCCAGGGTCCGTCGGTTGCGCATGTGCGGCCGCAGCCACACATGCGCGTCCGCGCGGCTACTTCATGCGGAAGACGATCCGGCCCCGGTTGAGGTCGTACGGCGAGACCTCCACCCGGACGCGGTCGCCGGGGAGCACGCGGATGCGGTTGCGTCGCATCTTGCCGGCCAGGTGCGCGAGCACCTCGTGACCGACGTCGAGCTGGATGCGGAACATCAGGTTGGGAAGGGCCTCAACGACCTCTCCCTCGAGTGCGATCTTGTCCTCGACGGCCATGCGTTCACCTCCTCTCGTGGTGACGCCCGCGGATGCCTCCCGCCGGCGGCGAGTGGGTGACAGGCGTTCGTCCTGGACGGACATTGTACCCGGCCGCCTGCCGGTTCGACCCGTTCGGGGCCGTCGTTGCACCGGGCGCCGGGGCGAGCGCTAGCGGCCCAGGGGCGACGGGCGGTGCTCGGCCTCGACGAGCGTCGCCAGCGCCGTGCGGTTGGCGACCCCGAGCTTCGTGAAGACGCCGGTCAGCGTCCGCTCGACGGTCTTCTCGCTCACGAAGATCCGCTCGGCGATCTGGCGGTTGGAGTGCCCGGCGTGGACGAGCTCGGCGACCTGGCGCTCGCGCTCGGTGAGGGCGTCGAGGCCCGTGGCGGCCTGGAAGCGCGCCGCGCGGCGCCGACCGAGGCGGCGCAGCTCGCGCTCGGCGCCGGCCGCCCATCCGTGGGCGCCGACGGCCACGAGCCGGTCGGCCGCGCGGTCCAGCACGGCGACCGCGTCCTCGCGCCGGCCGGCGGCGGCGAGCGCCCGGCCGGCGAGGACCTCGCAACGGCCCGCGTCGATCGGCAGCGACGCCTGCTCGCCGCGCAGCGCGGCGGCGAGGGCGCGGTCGGCGGCGGTGGCGGCGTCGCCCTGGGCGAGCTCGAGCTCGGCCTGCGCGCGCTGGGCGTGCGCGTCCTCGGCGGGCAGGTGGCCGCCGTGGGAGGCGGCAGCGGCGCGCTGGGCCCACTCGCCGGCGGCGTCGTGGGCGCCGAGGTCCAGCGCGGCGCGGGTGAGCACCTCGTAGGCGTGCACGTGGCCCGAGCGCGACGTCCGCAGCTCGCGGTCGCCGCCGCTCATGTCGAGCACCGCCGCGTGGGCGGCCGCCGGGCGCCCGGCTTCGAGCAGCGCCACCGCCGCGTAGAGGCCGCTCATCCCCGGGATGAGGCCGGGGTCCGCGCCGGCGGCGGTCTCACGCGACTCCTCCCCCGCCCGCAGCGCCTCGGGCAGCCGGCCCTGGGCGAGGCGCAGGAGCGCGAGCTGGCCGAGCGAGACGCTGAAGTAGAGGTTGGGCGCGAGGCGACCGGTCTGGACGGCGCTCGCGAGCTGGGCGTCGGCCTCGTCGAGGCGGCCCAGGCGCAGCAGCGACCACGTCGCGGCGGTCCGGGTGACGAGGACCGGCGCGCCCTGTCGGGTCTCGCGCGCCACGCGCAGGACCCGCTCGCAGGTGCGCAGGGAGCGCTCGTGGTGCTCCAGCACCGCCTCGGTCCATCCGAGCCAGAGCCCGAGGTCCAGCCGCGTCGCGAGATCGAGGTCGGAGAGGCCGGCGAAGCGCTGCGCCGCGGCTTCCAGCTGGCGCTCGGCGGGCAGGCCGAGGAAGTAGTGGGCCAGCGCGACCTGCCCGGCGGCGACCGCGGCGAGCGGGCGCAGCTCGAGGCGCTCGGCACGGGCGAAGGCGGCGCGGGCCCGGTCGAGCATCTCCTGCGGGCGGGTCTCGTAGCCCGCGGCGGCGGCGAGCTCGACCTCGAGCAGGGCGGCGCCGGCGCCGTCGGGGTCGGGCACCGCGGCGTGCGCGGCGGTGAGCCGTGCGTGGGCGTCGCGGTGGCGGCCGAGCAGGTGCTCGAGCCCGGCGCAGGCGGCGACGACGGGCGTGCGGTCGGGAGCGTCGGGACCGAGGAGCTCGAGCACCGCGCCGAGCGCCCGGTGCCCGCGCTCGAGGTGGCCCGCCGCGGTGGCGGCGGTCGCCTCGGCCAGGCGCAGCTCGACGCGGGTCGGTGCGGCGTCGGGCGTGTCCGGCAGCACGCCGGCGGCCGCGGCGTACCACCGCGCCGCGAGCGCGGGCGCACGCGCCATCGCCGCGTCGCCCGCCTGGTGCAGGACGGCGACGGCGCCCGGGTCGCCGGGGACGGCCGAGCGCTCGACGTGCGGCGCGCGGGCGGCGACGTCCGCGCCCGTGGCGGCGAGGTGGGCGGCGACGCGTCCGTGGGCCTGCGCCAGCCAGCCGCCGCCGGCGCCGTCCAGGACGGTGGCACGGACGATCGGGTGGCGGAAGGCGACGCGGCCGGCCGGTCCCGGCTGCACGAGGCCCGAGGCCGTCAGGGCGTCGAGCAGGTCGGGCACGTCGGCGTCGGCGACGTCCGCGGCGCGGGCGGCGACACGCGGCTCGAAGGGGTCGCCGGCGACCGCCGCCCCGCGCAGGAGCTCGAGCGCCCGCGGAGCGAGGGCGGCGAGCTCGCCGGTCAGCGCGGTGCGCACGGCGGCGGGGACGCTGCCGGGCTCGTCGGCGTCGGCGTCCATGGGGCGGCGTCCCTCCTCCGCATAGGCGCGCGCGAGCGCGAGGAGGAAGAAGGGCGTCCCGCCGCTCTCGCGGTGCAGGGCGTCGGCGACGTCGGGCGGGACGGCGTCCTGCACGAGCCGGCGGCTGGCGGCGGCGTCGAGCGGCCGGAGGTCGAGGCGCACGGCGTCGTGCTCGCGCACCGCGCCGGCGAGCGAGCGCTCGAGCAGCGCTGGGAGCTGCGCGGGGCGCAGGCCGAGCGCCAGGCGCACGGCGCCGCGCGGCACGCGCAGGAGGAGGTGCGCGAGGAGCTCCTGCGACGCGGGGTCGGCCCAGTGGACGTCGTCGAGGACGAGCAGCACCGGCCGCTGGGCCCCAGCCCGCTCGAGCAGGCGGCGGACGGCGCGGAACGCGCGATGGCGCTCCTCCCCGGTGGCGGGCAGGCGGCCGTCGCCGGGCGCCTCGAAGGCGGGCAGCACCTGGGCGAGCTCGACCGCGTCGCGGTCGGCCAGTGCCCGGCGCTCGTCCGGCCCCAGGTCGTCGAGCCAGTCCTCGCAGGCGGTGCGCAGGAGGCCGAACGGGACCTCGGCCTCGAACTCCGCCGCGCGCCCGTGCAGGACGAGGTGGCCGCCCCCTCGGGCGTGGTCGGCGAGCTCGCGCAGCAGCCGGCTCTTGCCGATGCCGGGCGGGCCGGCGACCTGCAGCACCGGCGGGCCGTCGGGCCCGAGCACCGCGAGGGCGGTGGTGAGCTCGGCCTCCCGGCCGACGAGCGGACCCGCTGCCCCGAGCACGAGGGCACTGTAGGAGAAACGTCGAGGGACCACGTGAGGGAATCCCCCGTTGAACGTCCGTCAGCAGTCGCACATCCTGTGCCCGCGGGGACCCGGCCCAGGGGGGCGTCGTCCTCGAGCTGCGTCGCGCGGCCTCGTCGTGGGACGACGGGCCGGCGGCATTGGGGGCGCCCACGGGCGCAGCGGCCGGCCCGCACGCGGGTCGCCGGCGCAGCTCGGGGCACGGCGTCGTGCCTCAGGAGCCGGCGCGCGCGAGCGTGGCGACGGCCTCGTCGATCGGCGTGTCGCCGGAGCCCAGCTCGAAGACCTCGCCGGCGGTCTCCGGCTCGGCCAGCACGGCCGCGAGGACGTCGGCGACGTCGGCGCGCGGGACGCTCTCGCGCCCGACGTGGCGGGCGGCACGGACCTTGCCGGTCGGCTCGTCGTCGGTCAGCGGGCCGGGCCGCACCACGGTCCAGTCGAGCTTCGAGGCCTTGAGCGCCTCGTCGGCCTCGGCCTTCGCGCGCAGGTAGACGGCGAAGACCTCGTCGCCCTGAGGCGGGTCGTCGGCGCCGATCGAGCTGACGATGACGTAGCGCGCCACGCCCTCGTCCTCGCACGCGCGGATCGTGCGCACGGCGCCGTCGCGGTCCATCGTCGCCTTGCGCTCGGCGCCCGAGCCGGGTCCGGCGCCGGCGGCGAAGACGAAGGCGTCGGCCCCGCGGACGGCGGCGCGCAGCTCGTCAACGTCGGCGTGCTCGAGGTCGCAGACGACGGGCTCGACGCCGAGCGCCTCGAGCGCCGCGGCCTGGTCGGGGTTGCGGATGAGGCCCCGCACGCGGTCGCCGCGGGCGACGAGACGCGGGTGCAGCAGCTTGGCGATCTGGCCGTGGGCTCCGGCGACGACGACGTCCATGGGCCTCTCCTGCCCCCGCGTGAGGCGCAGGACACGGTGCTCGCGGCCGTGTGCGTGGCGGTGGCCCGCGGGGCGCAGTCCCAGCTTCAGGGCGACGCGGACCGAGGCGGTGTTCGTCGGGACGACGAGCGCCTCGACGGCCTGCGCGCCGGGGACGGTGAGGGCGTGGCGGACGCAGGCGGCGCCCGCCTCCGTGGCCACGCCCCTCCCCCAGGCGTCGCGCCGCAGGGTCCAGCCCACCTCGAGCGCGCCGTCGGTGGCGGGCGAGGGCTCGAGGCCGGCGTCGCCGAGGAGGTCGCCGGTCGCGCGCTCGACGACCGCCAGGACGGAGATGCCGTCGCGACGGTGGCGGCGGGCGTAGGCCTCGAGGATCGCGTGCGTGCGGGCGGCGCTCCACGGCTCGCCGGTCGCGACGTGGCGCATGACCTCCGGGTCGCCGTACACCTTCGCCATCGCGGGGACGTCGGCGGGCGTGAACGGCCGCAGGTCGAGGCGCGGGGTGCGCAGCACGGGCACGCCGGCGAGCCTACGGCCGGCGGACCGCGCGGTCCGTCGGGTGCCCGCCGTACGCTCGCACCGTGCGCTTGGGCACCCGGAGGGGACGGGGCTTCGGCGCCGCGCTGCGCGCGGCCGCGGGTCGTGTGCGCGCGGGCGCGGGGGTCGTGCCGCGAGACGGGCTCGACGAGGCTGCGGCGGACGCGGTCTTCGGCGAGGCCCTGGACGTCGACTGGGGCGGGCTGCAGCACGCCTACGGTCCCGCCGACGACGTGCCCGAGCAGCTGTGGGCGATCGTCGTGGGCGACGAGGAGGCGCGCGACGCCGCGTGGTGGGAGCTGTGGGCCAACGTGCACCACGAGGGCGTCGTCCACGAGGCGGCGGTCCCCTGCATCCCGGTCCTCGCGCGGATCGCGCGGTGGAAGGCCCACCCCGACCGCGTCGAGGCGCTGCGGCTCCTGCGCGAGCTCGCGGCGCTGCGCGAGGTGGCGGCGGCCGACGACGAGGCGGCGGCCGCGATCGCGGCGGGGGTGCGGGCGGCCGTCGACGAGCACGTGGCGGGGCTGGCGGACACGTGGGCGACCGAGCCGCCGGAGGTCCGCCGGGCGCAGCTCTGGCTCCTGACGGTCCTGCCGTGGGCGCGGTTCTCGCACGCGGAGCTCATCGGCGCGGTGCTGCCGGGCGAGCACCGGCCGGCGTGGGAGCTCGTCGTCGCGGGCGCGCCGCTGGACGCCGACGGGCTGGCCGCCGTCGAGGCGCTCGAGCGCTGGGTCGCCGAGGGCTGACCGCCGCGGCGCGGCCAGGGGGCGTCGGGACGGGGTGCGGCGGTACTGTCGAGCCGTGCACGACGGCCCGGGGACGACGCGCGAGGAGCTCCGGCCGGTGCGCCCCGTCGCCGGTGCGCGCGAGGTGTCCGCCGCATGATGGTGGCGGCGCCCGAGCGCCGCACGTGGACGTGGCCCGCGGCGCGCGATGCCCTGTCGCGTGCGCGCCACGCCGCCCTGGAGTTCGCCGACCAGTGCGGCGTGCCGGAGGAGGTCACCCGCGCCGTCGCCCTCGCCACCACCGAGGCCGTCACCAACGCCGTGGTCCACGCCTACCGCGAGGGCCGTCGCGGCGCGGTCTCCGTCGAGGCGACCTGCGACGAGCGCCGCCTCGTCGTCACCGTGCGCGACGAGGGCGGCGGCCTGCGCCCCCGCATCGACTCCCCCGGCCTCGGACTCGGCCTCGGCCTCATCGCCCAGGTCGCCGACGAGACCGACATCCGCACCCCGCCCTCCGGCGGCACCGAGGTCGTCATGACCTTCCGCCTCGCCGGCTGATGCGAAGAAGGGGACAGTCCCCTTCGTCGCACACGCGCCGCGCACGCGTCGCGAAAGGCCCCCGTTGCAGGCCTTTCAGAAGAAGGGGTCAGACCCCTCCTTCTCACGGCACGCCGCGAAGCCGCGCGAAGGAGGGGACAGGCCCCGGCTGACCGTCCCCCCGCCCCGCGGACCTCAGCGTGCGGTGATCGACCGGCTCGCCCGCAGCGCCCGGGTACGGCGCGCGCCGTCCCGGCCGGTCACGCGCACGGACACCCGACGCCCCGCGCCGGGCGACCGGCGCAGGACCAGCGTCCGCGTCCCCGGCGTCACGATCGCGCGCACGGGCGACGACGCGACGGTGCGCCCGCCACGCCGCAGCACGACCCGCACCGACCGCGCGCAGCCGCCCGTGACGCGGACGCGCACGCGCCGGCCGCGGACCGACAGCACCCGGACCTTCGGCGCCGCGGGCCGCGTGAGCGGCTGGACGTCGCACGGTCCCGAGACGGCCAGCGACGCCCCCGGCGTCGCGCCGGTCGCGTCGGTGCCGACCCGCAGCCAGAGCGCCTGCCCGCGTCGCGCCCGGAAGGCCGCCGAGACCGTCTGCCCCGACTCCCGCACGCCGCACGCCAGCGCGCCGTCCCCGGTCGGTCGCCGCCCCGCGAACGCCGTGACGGTCGCGACCCCCGGGCCGCGCGCAGCCACGACGTGCGTGCCGGTCCGCGCCGCCGTCACCCGCCGCCAGACCGACCCCGCCGCCGCGCAGGACGGCTGCGCCGGGTCCTCCTCGGTCAACCGCGCGCCCCCGAGCGCCACGGACGACGAGCGTCCCAGCGCCACGCGCGGCGCCTTCAACGTCCCCAGGTCGCCCAGCGGCGCCGCGAGCCCCTCGACCGCGGTCGTCGCGACCGTCACCAGGACGCCCTGGGCGGTCTGGCCCTCGGGCCGTCCGGCCTGCACGAGCACCGTCCGCCCCGCCGGGACGAGCAGCTCGACGCCCGCGGCCGGGTCGCGCGTGCCGACGTCCCCCTGGGACGCCGGCCCGTCGCACGCCTGCGGCTCGCGCGTCTGCGTCCCGCTCGCCGGCTGGACGAAGACCGCCAGCTCGGGACCCTCGTTCGCCTGGCCGGCCGGCGTGAGAGCGTCGACCCGCAGGCGCTGCGGCGCATCGGCCGACGGTACGCGGAACCACACCGTGCGCGCGAAGGACCTGGGCCCCAGGCAGCGCGGCACGCCCGCGTCCGGCCCGGCCTCGGACAGGTCCGCCTGGCCGGTGCGCTCGAGCGGCAGGCCGTTCTCGGCACCGAACGGCGCGACGTCGACCGCCCCACCGGGCGCGTCGTTCGGCGGCGCCGCCGCGCTCGCCGGCGCCGCGCACACCAGGCCGAGCAGCGCGACCGCCGTCACGAGCCCGAGGCGCATCACGACGTCCTCGCCTTCTTGCGCCGGGTGGCGGCTCGGGCCTTGGCCTCGGTCCGTTCGCGCGCCGCGCGCTCGAGCCGCTCGTGCTTGCGCCGCCGCGCCGCGAGCTCCGGCGTCGCGGCGCGGTCGCTGCGCAGGCTGCGCGCCGCCGGGTTCGGCGGCAGCTCGCCCGGCTTGTTCTCCCCGCCGACCTGCTCGAAGCGGTTCGTGCCGGCGGGCTGCCGGTAGACCTTGAGGTCGCGCTGCGGGGCGCCGGGGGTGTCGAGCGGGCCGACGCGGTAGGTCGTCGTCGCCGCCTCCGTGCCGAGGTCGACCTTCGCGTAGCCGTGGTCGGCGCCGTTGGTGTAGGCGATCCACGGGTTGGCGGCGGTGATCGCCGTCGACTCGAGGCCGGCGAGCGCTGGGAAGCCCGTCGAGGAGATCGACCCGCCGACGTACTCCGTCGCCACCGGCGGTCCCGAGCTCCCGTGGCGCAGGACCTCGGCGGTGAAGTACGTGTGGATGTCGCCCGTCACGAACATCGTGTTCGAGATCGGGGCGTCGCCCAGGAGCGCCCGGAGCTCGGCCTGCTCCGCGGGGTAGCCGTCCCACTGGTCGTCGTTGATGCCCGCGCCGCCGACGCCGAGCGGCACGAACATGACCTGGTTGGCGATGACCTTCCAGCGTGCGGTGCTCTTGCGCAGCGCGTCCTTCAGCCAGTCCATCTGCTGGCGGCCGAGCAGCTGGCGGGCCTGGCCGTCGCCGTCACCCGTGCGGTACTGGCGCTGGTCGAGCAGGAAGACCTCGCACTGGCCGCCGAGCGGCAGGGAGCGATAGAGCCGGTAGCGCTCGCCGCCCTGCGGCACGCGGGGCAGCCACTCGAAGCTCGCCTGGTAGCCGGCGGCGCGCTGCAGGTCGCTCGGCCGCGGCGCGTTGTCGCTGTAGTTGTCGGCGACCTCGTGGTCGTCCCAGATGTGGGCGATCGGGTGCAGCCGGTGCAGCTCGCGCAGGCCGGGGTCGCTGCGGTAGAGGCGCAGCTTGTCCCGGTAGGTCTGGAGGTCGACCGACGGCGCCGGGTCGTCGCGCCCGGCGACCGAGCCGGCCGTCGGGCCGTACTCGTAGGTGTAGTCGCCCAGGAAGAGGTAGAGGTCGAGCGGCTCGAGCTTCGCCGCGTCGACGTGGCCGTTGAAGAAGCCCTCCGGCCAGTTCTGGCAGGACGAGTACGCGAGGCGCACCTGCTCCTGCGAGTCGGCCGGCTTGGCGGTCTTCGTGCGCCCGAGGTCGGAGGTGCCGTCGGCCGAGCGCCAGCGGTACCAGTAGAGCGTGTCGGGCTCGAGGCCGTCGACCCGGACCTTGAGCGACCCGTCGACGCTGCGCGTGGTCGGGACGACGGCGCGCGCGACGGTCTGGCTCATGCCCTCGTCCTTGGCGACGACGAGCTCCGCGCCCGAGCGCTGGTGCTCGGTGCTCAGGCGCGACCAGAACGTCACGGCGTCGGTGGACGGCTCGCCGGACGCCACACCGTCGAGGAAGCGCCCGGGGCCCACGCGCGGGGTGCGCTGCAGCAGGCGGTCGGCCCAGGCATCGGGGACGGAGGCGGCCGCGAGCGCCAGTCCGGCGCCGGCCGCGGTGATCTCGCGCCGCGTCAGGCGGCGTGCTCGGCTCTGCATCGCGCGGCATCTTGGTCCGTCGAGACCGCGCCCGTCCAACCGTTCACAGGACGGTCACGGGACGTGAACGGGACGGGGCGGCGGGTACGCTGCGCCGCCCGTCGTGCTCGCGATCGTCCTGTCCCTCGCGGCGAGCCTGGCGTACGGGCTGTCGGACTTCATCGGCGGCCTCAAGAGCCGGTCCCAACCGCTGATCGGCGTCCTGCTGGTGTCGCAGGCCGCCGGCCTGGTGCTGCTGGTGGTCGCCGTGGCGGTCCACGGCGAGGGGCCGCCGGGCGACGAGTTCGTCTGGCTCGTCCTGGCGGCGGGCGTCGCCGAGGCGCTGGGCGTCTCGGCGCTCTACCGCGGGCTCGCCGTCGGTCGCATGAGCGTCGTCTCCCCCGTCGCGGCGACCGCGCCGGTCGTCCCCGTCTGCGCGGCGATCGCGCTGGGCGAGCTGCCGTCGGCGCTGCAGGCGCTCGGGGTCGTCCTCGCCGCGACCGGCATCGCGCTGACGGTCCTGACCGGCGAGGGCGCCGGGGACGAGGGCCGGCGCGCCGGCGCGTTGCGGACCTCGGTGGTCCTGGGCCTGCTGTCGGCGTTGGGCTTCGGCGCGTTCTTCGTCGCCGTCGACGCCGCGAGCGAGCATGACGTCCCGTGGGCGCTGCTCGGCACCCGCGCCACGACGCTCGTCCTCGTCGGCCTCGCGGCGGTGGTCGCCCTGCGCCGGAGCCGGCGCGTCCGCGTCGAGCGCGCCGCCCTCCCGGCCGTCGCCTCCATCGGCGCCCTGATCGTCGCCGCCGACGCGGGCTTCGCCGTCGCCTCGACCGAGGGCCTGCTCAGCGTCGTCTCGGTCCTGAGCGCGCTCTACCCGCTCGTCACCGTCGCCCTGGCGGCCGCGCTGCTGGGCGAACGCCTCACCACGCCCCAGCGCGCCGGCGTCGCCTGCGCCTTCGGCGGCATCGTCCTGGTCTCCGTCGGCTGACGCTCGGGGTCAGACCCCGTCGCACCGGCGCCAGGGCACGTCGCACGCTCGGGGTCAGACCCCGTCGCACCGGTGCCAGGGCACGTCACACGCACGGGGTCAGACCCCGTCGCACCGGTGCCAGGGCACGTCACACGCACGGGGTCAGACCCCGTCGCACCGGTGTCAGGGCATGTCGCATGCACGGGGTCAGACCCCGTCGCAGCGGTGCCAGGGCATGTCGCACGCTCGGGGTCAGACCCCGTCGCATCGGTCGCTTCACCGGACGGTCACGCGAGCGGCCGCGACGGCGCGACCATCCGCGCCATGGAGTCCGTGGAGCGCGACCTCGAGTCCGGCGGCACGCCGGGCGCCTTCGACGACGCAGACGACTGGGGCGACGACGACGAGCTCCTCCCGGGGGCCGGCGACGAGGCCGGCGCCCGCTGGGACGACGACCTGTTCGACGACCCGGAGGACTAGTGCATCGCCGGCGCGGGCTCCATGCCCGGCGCCGGGGCCGGCTTGCTGCGCAGGAACAGCGACAGCGCGAAGGCCAGGACGCAGAGGCCCGCGGAGACGATGATCGCGTCCTGGAAGCCGGCCGCCGTCGCGCCCGCCGGGTCGAGGCCGTCGTCGGCCGCGGAGACCTCGCCGCGCGTGAGGATCGTGATGAACAGCGCGGTGCCCGCGGCGCCCGCGACCTGCTGGAGCGTCGTGAAGACGGCGCTGCCGTGCGCGTACAGGTTCATCGGCAGCGCGCCGAGGCCCGCGGACATCAGGGGCGTGAACATGAGCGCCAGCGAGACGCCGAGCACGGCGTAGCAGACGACGATCTCCGCGGTGGACGTCGACTGGTCGATCGTCGACATCCACAGCAGCGAGCCGCCGAGCACGATCGTGGACGGCACCACGAGGGGCCGCGCGCCGTACTGGTCGTACCAGCGCCCGACGAAGGGCGAGAAGAGGCCCATCATCAGGCCGCCCGGCAGCAGGACGAGGCCCGTCGTGAGCGTCGACGCGTCCCGGGCGTTCTGCATGAACAGCGGCAGCAGGATGATCACGCCGAACAGCGACATCATGCTCACGCCGATCAGCCCGATCGCGAACGCGAACGTCCGGTGCCGGAACACCCGGATGTCCATGAGCGGGTGGTCGCCGAGGCGGACCTGGCGCCAGCCGAACAGGACGAGGAACACCGCCCCGACGACGATCGGGACGACCGGCGCGACCGGCGTGTCGCCGCGCGCGTCCTCGCCGATGAGGCTCAGGCCGTAGACCACGCCGCTGAAGGCGATCGCCGCGAGGACGACGGAGACCACGTCGATCGGCAGCTTGTGCGGCTCGGTGACGTTGCGCACCAGGCGCGCGCCGACGCCGAGCGCGAGCAGCGCGATCGGCAGGACGATCCAGAACATCCAGCGCCAGCTCAGCCCGCTGAGCACGAGGCCCGAGATGGTCGGGCCGATGGCCGGCGCGACGGCGATGACGATGGTGATCGTCCCCATCATCTGGCCGCGGCGCTCCTCGGGCACGAGCGTCATGACCGTCGTCATGAGCAGCGGCATCATCAGCGCGGTGCCCGTCGCCTGGACGATGCGCCCGACGAGCAGGACCTCGAAGCCCGGCGCCAGCGCCGCGATGAGCGTGCCGGTGCTGAACGCCGCCATCGCCGCGATGTAGATCTGCCGCGTGTGGAAGCGCTGGAGCAGGTAGCCGGTGACCGGGATGACCGTGGCCATCGTGAGCAGGAAGGCCGTGGTGAGCCACTGCGCCGTGGTCGCCGGGATGTCCAGGTCGTCCATCAGGTGCGGCAGGGCGACGCCCATGATCGTCTCGTTGAGGATCACGACGAACGTCGCGCCGACGAGCAGGCTGATGAGGCGGAGGTGGGCGGCGGGCACGCCTGCATGGTTGCACGCGCAACGGCGACGGTCCGTCGCACGTCGTCGAACGGTCCGCGAGTGTGCGCACGCCCACGGACGCCATCGGCGGCCGGGAGGGCCCATAGACTCGCGGCGTCGTGAGCTCCGGGCCACCGCTCGCCGTGCCGGGCCCGCTCCTCGAACGCGCCGACGCGCTCGAGCACATCGACGCGCTCCTGCGGCGTCTGCGCGACGGCGTGCCCGGCGTGCTCCTGGTCACGGGCGCCGCCGGCATCGGCAAGACCGCCCTGCTCGCCCATGCCGCGGCGCGCGCCGCCGGCGAGGGGGTGTCTGTCCTCCACGCGCGGGCCAGCGAGCTCGAGCACGACCTCGCGTTCGGGGTCGTGGCGCAGCTCCTGCCGGGACAGACCGCCGCGCCCGGCGCCCAGGACGACCTGCACGCGAGCCTCGACCGGCGCTTCTGGCAGCTGGCCGAGCGCACCGCCGACGGCCCGGTGCTCGTCACCGTCGACGATGCCCAGTGGGCCGACGAGGCGTCGCTGCGCTGGTTGACCTACACGGCCCGCCGGCTTGCCGGTCTGCCCGTGCTCCTGGCGGCGACGATCCGCACGGGCGAGGACGCCGAGCACCCGGCGCTCGACGGGCTCGTCGCGCTCGAGGAGGCGCACACGGTGGCGCCGCGGCCGCTCTCGGCCTGGGCGGCCGCGACGCTGCTCGAGGAGGCGCTGGGGACCTCGCCCGCGCCGGCCTTCGCCGAGGCGTGCTGGGAGCAGACCGGCGGCAACCCCTTCCTGCTGTCGGTCCTCGCCTCCGACCTCGTCGAGGCCGGCGTGACGCCCGACGCCGGGAACGTCGCGCGCGTGCGCGCGGCCGCGCCCGAGCGCGTGGCCGCCTGGGTCGCCCGGCGGGTCGCACGGCTCGGCGACGACGCCCGCGCCGTGGCCCAGGCGGCCGCCGCCACCGGCGGCGGCGAGGACCTACCGCTGGTGTGCGCGATCGCCGGGATCGACGAGGCCCGTGGCGCCACGGCGGCCGCGGCGCTCGTCGCGGCCGGGCTGCTCGAGGACGCCGCGCCGATGCGCCTGCGCCACCCGCTCGTGCGCGCGGCCCTCGAGGCCTCGCAGACCGCGCCCGAGCGCGTCGTGCTCCACGCGCGTGCCGCGGAGCTGCTCGCGGCCCGCGGTGCGCCGTCGGGACGCGTCGCCACGCACCTGGTCGCCGCCGGCGGCGGACGCGGGGACGCCGCCGCCGTCGAGCACCTCCGCGCCGCCGCGCGCGACGCCGCCGACCAGGGCGTCCCGGAGCAGGCGGTGCGGCTGCTGGAGCGCGCGCTGGCCGAGCCCCCGCCCCCGCACCGGCGGCCCGAGGTGCTGCGCGAGCTGGGCGCCGCCGCGCTCGCCGCCTCCGACGACCGGGCCGGCCTGCTGCTGCGCGACGCCCGCCGTGCGACGGACGACCCCGCGGTGCGCGCGCAGCTCGCGCTGCAGGTGGCGGTGGCCGACTACGCCGCGGGCCGCCACGCCGACGGCGTCGCCACCGCGCGCGAGGCCGTCCAGGAGCTCCGCGACCGCCCGGAGCTGCGCGAGCAGTGGCTCACGCTCGAGGCGTTCCTCGCGCTGCTGAGCCGCTACGACCTCGCCACGGCCGACACCGCCGGCGCACGGATCCGCGAGCTGGCCGCGACCCTCGAGGACGACGACGGCCTCGGCGCCCGGCTCGTGCGCCTGCGCGCGCGGGCCGACGCGCCCGGGACGAGCGCCGACGAGGTCGCGGCGCTCAGCCGCGAGCGCCTGGCGCTCCTCGGGCTCGAGCCGTGGTCGGCGCCGGTCGAGGCGATCGGCGAGGGGATGATGCTGCTGCACGCCGGGCGCGTCGACGACGTGCGCCGGCTGACCGCCGACCTGCTGGCCGAGGCGCGCCGGCGCGGCTCACCTTCGCGCCACGCCGTCGCCCTCGCGATCCGCGGCGCCGCCGCCCTGGACACCGGCGACCTCGACGCCGCCGAGGCCGACTTCGGCCAGGCGATGGAGCTCTGGACCGCCGGCGGCAGCCTGCACCTGGCCCGCTCGCTGGTCGGCCTCTGGCTGCAGACCGCGTCCGCGACGGGACGCTTCGCGGCGGCCGACGCGCTGGCGGCCGAGCACGGTCTCGTCGGCGCGGTCCCCGAGCACATGATCTTCAACCCGCTCCTGCACGGCCGCGGCGTGCTGCGCCTTGCCCAGGGGCGGACCGCCGAGGGCATCGCGGACCTCGAGGAGCTCGGCCGCCGGCACGCCCGGTGGTCGATGACGCGGCCGATCCCGCCGTGGCGCTCGGTGCTGGCGCTCGCCCTCGACGACCAGGGGCGTGCCCGGGCGCTCGTCGACGAGGAGCTCGAGCTGGCCCGGCGGTGGGGCACGGCGCGGACGATCGCCCAGGCGCAGCGGGCCGACGGGCTGCTGACCGGCGGTGAGGCGGGGCTCCGCGCGCTCGCGAGCGCGGCGAAGCTGCTCGAGGACGGACCCTGGCGGCTGGACCGAGCTCGCGCGCGCGGGGACCTCGGCGCCGCGCTGCGCCGCGCTGGCGAGCGGCGCGCCGCGCGCGAGCACCTCGTCGTGGCGCTCGACGAGGCGCACGCCTGTGGCGCCCACGTCCTCGCCGACCGCCTCGAGGACGAGCTGCGCGCCAGCGGCGCCAAGCCGCGACGGCGCTCGATCAGCGGCCTCGACGCGCTCACCCCCAGCGAGCTGCGCGTCGCTCGGCTCGCCGCCGGTGGCGCGAGCAACCGCGAGATCGCCCAGACGCTGTTCGTGACGATGGCGACCGTCGAGACCCACCTCTCGCGGTGCTACCGCAAGCTCGACGTGACCGGCCGCGGCGGGCTCGCCGACGCGCTGGGCGACGACGCCGACGGCGCCTGACCGGCCGCGCCCGCGGCGTCCCACACACGCCGAAGGCCCGCCGTCACCGGCGGGCCTTCGTGAGCTGAGGTGGAGACGGCGGGAATCGAACCCGCGTCCGCGATCGCGCTCGGGGCAGCGTCTACGAGCGTAGCCAGCACTCTGTGATCTCGTCCTCGGGTCGCCGTACTGGCAGGGTCACCTCGGACCAGCCCCCTGAAGATGTCCCCGGATCGGCGAGGGCGGGCCTCACCGGGTGAGCCGACGTGTTGATCCCAGGCCCCCGCTGTCGGCGGGCGGAGGCGGGGACCTCACCTACTCAGTCAGTGATGACTAAGCGGCGAGGGCGTACTCGTGAGAGTCCGCACGTATTGGTTGTGCCGGGTGTTTCACGAGGCCTCCCGACAACCTCGGCTCGCAACCACCCCTGCGGAATCGACCACGTCGAAGCCTGTCGTCCCCAGGGATGTCCTTCGTCCTGCGCGACCCATTGTAGCGACCCCCACCTGCCGCAGAGCGCCGCGGACAGGGAGCGCCAGCGCGCCAGTGCTGGCGCGTTCTGATCCGCCGGCGAGCGGCCCGCGCACACCGAGCCATGACCATCACCCGGACCATCACGGCCATCGGCGCCGCGGCCGCGCTGGCCCTCGGCGCTGCCGCCTGCGGCGACGACGACGACAGCTCCGAGAGCTCCTCGGGCTCCGCCGCCACCCAGCAGCAGAGCACGCCCCAGCCGGCCGCGCAGGTCGACGACCTCTCCGGCGGCGACACCACCAAGGTGACGCTCGACGCCGGCTTCGTCGAGGCCCTCGGCACCCTCAAGCTCACGCCCGCGCCCGTCGGCGAGGGCTCCATCTCCAAGAAGGGCGTCGCGTCCTTCCCCATCACCGGCGGCAACGTCACCTACTACAAGCCCGGCACCGTCAACCCCTACGTCCAGGGCGAGATCGACCACGACGGCTCCGGCCTGTCCCTCACGGGCGGGGGCAAGAAGGTGGAGCTGACGGACTTCGTCATCGACCCCGGCAAGTCGGTCCTCACCGGCAAGGTGACCGTCGACGGCGAGGAGGCCGCCCCGAGCGCGCCGCTGTTCTTCCTCGACGGCCGCACGCTGGAGCCGCTGCGCACGAACGCCGACGGCTCGAAGGCCGTGCTCCAGGGCACGACCGTGAAGCTCAAGCAGGAGGCCGCTGACCTCCTGAACCAGACGTTCGGCACCGACGCCCTCGAGGGCGGCCTGGTGATCGGCGTCGCCAAGATCACGGTCGACACCGGCGCCGCCTAGTCGACCACCGCGCGGGCTCGAGGTCCCGGTCGTAGGCTGCGGTGCATGAGCACCGCGCTGGACGACGTCGCCTGGGACCTCGAGCCGCTCGTGGACGGCGAGGGCGAGGCGGGCTGCGACCGCCTCCTGGCCGAGGCGCAGGAGCGTGCCTCGGCCTTCGCCGCCGCCCACCAGGGCAAGGTCGCGGACTTCGACGGACCGGCGCTGGCCGCTGCCGTCGAGGAGCTCGCCGCGATCTCCGAGCTCGTCGGCAAGGCCGGCTCCTACGCGTCGCTGCGCTTCAGCACCGACACCGCCGACCCCGCCAACGGCGCCCTCATGGCCCGCGTCCAGGAGGGCGCGACGGCCGTCGAGACCGCGCTGGTGTTCTTCGAGCTCGAGTGGGCCGCGCTGGACGATGCGCGCGCCGACGAGCTCCTGCAGGCCGAGGGCCTCGACAAGGCCCGCCACCATCTGCGCACCGCGCGCCGCTACCGGCCGCACCTGCTCTCCGAGGCCGAGGAGAAGCTCCTGGCCGAGAAGTCCCAGACCGGCCGCGACGCGTGGACGCGCCTGTTCTCCGAGGTCACGAGCGCCATCCAGGTCGACCTCCCGGACGCCGACGGTCCCGCGCCGCTGGACGTCGCCCTCAGCCGGCTCATGTCCAACGACCGCGACGTGCGCGCCTCGACCGCGGAGGCCGTGACCACCGCGCTCGAGCCGGGGCTGCGGGTGCGCGCGTTCATCTTCAACACGCTCCTGCAGGACAAGGCCGTCGACGACCGCCTGCGGGCGTTCCCGACGTGGATCTCGAGCCGCAACCTCTCCAACGAGGCCTCCGACGAGTCGGTCCAGGCGCTCGTCGAGGCGGTCCGCTCGCAGTACGAGCTGCCGCGTCGCTGGTACCGCCTCAAGGCCCGGCTGCTCGGCCTCGACCGCCTCAAGGACTTCGACCGCATGGCCGCGGTGACCGCCGAGGACGAGGAGGTCGGCTGGGACGAGGCGCGCGACATCGTCCTGGACTCCTTCGACGCCTTCTCCCCCGTGCTGTCGGGGACGGCCAAGCGGTTCTTCGACGAGCAGTGGATCGACGCGCCGGTGCGCCCGGCCAAGCGCGGTGGCGCGTTCTGCGCCTACACGGTGCCCTCGGTCCACCCGTACGTCCTCCTGAACTACACCTCCAAGCGCCGCGACGTGCTGACGCTGGCCCACGAGCTGGGCCACGGCCTGCACGCCGCCCTGGCCCAGCCGCGCGGCGTCTTCGAGCAGCACACGCCGCTCACGCTGGCAGAGACTGCCTCGGTGTTCGGCGAGACGCTGGTCTTCCGCCGCCTGCTCGACCAGGCCGACACGCCCGAGTCGCGCCTCAGCCTGCTCGCGTCGAACATCGAGGACGCGATCGCGACGGTCTTCCGCCAGGTCGCCATGAACCGCTTCGAGGACCTCGCCCACACGGCGCGCCGCGAGCAGGGCGAGCTGAGCATCGAGCGCATCGGCGAGCTGTGGGGCCAGTCGCAGGAGGAGCTGCTGGGCGACGCCGTCGAGGTGACCGACGGCTACCGGACGTGGTGGTCCTACGTCCCGCACTTCATCGGGACCCCGGGCTACGTCTACGCCTACGCCTACGGCCAGCTGCTCGCGCTGTCGGTCTACCAGCGCTACGCCGACGAGGGCGAGCCGTTCGTCGACCGCTACGTCGAGCTGCTGTCCGCCGGCGGCTCGAAGTCGCCGGAGGACCTCGCGGCGATCGCCGGCCTCGACCTCGCCGACCCAGGCTTCTGGACCAGCGGCCTCGAGCTCGTCGAGCAGCGCCTCGAGCAGGCCGAGGCGGCGGCCGACGAGGTGCTGCGCGAGCGCGCGGGCGCCTAGCCCAGGGCTACCCTGGAGGGGGCAGATGGACCGCCCGTCGCCCCCTCCGCAGTGGCTGCCGCCCGTGCCGGCCGCCGACCCGCCGGCCCCGGCTGCTCCGCCGCCCGCGTCGCAGCAGCCCGAGCCGGAGCAGAGCGCGCTCAAGCGCGCGCTCGGCCCGCTCTTCCTCGTCGTCGCCCTGGTGGCGAAGTTCGGGAAGGTCGCGTTCGTCGCCGTCAAGGGCCTGAAGTTCCTGACGACCTCCGCGACGATGCTCGTCTCGGTCGCCGCCTACGCGCTGATCTGGGGCTGGAAGTTCGCCGTCGGCTTCGTGCTGCTCCTCCTGGTCCACGAGTACGGCCATGTGCTCCAGCTGCGCCGGGAGGGGATCAAGGCCAGCGCACCGATCTTCATCCCGTTCATGGGCGCCCTCATCTGGGCGAAGTCCCTCGGCAAGGACGCGGTGGCGGAGGCGCGCGTCGGCCTCGCCGGCCCGATCCTCGGCTCGCTCGGCGCCGCGGTCTGCATGGTCATCGGCTTCGCGACCGACGAGGACTTCTGGAAGGCCCTCGCGTTCACGGGCTTCTTCCTGAACCTCTTCAACCTGCTGCCCCTGGGCTTCCTGGACGGGGCGCGCGCCGCGGCGGCCATGTCCCCGTGGATGTGGCTGGTCGGCGTGTTCGGCGCGGTCGTGCTGACGCTGACGTTCCCGAACCCGATCATCGTCCTGCTCACGCTGCTCGGGATCTGGGAGACCTACCGCCGGTTCAAGGACCTGCGCAGCGGCGACCCGCAGATCACGGAGTACTACCGCGTCTCCCCGCGCAACCGGCTGCTGGTCGCCGCGGTCTACCTCGGGCTCATCGCGCTGCTCGTGCTCGGCATGGACGCGACGCACATCGAGCGCGACTTCGACGACGTCTGAGCAACCGAGGTTGACAGTCGCTCATCGCGTCAACTACGGTTGACGCGATGCTGCAGGACGTCGCCACCCCGGAGACCCCCGAGGACGGGCTCGCCGCCGTGGTGGCGTTGCGCCGCCTGGCCGATCGCCTCGAGGACGCCGAGGTCGAGCGCGCCCTGCGCGACGGGTGGACGTGGCAGCAGGTCGCGGAGGCGCTCGGCGTCACGCGCCAGGCCGTCCACAAGAAGCACGCGAAGCGGCTCGGCCGCTAGGAGGCGACGACGTGTTCGAGCGGTTCACGAAGGACGCCAAGGGCGTGGTGCTCACCGCGCTGGAGGAGGCGCGGCGCGAGGGCGCGACCAGGACCGAGGCCGAGCACCTGCTGCTCGCGCTGGCGACCCGCAGCGGCGGTCGCGCGCAGGAGCTGCTGGCGGCGCAGGGTCTGGACGAGGCGGGCGTGCGCGAGGCGCTGCGCGCGGAGGAGGAGCGGAGCCTAGCCGCCGTCGGGATCGCGCCGCCCGAGCTGCCCGAGCCCCGGCCCGCGCTCAAGCACCCGAGGACCGGCACGTCGGCGAAGGTCGCGCTCGAGCGCAGCCTCAAGGCCGCGACGCGCCAACGCACGAAGCGCCTGGGCCCCGAGCACGTCCTGCTCGGCCTGCTGGAGGCCGAGGGCGGCCGCGTCCCGCGCGCGCTCGCGCACGCCGGGGTGGATCGCGAGGCGCTGGCGGCCGCCGCCGGCACCTAGCAGGCGCGTCTAGCGGTTGGCCTCCCGCAGCGCGCGCTGCATGTCGCGCTGCTGCTCGCGTGCCTTGATCGTCTCGCGCTTGTCGAAGCGGTCCTTGCCGCGGGCCAGGGCGATCTCGACCTTCGCGCGCGGCCCCTTGAAGTAGAGGCGCGTCGGGACGAGCGTGAGCCCCTTCTCCTTGGTGCGCCCCATGAGCCGCTCGATCTCGGGCTTGGTGGCCAGCAGCTTGCGCGGGCGTTCCGGGTCGTGGTTGTCGCGCGAGGCGGGTCCGTAGGGCGGGATGTGGACGTTGTGCAGCCACAGCTCGCCGCGCTCGATGTTCGCGTAGCCGTCCTTGATCTGGGCCGAGCCGGTGCGCAGGGCCTTGACCTCGGTGCCTGTGAGCACGAGGCCGCACTCGAGCTTGTCGAGGAACTCGAACCGGTAGCCGGCCTGGCGGTTCGTCGCGACGTCGCCCGGCGCGGCCTTCTTCTTGCCCTTCTTGGCCACAGCCAGACGAGGTTACTGGCGCGGTCTGCGACGCCGGCGCGCCGCGGCCCCGCCGCCCGCCGCCCGGGCGTCGCCGTCGTCGTGCGTCTCCTCGGCCAGGACGAGGTCGACCCGGCCGCGCGGCGCGTCGACGCGCTCGACGCGCACCCGCAGCGGGTCGCCGAGGCGGATCGCCCCGCCGTCGTCGCCCTCGAGGACCGTCCCCTGCTCGTTGAGCTCCCACCACTGGCCACGGCCGAGCCGCCGCACCGGGACGAGCCCCTCGTGGCCCTCGCCGAACGACACGAACGCCCCGGCGCCGATGAGGCCGGTGACCTCGCCGTCGAAGACCCGGTCGAACCCGCCGCCCTCGAAGAGCTCGCGCTCGAGCAGGAAGCAGCGCGCCACCGCGTCGGCCCGGCGCTCGATGGACATCGCGTCGCGCTCGCGTGCGCTGCAGTGCTCGCCGGCCTCCTCCATGGCGCCCGCGGGCGGCGCCTCCTCCCCGCCCCCGACCGCGCTGAGCAGCGCGCGGTGGCAGAGCAGATCGGGGTAGCGGCGGATCGGCGAGGTGAAGTGGCAGTAGCGGTCGAGGTGCAGCCCGGCGTGGCCGGTCGTCGCGTCGGACGCGTAGCGCGCCTGCTTCAGCGACCGCAGGATGAGGTACGTGAACGCCGTGCGGCCGTGGCCCGTGCGGCGCACGTGCTGGTCCACGAGCCGGGAGGCCGCCGCCACGACGTCGACCGCCTCGCGCGGGCTGAGGTGCTCGGGCGCCGGCGGCGTCGGCAGGTCCAGCGACGCGAGCTGGTCCAGCAGGCGCTCGACCGCCGTCGGGTCGGGCTTCTCGTGGATGCGGTGCAGCGCCGGGACCGAGCGGTCGGCCAGCAGCCGCGCGACCTGCTCGTTGGCGGCGATCATCAGGTGCTCGATGAGCCGGTGGGACTCGGTCTGCTCGCTGGCCTCGGACCCCGTCACGTGGCCGCGGCGGTCGAAGGCGAACTCCGGCTCGGCCGACTCGACGGCCAGCGCGCCCTCGCGCTCACGCGCGGCCTGCAGCGCGGCGGAGACCTCGCGCGCCACCCGCAGCGGCGTGGCCCACGGCTCCTCCCACGGCTCCTCGCCGGCGAAGAGCCGGTCGACCTGGTCGTAGTCCAGCCGCTGGTCGGAGCGGATGGTCGACCGGTAGAACGCCGCCTTCACCACGTCGGGCCCGTCGAGCTCCAGCTCGACCGTCACCGCGCGGCGCTCCTGGCCGGGCACGAGCGAGCACGCGCCGTTCGAGAGCACCTCCGGGAGCATCGGCTCGACGAGCGCCGGGACGTACACGGACGTCGCGCGTCGGTAGGCCTCGCGGTCCACGGGCGAGCCGGGACGCACGTACGCGCTGACGTCGGCGATGTGGACCCACACCCGCGCCCGGCCGCCGTCGAGCGCCTCGGCAGAGATCGCGTCGTCGAAGTCCTTCGCCGTCGCCGGGTCGATGGTGAACGTCGCCAGGTCGCGCAGGTCCCGTCGCGCCGGCGCCGGGTCCTCGGCCTCGACGCGCGCGACCGCCTCGGCCGCCGCCCGCTCGATCCCGGGGCCGAAGCGCCGCGCCAGCCCGCGGTCGACCATGAGCGCCTCGAGCGCGTCGCGCGCGACGTCGGGCCGGCCGAGCAGCCGCAGTACCTTCGAGCGCCGCCCGCCCTTGCCCGGGCCGATGAGCGCGAGCCGGCCCGGCCGCGCGTCGCGGTTGGCGTCGACGGCCTGCGACGAGCCCCGCTCGAAGAACGGCTCGGCGACCAGGAAGCGCCCGCGCTTCTCCAGCAGCCCGACGAAGACGCTGCGCTCGGCGCCGCGGTCCCTCACGCCGCGCGCTCGGCGAGGACCTCGAGCGCGCGGTCCAGGCCCTCGTCGACGTCCGGGGTGTCGCGGTCGTCGCGGGCGCTGACGTCAGGCGCGAGGCCGCGGCCCTGCGCGGTGCCCTTGCCGCCGAGGTTGCGGCCCGCCGGGGTGAAGTACTGCCCGGCGGTGATGTCGAGCGCTCCGCCGTTGGAGAGCTCGATCACCTGCTGGAAGACGCCCTTGCCGTAGGTGCGGGTGCCCACGAGCGCGGCGCGCTTGCGGTCCTGCAGGGCGCCGGCGACGATCTCGGAGGCCGAGGCGCTGTCACGGTCGACGAGCACGACCATGGGCAGGTCCCCGGCGATCGGGTCCCCAGTCGCCTTGAGCGTGCGCGACGGCAGCGACCGGCCCTTGGTCGTGACGATCGCGCCGCCCTTGAGGAACGCGCTCGCGATGAGCTGGGCCTCGCTCACCAGGCCGCCGCCGTTGCCGCGCAGGTCGAGCACGAGGCCCTCCACCTTGCGGGCCTCGAGCTTGCGGATCGCCGCGTTGACCTCGGCGTGCGCGCCGCTGGTGAACTGCGCGAGCTTCACGACGCCCAGGCGCTTGCCGCCCGAGGAGCGCACCCGCGAGGCGACCACCGGGACCGAGATCGTCGCCCGCGTGACGCGCACGTCGCGCTCACGGCCCTTGCGCGGCTTGATCCGCAGCCGCACGTCGGTGCCCTCCGGGCCCTTGATGCGCGCCACGGCCTGGGACTGCGAGAGCCCCTTGAGGCGCTTGCCCCCGGCCGCGACGATGACGTCGCCCGAGGCGATGCCGGCGCGCTTGGCGGGCGAGTCGTCGAAGACGTCGACGACGCGCAGGCCGCCGGGGTCCTCGCTCACCGTCAGGCCCACGCCGGAGAACTCGCTGCTCTGCGCCTGCTCGAAGCGCGCGTACTCCTTCGGGTCGAAGTACGAGCTGAACGGGTCGTCCAGCGACTCGACCATCCCGGCGATCGCGCGGTCGGCGAGCTCCTCGTCGCCGAGGCCGCGGTAGTAGCGCTCGGCGACGGTGTCGATCGCCTCCTTGACCACCCGCGTGTCCTTGTCGCCGACGAGCCCGTCGCGCACGAAGCCGGGCAGCGCGTCGGGGTGGCCTCCGAGGAAGATGCCGGCCGCCAGGAGGGCCGGCACCATGAGGATGGCGAGCAGGAAGCGGGGGCGCACCAAGGCGCCCCCTACGCTACCCACGGTCTGTCAGCGGGCCGTCTAGACCCGCAGGAAGCGGCGCAGCGACAGCCCGGAGCCCGCGGCGCTCACCATCACGGAGGCGCCGAGGAGCAGGGCGGCCAGCAGGCCGAAGTTGATCGTCTGCGGCGCGGAGATCAGGGCGAACGAGTCGGCCAGCGGGTCGACGAAGGCGACCTTGCCGACCAGCAGCAGGCCGATGGCCAGCACGCCGCCGAGCGCCCCGAGCACGACGCCCTCGATCACGAACGGCCAGCGGATGAACCAGTCCGTCGCGCCCACGAGCTTCATGACCTCGACCTCGCGCCGGCGCGAGAAGAGGCTCAGGCGGATCGTGTTGGAGATGAGCAGCACGGAGGCGACGACGAGCAGGATCGCCAGCAGCGCCATCGACCACTTCACGACGTTCGTCGCGGTGAGGATCTTCTCCGTGTCGTCCTCGCGCGTGGCGACCTTGGCGATGGCGCCGTCGACCGGCTCGCGGCCCCCCGAGACGCCCTCGGGCGAGAGCGCGTCGCGGATCTTCAGGACGTCGTCCGGGTCGTCGGGCGTGATCCGGAAGGTGTCGGGCAGCGGGTTGCGACCCAGGAGCTCGTAGAGGTCCGGGTACTTGCGCTGCTCGGCCTTGTACGCCTCCTCCTTGGAGACGTACTGCAGGTTCTTGACGCCGTCGGCCTTGTCGACGATGAGCTGGCGGACGCGCTCGACGTCGGCGTCCTTGGCCTTCGTGTTGAGGTAGACGTCGACGAGCACGCGGCCGCGGACCTCGTTGGCCGCGCCGGTCGTGGCCTGCACGACGGGGATGAAGACGCCGAGGACGAGGACGGTCACCAGGACCGAGGCCATGGCGGCGAAGGACGGGATGGCGTTGCGCTTGATGGAGCGCATCGCCTCCTTGGCGAAGAAGCCGGGGCGCATCTAGTCGTTCCAGAGGGAGTCGATGGGGTCCTCCGCCATGCGCCGGGGCTCCGGCGCCGGCTCGCGCAGCAGCGCGCCGAACTCGGCGGTGGACATGTCGCTGCGGGCGTAGAGGCCCTGGTGCTCGTCGCGCACGAGCCGGCCCTTGTGGAGCTCGAGCACGCGGCGGCGCATCCGGTCGACCATGTGGCTGTCGTGCGTCGCGACCAGCACGGTCGTCCCCGTGCGGTTGATGCGGTACAGCAGCTGCATGATCCCGATGGAGGTCTCGGGGTCGAGGTTGCCCGTCGGCTCGTCGGCCAGCAGCAGCGGCGGGTGGTTGACGAACGCGCGCGCCACGGCCACGCGCTGCTGCTCGCCGCCCGAGAGCTGGTGCGGGTAGTTGTGGAGCTTCGTGGAGAGGCCGGTCAGGCGCAGGATGTCCGGCACCTTCGAGCGGATCTCCCTGCGCGAGCTGCCCGTCACCTGCAGCGCGTAGGCCACGTTGTCGTGGACCGTGCGGTTGGGCAGGAGCTTGAAGTCCTGGAAGACGATGCCGACGTTGCGCCGGTAGTGCGGGACCTTCTTGTCGGTCACGTCGCGCAGGTCGCGGCCGCCCACGCGGATGATCCCGCCCGTCGGCTCGTGCTCCTTGATGAGCAGGCGCATGAGCGTCGACTTGCCCGAGCCCGACGAGCCCACGAGGAACATGAACTCGCCGCGGCGCACCTCGAAGGTCACGTCCTGCAGGCCGATGTCCCCGCTGTCGTAGCGCTTGGTGACGCCGCGGAACTCCACGACGGCGGGCGCGCGGTCGCGCGGGTGAGCCCGGCGCTCGAGCTCGTCCTTGTGCCTCTCGACGATCGCCATGAGGCTCGGAGGTTAGGTGCGGCGCTCCGATTCCCTGCGTCGTGCAGGGGGTCTTGCAAAGCGTGCGTTCGCCGCTCTAGGTTGAGGTCCATGGGGATGATCAGGGGGAGCCTCGCCGCCGTCACGGCGGCGATGGCATGCACGGTGCTGGCCGGCGCGTCGAGCTCCTCGGCGAGCGTCATCACGGTCGCCGGGCCGGCGGGGCAGGGCCAGACCGTCGATGTCCGGCCGATCACGGGGCTGCTCGGCGTCCCGATCGACCCGGTCAACGTCGACGTGACGGTGTCGGCGGACCGCGCCACGCTCACCGTCGTGGATCGGTTGGCGCTCGTGCCGCTGTACCCCGGCTGCCGCATGGAGCCGCTGCTCCAGCGCGCCGTCTGCACCGGCAACTTCGCCGTCGGCACGGTCTTCGGCGGGCTTCTGCCCAACACCGTGAAGATCCGCGGCACCGACATCGGCTTCTCCGGCGGGGCGGGCAACGACGTCGCCGACATGCAGACCACCAACGGCAACGCGGACCTCGGCACCGGCGACGACCACCTCGACGTCCGCGGCGGGGCTTCGAACCACGTGACGTGCGGCCCTGGCCGCGACACCGTGCTGGCGGACCCCGAGGGCGTCGACCTGATCGCGTCCGACTGCGAGGTCGTCACCCACTTCTAGCTCGCCGACCCGCCCGGCCCTAGGCTGGGCGGGGATGAGCTACGCCACCGAGGAGGCCCGGGTCGGGCTGCTGGACACGATCGCCGAGGCGGTCGACGCGCTCGCGAAGGCCCTGGCGGAGCTCACGACGGCCTACGAGCTGCTCGACGAGCGCACCGCCGACCGGCTCGAGGAGGAGCTGTTCGGGCCGGTGCAGACCGCGTTCGGGCGGGCCAAGCGCGCCCACGCCGGGTTCGCGACGCGCCACGACCTCCACGGCCGGCCGTTCGCCCCTGCGCCGGAGCCCGCTGCACCGTCGGCCGGGGTCAAGGGGCTGGTGGAGCGGGCCGTCGACCACGCGCTGGGCGCCGAGCACGTCCTGAGCGACCTCCAGGACTCCATGGCGCCCGTCGAGGTGGGCGACGCGGAGCTCCGGGCCGGGCTCGCGGACGTGCGCGAGCACCTCGGCAGCCTGCGCGCGCGGGCCGACGGGTTCGTGCGCGTGCTCGGACGCTGAGGCAGAGCGGCGCGGTCGTCGGCGCCGCCCGGCGAACGAGGTGCGACGTACGTCGCGAGTGAGGGTGACGCGTCCGTCACTCTGTCGTTCGCCTTCTGTGAGAGGGCGACGTGCAGGGTGACCGGGCGTCACGTGGACCGGCGGCGCTGGTCGCACTCCGCGCCCCGACCGCGACGGGCGTCTCGCGGACCGAGCGCCGGCCGGGCCTCCCCTCCTCGGTGCCGACCCGGCGACCGCCGCGACCCGCAGCCGCGCCCGAAGGGCGCTCCACGACGGAGAGCTGAGGGGATTCCCTCGTAGACTCGGGCGGATGGCGACCGTCCGCACCGAGACCCTCCCCAACGGCCTGCCGCTGCACCGCGTCGGCCTGGAGGGCACCCGGGCCACCACGATCCTCGTCGCGTTCGACGCGGGGGCGCGCACGGAGCGCCCCGAGGAGAACGGCATGGCCCACTTCCTCGAGCACCTCGTGTTCAAGGGCGGCGAGGTCTACGACGACTACCGCAAGGTCAACGAGACGGCCGAGCGGATGGGCGGCTCGCTCAACGCGTACACCAGCCACGACCTCGTCGCCTTCCACATCACCGTGCGCGCGGAGGCGGCGATGCAGGCGATCGACCTGCTGACGGACTTCGTCGGCCGGCCGAAGATCGACGCCGACGAGCTCGACCGCGAGCGCGGCGTCGTCATCCAGGAGATCCAGCGCTACAAGGACCAGCCCGCGGCGGTGGCCGAGGAGCTCGTCGACAGGGCGGCCTTCGGCGACCACCCGCTCGGGCGCACCGTGCTCGGGCCCGAGGAGCACCTGCGGACCTTCACGCGCGACGCGATCGTGGCCTTCCGCCAGCGGCGCTGGGCCGGCCAGCGCGGCGGCGCGTTCATCGTCGGCAACGTCGACCACGTGCCGGCCAACGGCGAGGTCGCCGAGCTCTTCGGCCGCTTCCCCACGCTCGACCAGCCGGAGGCCTACGTCGCGGCGCCGGGCGTCACGCCGCAGAAGCTCGTCGAGCAGCGCGACACCAACCAGTCGCACCTGCGGATCATGCACCAGCTCGACATCGACCCGACCGACCCCGGGCAGCGCGCGGCGACGGCGATCTACTCGACGCTGCTGGGCGGCTCGATGGGCTCGCGCCTGTTCGACGAGATCCGCGAGCAGCGCGGGCTCTGCTACTCGGTCTGGTCGGTCGACCACTCCTTCGCCGACGCGTCGGTCCTGCAGCTCGGCGCGGGCCTCGAGTCGTCGAAGTGCGCCGAGGCCTACGCGCGCATGCGCGAGATCGTGCGCGAGCTCCACGACGAGGGTCCGCGCGAGGAGGAGGTCGAGCGCGCCCGCGCGTACGCCGCCGGCCGCCGGGTCCTGGCCTTCGAGAACACGAACGCCGTCGCCCGCCACGCCGCCAACCAGTCCGTGGTCTACGGCGAGCCGATCGACCCCGACGCCGCCATCGCCGCGCTCGACGCCGTGACGTTCGACCAAGTGGCCGACGTCGCGCGCCGCGTCCAGGTCGACGACGTCGCCGTGGCGTGCGTCGGCCCGCACGAGGCCTCCGAGTTCTGAGCCGTCGCTGGCGTGCCGGCGCCCGACCTGGGACAGTCGCCCCGGGATGGTCGTCGCCGCGCCGATCGACGAGCGCGAGCTGGCCCGCTACGTCCGCCGGGTCGCGGACCGCTGGCCGCTGAGCGGCGCCTGGCTGGGCGGCGCCCGCGTGCGCGACGCCCAGGGTGCGCCGGCCCAGCGCGAGCGGGGACCGGAGTACGTCGTCGTCCTGGTCAGCGAGCACTTCGACGGGGTGCCGTGGCTCGAGCGGGTGCACGTCGCGGCGAGCCTCTGGGACGCCGGCGCGATGGGCGCCCCGGCCGACGTCCACTGCTACACGCCGGCCGAGCACGCCCGCAAGTGCGACAGCATGCTGCGGGTGCGTCGGGCCACGGAGGACGGGCTGCAGGCCACCACCGACCCCGGGTAGCGCCGGCCCCGCCCGTCCGGGCGCGTCGACCGCGTGCGGCGACGCCCGCCGTGCCGGCCGGCTAGCCGATCGCGACCATGCGCTCGATCGGCAGGCGAGCGCGCTGGGCCAGGTCGACCGGCACCTTCACCTCGCCGCTCAGGTCGCGCAGGCAGTCGCGGAGCTTGGGCAGCGTGATCATCTTCATGTAGCGGCAGGAGGCCGCCTCGTTGGCCGCGACGAAGTCGAGGTCCGGCGCGGCCATCCGCAGCGGGTGCAGCATGCCGGTCTCGGTGGCCATGATCACCGTGCGCCCCTCGCCCTTGTGCTCGGCCGCGTAGTCGAGCATCCCGCCGGTGGAGAGCATGTGGACGCCCTCGGTGGCGACGTCGCCCGCGGCCACGTACTCCATGACCTGCGTCGAGCAGCCGCACTCGGGGTGGATGAGGAAGTCGGCGTCGGGGTGAGCCGCCCGCATCTCGTCGATGTCGGCCGGGCGGATGCCCGCGTGGACGTGGCACTCGCCGTCCCAGACGTGGAGCTTCGTCCCGAGCTCCTGCTCGACGTAGGACCCGAGCCACATGTCGGGGCCGAAGAGGATGGGCGTGTCCGGGCCGTGCTCGCGGAGGATGTGCTCGACGACCTTCACGGCGTTGGACGACGTCACGCAGTAGTCCGTGAGCGCCTTCACCTCGGCCGTCGTGTTGACGTACATGACGGTCACGGCGCCCGGGTGCTTGGCCTGCCAGGCGGCGAGCTGCTCGGGGGTGATCGAGTCGGCCAGCGAGCAGCCGGCGTCGACGTCCGGGATCAGGACGCGCTTGTCCGGGGACAGGATGGACGCCGTCTCGGCCATGAAGTGCACGCCGCAGAAGGCGATGACCGACTTGTCGACGGCGGCCGCCTGGCGGCTCAGGCCCAGCGAGTCGCCCACGAAGTCCGCGACGTCCTGGACCTCGGGCAGCTGGTAGTTGTGGGCGAGGATGACCGCGTCGCGCTCGGCGGCCAGGGCGCGGACCTCGTCCTGCAGGGCGGGGATGTCCTCGGGGGTCACCGCGTCTGCGGGACCCGCCATCGGCAGCGTCTTCACGGCAGGGGCTCCAGGATCAGGGACAGGTCGAGCGCCGGGGCGGAGTGGGTCAGCGCTCCCACCGACACGAAGTCTAGCCCCGCCTCGGCGACGCTCCGGACCGTCGCGAGCGTCACCCCGCCGCTGGCCTCCGTGGACGCGCGCTCGCCGATCCGCGCGACGGCCTCGCGCAGCTGCGGCGGGTCCATGTTGTCCAGCAGGATCCGGGGCGCGCCGGCCTCCAGCGCCTCGTCGACCTCCTCCATCGTGGAGCACTCGACCTCGACGGGAGCGTCGGGGAAGCGCTCGCGGGCCTTGCGCACCGCCTCCCCAACCCCGCCGGCCAGCGCGGCGTGGTTCTCCTTGATGAGGACGGCGTCGAAGAGGCCGAAGCGGTGGTTGGTCCCGCCGCCGGCGTGGACCGCGGCCTTCTCGAGCGCCCGCAGGCCGGGGGTCGTCTTGCGGGTGTCGAGCACCCGCGCGCCGGTGCCGTCGACGGCCTGCACGTAGCGGGCGGTGAGCGTCGCGACCCCGCTGAGGCGCTGCAGGAGGTTCAACGCGGTGCGCTCGGCGACGAGGATCCCGGCGGCCGTGCCGACGACCCGCAGGACCGGCGTGCCGGTCTCGTGCCAGACGCCCTCAGGCGCGAGCACCTGCAGCTCGACCTCCGGGTCGACCTGCCGGAAGGCCTCCTCGGCGACGGCGTGGCCGAAGACGACGCCCGGCGCCTTCTGGGTGATCGTGGCGATCCCGCGCGCGTCGGGCGGGACGGTCGCCTCGGTCGTGATGTCCCCGTCACCGACGTCCTCGGCGAGCGCGCGCGCGACCACCTCGCGGATGAGCTCGGGCTCCAGCGGCATCCTGGGGAGTATGGACCTCGACGCGTGGCTGCCCCGTCCCGCCGTGCGCACCCGCCACCGCCGTGCGGCCGACGCCGAAGCGGGCGCGCTGTGGGCGGCGGCGCGCTCGGTGCGCCTGGACGAGACGGCGACGCTCGGGCGCCTCGTGCGCTGGCGCATCCCGGAGACGCCGGGGTCGATCACCTTCCGCGAGCTCTTCGCGACGCCGCCGTTCTGCGTGCTGCACGAGACGGACAGCGGGTCGGTCTCCGGGCTGGCGGGGCGGATCTGGACCCTGCGCCGCGACTACCCGCGTCTCGACGGTGCCGAGGCGTTCGCGGCGTGGGACGAGCCGGGCACCGTGCGCGTCGTGTTCGCCCACTGGGTCGAGGACGACGGCGACGGGCGCAGCGCGCTGGTGAGCGAGGCGCGGGTGCAGCCGGTCGACCGCCGGGCCGGCCTGCAGCTGCGGGCGCTGTGGGCGGTCGTCGGCCCCTTCGAGCGGCTCATCGGGGCCGAGCCGCTGGCGCTGGCGGCGCGCCGGGCGGCGGGGTCGCCCTCGGGGTCCGGCCCCGCTCGAGGCCGGCGAGGACGCTGACGCCCTCGTAGGCGGTCCGGCCGCGGCGGCCCTTGACCGCCACGCGCAGGTGGCCCGCGAGGTGCTGCGCGGCGGCCTCGTCGAGGTGACGGCGCTCGCGCGGGAGCGGGACGGGCAGCAGGTGGGGCGCCGTGCCGTTGGCGTGGCCCTCGACCTCGACGTCGCGGGTCCGCAGGTGCCACCCGCGGTCGCTGACCGCGACGCGGAGCGGCTGCAGCGGGCGCACCGTGGTGCAGAGGCGGTCGCCGACGCGCACCACGAGCGCGGTCGCGGTCGTGCGCAGCCGCCCGACGCCGGCGCGACCGCCCGCGAAGGCGACGCAGACGTCCTCGCGGTCGAAGCCGTGCGCCTGGCCCCACCACCAGTCCTCCGGGAACCCGTTCGAGCCCCAGTTCTTCTCCGCGTAGGCCGTGGCGCCCTCGAGGTCCAGCGTCCGGCCGGCCGCCTGGAGCGTCCCGGTCACCCGGGCGCCGAGCAGCGTCGGGTGCCAGTACTGGCTGAGCCCTGGCAGCGCCTGCGCGGCGCCCAGCGCCCCGAACGCCCGCCGCGGCCACGGCACGCGCCCGTCGAGCCGGACCTCCAGCCGCGCGTCCTCGCCGAGGTCCACCGCCACGCTCGTGGGCGTGGCGCGGCAGACCGTCCGCCCGTCGTCGACGGCCCGCACGACGTCGCCCGACGGCGACGCGTGCGCGTCGCTCGTGGCGATCGCGCGATGGAACCCGCCCGGGTGCACGGCCAGCCCGACGGTCCCCCAGTGCGCCCCGGTCCGGTCGCGGTTCACGCCGAGCAGCACGATCGCGACCGTGCCGCTCTGCGCGTGCGTGATCCGCCAGAACCACCCCTCCATCGCCGTCCCGTGCGGACGGCGCGGGTCGCCGAAGGGCGGGTCGGCCCCCGTGGCGCGGTAGCGGGCGAGCACGGGGTGATGGTCGCACTCAGAAGCGCCCGCGCAGCACGACCTCCTGGGGCTGGCGCGCTTGGACGTCGCGCTGGCGCGCGACGACCAGCAGCGTCCCCTCCGCCGGCCGCGCCCGGAGCGCCGCCAGGCCCTGCAGGCGGCCCTTCGCGTCGCCCCGGCCGGCGACGGGTGGGGCGAAGCCGAGGAACTGCGCCGGGTCACGGGCGCCCGCGGTCGGGGACACGAGGAAGATCGCGTAGTGCGAGCCGGGGCGCAGGCCCTGGCCGACGAGCGCCAGCGCGAGCTGGCCGTCCTCGACGACGAGGTTGGCCACCCCGACCGCCTTCGGCGGCGCACCCGGCATCGGGCGGAGGTTGACCTGGGCCGTGACCTGCGGTTGGGCTCGCCGGGTGACCGGCTGCAGCACCCCGCGCAAGACGGTCGGGCCAGGCTGCCCCGGGGCGTCCGTGGTCTCTTGCGTGAGCAGCAGCCCGGTCGAGCGCCCACCGCCGGTGAGGCGCCAGACGGCGCCATCGTGCAGGCCCGCGCCACGAGCCACACCGACGAAGGCGGGGTCGCCGTCACGACCCACCCGCCAGAGCCCGTAGACCCGCTGCGGGTCCAGACCGAGCGCCGCGAGGACCAGGCGCCGCCGGCCGCCGACGGTCACGGCGGACGCCCGGGCGAGTCCCCGACCCCCTCGCGCCTCGGGCTGCAGCACGGCGGCGAACTGGACGACGACGGGATCGCGGAAGCCGTTGCGGCGCACGACCTCCGTCGCGCTCGGGAACGTCTGGGACGCCGGGGCGGTGCGCGTCGTCGAGGTGCCGGTGGCCGCTGCCCGCCCGTCCTCGTCGTCGTCGCCGCCCGTGGTCAGGACGAAGGCCGCCCCACCGCCAAGGACGAGGACGACGGCGAGGGCCGTGAGGGCCTGGGAGCCGCGGGGTGGCTTCGCGGCACGCCGCCGCAGGCGGTCCTCGAGGGCGTCGGAGAACTGCGGGGTGGGCGGGGCCTCAACGGGCATGGGCGGCCTCCGTCGTCGGGTCGGGGTCTGGTGCGGTGTCGTCGCCGAGGGCGGCGCGCAGGCGCGCCCGGGCCCGGCTGAGGCGCAGCCGGGCGGCGTTGGCGGAGATGCCGAGGGCCGCGGCGACCTCGGTGGGCGTCAGCTCGTCGTGGACGACGAGCTCGAGGACCTCGCGCTCGCGGCGCGGGAGAGCGTCGAGCGCCGCCTCGAGCTCGGGGCGCCGGCGCGCGGCGTCGACGGCCGCGGCGATCGCGTCGGCCTCGGCGCCGGCGTAGCGCGGCTGGGCGCCCGCGGCGCGGGCGCCGAGGCGCAGCCGGCGCCGGGCTCCACGGCGCTGGCGCAGGACGACGCGCACGGCGATGCCCAGCAGCCACGGCCGCGCGCCGCCGTCCGGGTGCTCGTCGCGGAAGCGCCCGGCGCCGCGCAGCGCGGCCAGGAAGGTGTCGGCCACCGCGTCGGCCACCTCGTCGGGCCCCGCGCAGCGGCGCAGGACGAAGGCGGTGACGGTCTGCTCGTGGCGGCGGAAGAACGCCGCGAACGCGTCCGGGTCCCCGGCCGCCGTGCCCGCGAGCAGCTGCGCGTCAGAGCGCTCCATGCCCCCTCATGCCCCGCACCGGCGCGAGCATGTCGCACCGCCGCCGCTACTCGCTTCACACCATGTCCACCCGGGTAGCGCCAGCGCAAGATGCCCGTCGTCAATGAGATCACCGAGGACCGGCTGCGCGAGCTCGCCGCCACGCGCGAGCAGCACGGCAAGGTCCTGTCGCTCTACGTGAACCTCGACCCGCAGACGTTCGCGACGCCGCCGGCGCGCGACACGGAGATCAGCGCCGTGCTCGACGAGGCCGACCGCACCCTGCGCGACGAGGCCCGCCTCGGTCATGACGAGCGCGAGATGCTCAAGGCCGACCTGGAGCGCGCGCGGACGCACCTGCGCAGCGAGCTCGACACGAACGGGGCGCGCGGCATCGCGATCTTCGCCAGCGGCGGCGGCGACCGCCTCGAGGTCGTCAAGCTCCCCCGCCCCGTCGACCACGCGGTGGCGATCGGCGACGGCCCGTTCCTGGAGCCGCTGGCCCGCATCGGCGCGCGTGAGCGCTGGTGGGTGGTCCTCGTCGACCGCCGCCGCGCCCGGCTGTTCGAGGGCACGCTCGACGGGCTCGCCGAGGTGTGGAACACCGAGGCCGACCACATGCACGACCAGCACGACCAGGGCGGCTGGTCGCAGGCGCGCTACCAGCGCAGCGTCGACCGCGAGGTCGAGGGCCACCTCAAGGCCGTCTCGGAGGAGCTCTACCGGCGCTTCAAGAAGCTCAAGCGCATCGACGGCCTCCTGCTCGGCGGTCCCACCGAGACCGTCCCGGCGCTCGAGGGGCTCATCCACCCGGAGATGAAGGGCTGCCTGGTCAGCCAGCGCGTCGAGGTCGACGTCGGCAACGGCACGAACCACGACGACGTGCTCAAGGCCGCGGCGCCGATCCTCCAGCGCTGCCAGATGCAGCGCATCCGCGACCTCCTGGACCGCGTCGACGAGGGCCTGGCCACGGAGGGGCGCGCCGCCGCCGGTCTCGCCGACGTCCTGCGCGCCGTCAACGAGCGCCGGGTCGAGACGCTCCTGGTCCACGAGGGCTTCTCCGCGGCCGGCCAGCGCTGCCCGCGCTGCGGCATCCTCTCCATCGACATCGGCGGCGCCTGCCCCGTCGACGGGGCGGTCACCGAGCCCGTGGGCGACGTGGTCGAGGCCGCGATCGAGGCGACCTGGTCCCAGGACGCCGCGGTCAAGGTCGTCGTCGACGACGAGCTCGACCGCCAGCACGGCCGGGTGGCGGCCGTGCTGCGCTTCTAGGGCGTCCTGCAGCTCTAGGGCCGGGGCGTCGATCGCCCGGGCGCGGCGGTCCAGGTCCGTCCTGGGCCGGGCTCGTGAGGAGCTCCGTCCCGGCCGCGTCTTGGGATGCGGCGGGCGCTGGTCGGCAGTGAAGGAGGGGAACCGCCCGCGGCTGCGTCCTCCGACGGCGGTCCTGCCGGCTCGAGCGGGCGTGACTCGAGCGGGCGTGACCCTGTCGTTGTCCCGCTGACAGCGGGGGAACGACAGGCTCACGGTCCTATGGGGCCGTTGGAGCATCGAGTGGCGGATTCTCCGCTCCCCAGGCGGGAAATCCGCCATCGGATGGTCCCGAACGTCTCGCGGGCGCGCACCGGCGCGGCGCTTTGGCGCGCCCGAGCCTGCCGCGGATCCGGCGGCCTGGGACCTAGCCCTCGGCCTGCTTGAGCAGCGCCGCCCGGACGAACCCGTCGAGGTCGCCGTCCAGCACGCGCTGGGCGTCGCCGACCTCGTGGTCGGTCCGGTGGTCCTTGACCATCGTGTAGGGGTGCAGGACGTAGGAGCGGATCTGGGAGCCCCAGCCGACGTCCTGCGCCTCGCCCTTCTCCCGGGCGATCTCCTCGGCGCGCTCGCGCTCCTGCAGGGCGAGGAGCTTGGCGCGCAGCATCTTCATGGCCGTGTCGCGGTTGGCCGACTGCGAGCGCTCGTTCTGGCACTGCACGACGGTGCCGGTCGGCTTGTGGGTGATGCGCACCGCCGAGTCGGTCTTGTTGACGTGCTGGCCGCCGGCGCCTGACGCGCGGTAGGTGTCGACCTGCAGGTCGTCGGGGTCGATCTCGACGTCGCCGACCTCCTCGACCACGGGCGCGACCTCCACGCCGGCGAAGGCGGTCTGGCGCCGGCCCTGGGAGTCGAACGGCGAGATGCGCACGAGGCGGTGCACGCCGCGCTCGGCGCCGAAGAGGCCGTAGGCGTTCTCGCCCGCCGCGCGGAACGTCGCCGACTTGATGCCGGCCTCCTCCCCCGCGCTGGCCTCGAGCAGCTCGACCTTGAAGCCGCGGCTCTCGGCCCAGCGCATGAGCATGCGCAGGACCATCTCGGCCCAGTCCTGGGCGTCGGTGCCGCCCGCGCCGGCGTTGACGGACACGAGCGCGTCGCCCGCGTCGTACTTGCCGGAGAACAGCCGCTCCTCCTCGAGCGTGCCCAGCCGGTCCTCGACGGACGCGAACTGGCCCTCGAGCTCCTCGGCGAGGTCGTCGTCCTCGGCCGCGAGCTCGATCAGCCCCTCGAGGTCCTCGACGTCGGAGACCAGCGAGCGCCAGGTCTCCAGCCGGCGCGTCGAGCGCGCGTGGTCGGCCGAGACCTTCGCCGCGCTGTCCGGGTCGTCCCAGAAGCCCGGCGCCTGCATCTGGTCCTCGAGCTCGGTGACGTGCGCGGCCAGCGCGTCGGCGTCGAAGCCGCGCTCGAGCAGCGCGTGCTGCTCGCGGACGGCCGCGAGGCGCTGCTGCGGGGAGAGCTGTGTGGCCTCAGCCACGCGCTAGGCGCCGTGGCACTTCTTGTACTTGCGCCCCGACCCGCACCAGCACGGGTCGTTGCGCCCGAGCTGGTCGTGCTCGTCGACGACGCGCTGCTCGACGACCGGCGAGTGCAGCTGGCCGTCGTCCTCCGGCGCGTAGCCGTCGGGCGCCATCGCGGTGCCCGCGCCGGCCGCGGCGGCCAGCGCGCTGGGCTGCGCCGTGCCGACGCCGCCCGAGTACTGGACGTTGCCGGGCCGCGTCTGCGAGCGGCCGGCCGAGGGCTCGTACTGCTCGGGCGTGGCCTCCTGGCCCTCGACCTGGACCTCGACGTGGAACACCATGCGCGCGAAGTCCGACCAGACGCTGTTCATCAGGTCGGTGAAGAGGTCGAACGCCTCGTTCTTGTAGGCGACGAGCGGGTCGATCTGGGCGAACCCGCGCAGGTGGATCCCCTCGCGCAGGTAGTCCATGTCGTAGAGGTGCTCGCGCCAGCGCTGGTCGATGATCTGCAGCAGCAGGTAACGCTCGAGCGCGCGCATGAGCTCCTCGCCGAGCTCCGCCTCGCGGGCGTCGTAGAGCTCGCGCGACTTCTCCTGCAGCGAGGTGATGAGCTCCTCGCGGTCCATCGACTCGTCGTCGACCTCGGGGACGAGCTCGGCCGGGAAGACGTCGTTGAGCGCGACGGCGAGGCCCTCGAGGTCCCACTCCTCCACGTAGTCCGACGGCGTGTGCTCGTCGACCATGCGGCGGATGACGCCGTCGATCTCCTCGCGGGCGACGGGGCCCATGTCCTTGCCCTCGAGCACCTCGTCGCGGTACGCGTAGACGACGCGCCGCTGCTCGTTCATGACGTCGTCGTACTCGAGGACGCGCTTGCGGATGAGGAAGTTCTGCTCCTCGACCTTGCGCTGGGCCTTCTCGATCTGCTTCGTGAGCATGCCCGCCTCGATGGGCTCCTCGTTGCCCTCGTCGTCGAGCGTGCCCAGGCGGTCGAGGATCTTGTAGATCCGGTCGCCGGCGAAGAGGCGGACCAGGTCGTCCTCGGCCGAGAGGAAGAAGCGCGTCTCGCCCGGGTCGCCCTGGCGGCCGGCGCGACCGCGCAGCTGGTTGTCGATGCGGCGCGACTCGTGGCGCTCGGTGCCGCAGATGAACAGGCCGCCGGCCTCCATGACCTTCTCGCGGTCGGCGGCGACCTGCTCCTCGAGCGCGGGCAGGATCTGCTCCAGCCGCTCATCGTAGTCCGGGTCGCCGGGCTTGAGGCCGAGCTTGCGCAGCTCGAGCATCGCCCGGTGCTCGGCGTTGCCGCCGAGCTTGATGTCCACGCCGCGGCCGGCCATGTTCGTCGCGATCGTGACCGCGCCGGGCTGGCCGGCCTCGGCGACGATCTCGCCCTCGCGCTCGGCGTACTCGGGCTTGGCGTTCAGGACGGTGTGCGGGATCCCGCGCTGCTTGAGCCTCGCGCCCAGGAGCTCGGAGACCTCGACGGAGATCGTGCCGACGAGCACGGGCTGGCCCTTCTCGTGGCGCGCGGCGATCTCGCGCGTCACCGCCGACCACTTGCCCTCCTTGGTCTTGAAGACCTGGTCGTTCTTGTCCTGGCGGGCGACCGGGCGGTTCGTCGGGATCTGGACGACGGGCAGCTTGTAGATCTTCATGAACTCCGTCGCCTCGGTGAGGGCGGTGCCCGTCATGCCGGCGAGCTTGGAGTACATGCGGAAGTAGTTCTGCAGCGTGATGGAGGCGAGCGTCTGGTTCTCCTCCTGGATGCGGACGCCCTCCTTGGCCTCCACCGCCTGGTGCAGGCCCTCCGACCAGCGCCGGCCGTCGAGGATGCGGCCGGTGAACTCGTCGATGATCTTCACCTCGCCGTCGACGACCGCGTAGTCGACGTCCTTCTTGTAGAGCGCCTCGGCCTTCAGCGACTGGTGGAGGTGGTTGACGAGGTGGCCGTTCTCGGCGCGGTACAGGTGGTCGATGCCGAGGAAGCGCTCGGCCTTCTCGACGCCCTGCTCGGTGACCGAGACGGTCTTGTGCTTCTCGTCGAACTCGAAGTCGAAGTCCGCGACGAACTCCTTCTTCGTGCGCGGGTCCATGCCCTCGGGGCGCTTGCCCGACTGCATGGTGCGGGCGAGCTTGGCGAACTGGACGTAGAGGTCGGCGGCCTGCTCGGGGGCGCCGGAGATGATGAGCGGCGTGCGCGCCTCGTCGATGAGGATGTTGTCGACCTCGTCGACCAGCCCGAAGAAGTGCATCGCGAGGGGGCGGCCGTCCTCGGCGATGCGCCCGCCGTGCTGGACCTTCTCCTCCATGGTCTGGGCCATGTTGTCGCGCAGGTAGTCGAAGCCGAACTCGGAGTTCGTCCCGTACGTGACGTCGCAGGCGTAGGCGGCGCGCTTGTCCTCGTAGGGCTGCATGTTCTGCAGCACGCCGACGGTGACGCCGCACGCGTCGTAGAGCGGCTTCATCCACTCGGCGTCGCGCTGGGCGAGGTAGTCGTTGACCGTCACGACGTGCACGCCCTTGCCGGCCAGCGAGTTGAGGACGACGGCGAGCGTGCCGGTGAGCGTCTTGCCCTCGCCGGTCTTCATCTCGGCGATCTGGCCGCCGTGGAGGACCATGCCGCCGATGAGCTGGACGTCGAAGTGGCGCATGCCCATCTTGCGCTTGCCGACCTCGCGGACGATCGCGAAGCACTCGGGCAGGACGTCGTCGAGCGCGGCCGCCTGGTCCTTGTCGGCCACCGACCGGACATGGTCGCGCAGGTCGTCCATGCGCGCACGCAGCTCCTCGTCGGACTCGAGCTCCAGCTCGGGCTCGAAGTCGGCGATGCGCGCGACGCGCTTCTCGTACTGGCGGAACTGCTTGGACTCGCCGATGTTGAGCGCGCGGTCGAGAAGGCCCATGCGTCCGAGTGTAGAGGCAGGTCCCTCCCGGCCGCGCGCTCTGCGCAGTTCCGTCACAGCGCGTCCGCCGACGCGCTGTCTGAGCGCTACAGCGCGGGCTGCGCGCCCTGCGCGGAGGCCCGCATCTCGCGCCGGCGCCGGCGCCGCACGCGGTCACGCTTGACCTGGCGCGCCAGCTCGTCGGCGCAGAGGTTGATCGAGTGCCTGAGGTCGCGCGAGGCGTCGCGCGCGCGCAGCAGGCCGCCCTTGATGTGCAGCGTCACCTCGGCGACGTAGCAGTCGGGGTTCGCCGGGTTGCGCTCCTGCCAGAGCTCCAGCTCCAGGTGGGCCAGGTCCGAGACCTGGCGACCGACCTTGTCGAACCGCCGTTCGACGTGCTCCCTGAGATCGTCGGTGACCGTCACGTTCCGGCCCTTGACGTCGATCTTCATGCACCCTCCTTCGTCGGGTGTGGTCGCTTTCGCCGAGACTAGACCCAAGTGGCAAGCAGCACAACGCCTGTTCGTCCAGACGGGGACCGACCGCGTGTCGATCCACCGTCCTGGCGCGAAGTCGGCACCGTCAGGTGCTGTGCCGCACCGGTCCGCAGGGCGACCATCGGCGGCGTGCTCGACCTCCTCGTCCCGCCCTCGTGCGCCGCGTGCGGCGCGCCGCCGCCGCGCCGCGGAGTCGCGCTGTGCGCGCGCTGCCGCGCGTCGCTGCCGTGGCTGCACGGGGAGCTCTGCGGGCGCTGCGGGCTGCCGCGGCCGTGCGGTCGGGTGACCGGCGGCTGTCCGGCCGCGCGCGCGGCGTTCTCGGCGTCCTGGGCGCCGCTGGCCCACGCGGGGCCGGCGCGCCGGCTCGTGCTGGCGCTGAAGGAGCGGGGCGCCGTCCGGGTGGCCGACCTGCTCGCCGCGCAGGTCGCCGCGAGCGTCCCGGAGCCGCTGACGCGCGGCGCGACCGTCGTGCCCGTGCCGGCCGACCCGCTGCGCCGCCGGCTGCGGGGCGTCGACCACACGGCGCTGCTCGCGGGCCTGGTCGCGGCGCGGACGGCCCTGCCGGCGGCCGCGGTCCTGCGCCGCCGCGGCCATGCCGCCGCCCATGCGGGCGCCGGCCGGCGCTCGAGGCTGGCCGGCGCCGGTGTGGCACGGGTCGAGGTCGTCGACGCGGCGCCCGCGGTGGTCCTGCTCGTCGACGACGTCCACACCACGGGCGCGACGCTCGACGCCGCCGCCCGCGCCCTGCTGCTGGCGGGCGCGCAGGACGTGCGGGCGGTGACGGTGACCCGCACGCTGCACGCGCGCGGGTAGGCGTAGCCTGCGCCGGGTGCCGGTCGGAGCCGTCGACGCCTCGTGGACGTTCGCGCCGGGGCCGATCGTCGTCCTCGCGCTGCTGGCGGTGCTCTACGCGCGCCGGGTCCCGGCCGCCCGCCGGGCCGGCGGCGCCAAAGCCGCGCCGGCCTGGCGGATCGCCTGCTTCGCCGGCGGCTGGCTCGCGCTCTTCGCCGCGCTCATCTCCCCCATCGACGCCCTGGGCGAGCAGGTCTTCGGGATGCACATGCTCCAGCACGTCCTGCTGCTGGACGTCGCCCCGGTCCTGCTCCTGGCCGGGACGACGAAGGTGCTCCTGCGCCCGGTCACCCGACGCATGCACCGCCTCGAGGAGGCCGCCGGCCCCCTGGCGTCGCCGTGGTTCGCCGTCGCCCTCTACGTCGGGTTCATGTGGCTCTGGCACGTGCCGGCCATGTACGACGCCGCGCTCGAGCACGACGTCGTCCACGTCCTCGAGCACGTCTGCATGACGAGCGCCGGCTTCCTCTACTGGTGGCACCTGCTCTCGCCGATCCGCCGCCGCTCGTTCTCCGGCCTGCAGCCCGTCGTCTACATGGTCGTCACGAAGGTCCTCGTCGGCGCGGTCGGCATCGTCCTGACCTTCGCCCCCGAGCCCCTCTACGACTTCTACGTCCGCCAGGGCGACGTCTGGGGCCTCTCGCCGCAGGACGACCAGTCCTTCGCCGGTGCGCTCATGGCCGTCGAGCAGTCGATCGTCATGGGCATCGCGCTGGCGTGGCTCTTCGTGCGCGCGCTCTCCGAGAGCGAGCGCGAGGAGGAGCGGCGGGAGCGCTACGCGTCGTCGTAGCGGGCTGCGGCGTTCAGTCCCGGCGTTCGTCGGGTGCGGGACGGTCGCGGTCTCGCACTGAGGGAGGGAAGCGCCCGCCGGCGCGTCCTCCGCCGGCGCTGGTGGGGGTCCGGCGAGCGTGAGTGGGGACTTGCGCTCGCTGTTCGAGCGCAACTCCCCACTCACCGTCGTCAGGGGCGCGAAGTGCGGACCGGCTCGCAGTTGGGCGCCGCTGGTTCGACGACCCTGTCGTGCGGCGCGATGATCGCGCCCGAGGACAGGGTCACGGTCGGCCGGCGGCGAACGGTCCGCCCGCGGCGCCCCGCGAACCACGCGCCCGCGAGGACCTTCCCTCCCTCGCTGCGAGACGGCCAACGCCCCGCCTCCCGCGACCGCTCGAGCGGAACGCCACCGACGGCCGCGCGCCCCGCGACGCCGCAGCGCCCGCTCAGCCCACCAACCGCGCCCCGTCCGGCACGTCCTCGCCCACCTCGACCTCCCCCTCGACGACGACGTCCGCCCCGAAGCGCACGTCGCCGCGCACCACGAGCCGGTCGCAGCGCACCAGCGACGGCGGGCCCGACGGGAAGCGCGCCTCGAAGTCGGCGACGAGCTTGAAGTGGTCGGGGTCGAGGTCGATGACCGGCGGCGCGGTGCGGGAGGGGTCGAGCTGGAGGGAGCCGTCGTCGGCGACGACGTAGGCGTCGGAGCGCACGCCGAGGAGGTCGTTGGTCGTCTTGACCGGCGCGAAGCGGGTGCGGGGGACGCGCAGGGCCGCGGCGCCCTCGAAGACGTCGATCGCCGCGCCCATCGCCGTCTCGAGCTGGATGACCGGCGTCGAGCTCTTGTCGCCCGGATCGACCGTCTTGCGGTTGACGATCATCGGGAGGCCCAGGACGCCGTCGCGCGCGCGCAGCGTCGCGGCGAGCGCCTCGAGGTCGACCCACAGCGTGTTCGTGTTGAAGAAGCGATGGCGCGCGGTGTCCTGGAAGGCGTCGACGTCCTCGTCGGGCGTCTGGGCGATCTCGCGCAGGACGAGGCCGCCGCCGTCGCGCCGCCGGGCGAGGTGGCCGCCCTTGCGGTCGGCCGCCGTGCGGTCGGCGACCTCCATGGCGAACGGGATCTCCTCGCGCACGACCCACGCGAGGATCCGCTCGTCGAGCACCGCGCCGAGGTTGTCGGCGTTGGAGACGAACGCCCAGCGGTAGCCCGCGCCGAGCAGCTGCTCGAGCATCCCCGAGGTCTGCAGCGCGACGTAGAGGTCGCCGTGCCCGGGCGGCGCCCACTCCTTGTCCGGGTCGGCCTCCCACGTCACGGGCTCGAGGCTCTCCGCGTCGAGCTTCGGGACCTTGTTCTGCAGGAAGTCGAGCGGGACGTCGGCCTCGATGCCCTCGTGGCGGCGCAGGGCGGCCAGGGAGTCCTCGCGGGTGGCGAAGGAGTCCATGAGCACCAGCGGGACGCGCGCACCGGTGCGCTGGCGCAGCCCGAGGACCTGCGCCGCGATGACGTCGAGGAACGAGCGCCCCTCCTTCACCGGCAGCAGGGACTTGGCCTGCGTCATGCCCATCGACGTGCCCAGGCCGCCGTTGAGCTTGAGGACGACGACGCGGTCCAGCGCCGCGCGCGCGGTCTCTCCGTCCTCCGGCAGCTCGTCCATGTCGGGCACGTCCTGGACCGGCTCGAGCTCGGACTCGGGCAGCGCGCCGGCCTCGCCCTCGCGCAGCAGGGCGAGCTGGCGCTCGAAGGTCTGGACCGCGGCCTCCCCGACCCCGGCCTCCCGCAGCTTCTCGGCGGCGCTCATCGGCGCCGGAACCTACCCGCCGGCGCCGGGGTAGGAGCGTTGCTCGTCGGTGATGTCGTCGATCCGGACGCCCAGCGAGACGAGCTTGAGGCGCGCGACCTCGCGGTCCAGGACCTCCGGGACCGGCTGGACGCCGGACTCGAGCTCGCCCGCACAGCGCACGAGGTGCTCGACCGCCAGCGCCTGCAGCGCGAACGAGATGTCCATGACCGACGCCGGGTGGCCCTGGCCCGCGGCGAGGTTCACGACCCGCCCCTGGGCCAGGAGGTTGAGTCGTCGGCCGCCGACTTCGTGCTGGGTGACCAGCGGCAGGACCTGCTCGCCGGCGCCCAGCGCGGCGAGGTCGATCTCCACGTCGAAGTGGCCCGCGTTGGCGAGGATCGCGCCGTCCTTCATCCGCGCGAAGTGCTCGGCGCGCAGGACGCCCCGGCTGCCCGTCACGGTGATGAAGACGTCGCCGCGCTCGGCGGCCTCCAGCGCCGGCAGGACGTCGAAGCCCTCCATCCGCGCGTCGAGCGCGCGGACCGGGTCGACCTCGCAGACGAGGACCTGCGCCCCCGCCCCGCGGGCGCGCGCGGCGATGCCGCGGCCCGTCGTGCCGTAGCCCAGCACGACGACCGTCCGCCCCGGCCACAGGAGGTTCGTGGCGCGCAGGATGCCGTCGAGCACGGACTGCCCCGTGCCGTGGTGGTCGTTGAAGACGCGCTCCGAGCGCGCCTCGTTGACCGCCAACACCGGGCAGCGCAGCGCCGCGCGGCGCAGCAGCGACAGGCCGGTCGTGGTCTCCTCGGTCCCGCCGAGGAAGCCGTCGGGCAGGTCGCCAGCGACGTGGAGGCCGAGCACGAGGTCGGCGCCGTCGTCGAGCGTCACCCGCGGGGCGGTCGCCAGCACCTCGGCGATCCCCGCCGCCGGGTCCTGGCCCCGGGTGGCGTGGACGTCGCAGCCGTCGGCCCGCAGCGCCGCGACGACGTCGTCCTGCGTGGACAGCGGGTTGGGGGCGCACAGGCTGACGCGCGCCCCGCCCGCCGTCAGGGCCTGCACGAGGTTGGCCGTCTCGGCCGTCACGTGCAGGCAGGCGCCGACCGTCACCCCCTCGAGGGGACGGTCGGCGCCGAAGCGGTCGCGGATCGAGCGCAGGACGGGCATCTGCCCGCCCGCCCACGCGATCCGCGCGGAGCCCTGACTAGTAGCGATAGTGGTCGGGCTTGTACGGGCCCTCGACCGGGACGCCGATGTAGGCGGCCTGGTCCTCGCGCAGCGTCGTGAGCTTGGCGCCGAGGGCGTCGAGGTGCAGGCGGGCGACCTTCTCGTCCAGGTGCTTCGGGAGCACGTAGACCTGCTTCTCGTACTCGTCGTTCTTCGTGAACAGCTCGATCTGGGCGATCGTCTGGTTCGTGAAGGAGTTCGACATCACGAACGACGGGTGGCCCGTCGCGTTGCCGAGGTTCAGCAGGCGGCCCTCGGACAGCAGGATGATCGCCTTGCCGTCCTCGAAGCGGTAGAGGTCGACCTGCGGCTTGACGTTCTCGCGCGTGGCGATCTTCTGCAGGCCGGCCACGTCGATCTCGTTGTCGAAGTGGCCGATGTTCCCGACGATGGCCTGGTGCTTCATCCGGGCCATGTCGGCGGCCATGATGATGTCCTTGTTGCCGGTCGTCGTGATGAAGACGTCGGCGGTCTCGACGACCTCGTCGAGCGTCTTGACGTCGTAGCCCTCCATGCAGGCCTGCAGCGCGCAGATCGGGTCGATCTCGGTGATCGTCACGCGGGCGCCCTGGGCGCGCAGCGAGGCGGCCGAGCCCTTGCCGACGTCGCCGAAGCCGCAGACGACGGCGTGCTTGCCGGCGAGCATGACGTCGGTCGCGCGGAAGATGCCGTCGACCAGCGAGTGGCGGCAGCCGTAGAGGTTGTCGAACTTCGACTTGGTGACCGAGTCGTTGACGTTGATCGCCGGGAAGAGGAGCTCGCCCTGCTTGGCCAGCTCGTACAGGCGGTGCACGCCGGTGGTGGTCTCCTCGGTCACGCCGAGGATCTCCTTGCCGATCTCGGTCCAGCGCTGCGGGTCCTCCTGCAGCGAGCGCTGCAGCAGCGAGAGGAAGACCTGGAACTCCTCGGACTCGGCGCCCGCCGGGTCCGGCACGGCGCCGGCCTTCTCGAACTCGGTGCCCTTGTGGACGAGCATCGTGGCGTCGCCACCGTCGTCGAGGATCATGTTCGGGCCCTTGCCGTCGGGCCACCGGAGCATCTGCTCGGTGCACCACCAGTACTCCTCGAGCGTCTCGCCCTTCCAGGCGAAGACCGGGATGCCGGCGGCGGCGATGGCGGCCGCGGCGTGGTCCTGGGTCGAGAAGATGTTGCAGGACGCCCAGCGGACCTCGGCGCCGAGGGCGACGAGCGTCTCGATGAGGACGGCGGTCTGGATCGTCATGTGCAGCGAGCCGCTGATGCGGGCGCCCTTGAGGGGCTGCGCGTCGGCGTACTCGCGGCGGACGGACATGAGGCCGGGCATCTCGTGCTCGGCGAGGGTGATCTCCTGGCGACCGAAGTCGGCCAGGGAGATGTCGGCGACCTTGTAGTCGGTCGTCTCGATGGCGCTCATGCGCTGGTCTCCTTGACGGTGGTGTGCTGGGTCTGCCCGACCGCCGCGAGGAGGCGCTGGTGGCGGACCTGCTCCCAGGCCAGCCAGTCGTCCGCTGCGACGTCGGCGGGACGCTCCGGGCGTGCCTCGAACCACGCCTCCACCGCGTCCTCCAGCTCGGAGTCGCGGCGCAGGCGTAGCGCGAAGCCCATCTCCCCGAGGCCGACGTCGTGCTCCTGGAGCAGCATGCGCAGGGTGCGCAGCCGCTGGAGCTCCTCGGCGCCGTAGAGGCGGTAGCCCGCCTCCGAGCGCCGAGGATCGACGAGGCCGATGCGCTCGATGTAGCGCAGCATGCGCGGCGACCACCCGGTCGTCTCGGCAGCCTCGTGGATGGTCAGGGCGTCCACTGGGGACAAACCCTAACACAGTTGTGTCAAGGTTCCCGCATCTTCGGCGGGCGGCGCGCCTACCCGCCGGCGGCCGTGATGACGGTCTTGCGCCCCTTGCCCTGGCGCTCGTAGAGCAGGACGGCGGCCTTCGTGGCGTCGTCGGCGTCGCGGACCCGGGCGACGACCGCGCTCGCGCTCATGCCGTCGTAGTCGGGCCACGGCGCGTCGACCGTGATGCTCGGGCCCGCGTCGTCCTCGGGGCCGAACGAGGCGACCTCGGTGACGCCGGTGTCGACGTGGCGGGGGGCGAACTCCGGCGTCGCCTCGAGGTCGGGCGTCGCGGGGGCGGTGTCGGGACGGCCGATCGGCGTGCCCGCGGGCGGGTTGCGCTTCTGGCTGACCTCCTGGGCGCGCCGCGGGCGGGGCGCGGGGGCCGGCGTCGGCGGGGCGTCGCGCACGGCCTCACTGGCGGGCGGTGTGGCGGTCGCGGTGCCGTTGGCCTGCTGGGCGCCGCCGTCCCCGTGGCCGCCGACCGGCAGGCGATCCGCCAGCTGGTCGAAGGCGGTCCGCCCGAGGCTCACGCCGGTGCGCAGGGCGAACTTCGCGATGTCGAGGGGGATGCGGGCCAGTGGGGACATGCGAGGGAGCCTGCCCGGCTGCTCCAGGCCCGAAAAGTGCGATCGGACACGCTGCCGCGCTCAGCCGCGGCGCACGACCTCGCAGTTGCGGACCCGGTCGTCCTTGTCGACGATCGCGCGGTCCTTGCCGGTGCCGCAGTCGATCGTGTCGCGGCCGTCGGCGGCCGCGCGGACCTCGTCGTCGCCGGGCCCGGCCTCGACGCGGTCCTTGCCCGCGCCCGTGCGGATCGTGTCGGCACCGAGGCCCCCGCGCAGCAGGTCGTCGCCGGCGTCGCCCTGGACGTAGTCGTCGCCCGCGCCGCCCTCGACGACGTCGGGCCCGCCCCCGCCGTACATCGTGTCGTCGCCCTCGCCGCCGCGCAGGAGGTCGGGGGCCGCCGTGCCGGGCCGCTGGTCGCCCCAGACGACGTCCTCCTCCCCGCCGCCGACGAGCACGTCGCCGCCGGCGCCGCCGAGGAGCTTGTCGCGGCGCGCGCCGCCGGCGCGGGCCTCGCCGCCGTCGGCGGTCAGGACCGTCGTGCCCTGCGCGGGGTCGGCCTCCGGGCGGTCCTGGACCTGGGTGCTCTCGCAGCCGGTCGCCTGGCGGGCCTTCGCGCGGCCCTCCTTGCCGGGCGCCACGACGAGGACGTCGGCGCCGGGACCGCAGTCGATGGCCCGGTCGGTCCCCGCGTCGAGGACGACGACCACGTCGTTGCCCGCGCCGCCGCTGAGCTCGTCGCCCGCGGTGCCGCCGACCAGGCGGTCGTCGCCGTCGCCGCCGCGCAGGACGTCGTTGCCCGAGCCGCCGTCGAGCTGGTCGTTGCCCGGGCCACCGTCGAGCAGGTCCGGCGCGTAGTCGCCGGTGAGGACGTCCTGGCCCGACCCGCCGCGCAGCTCGTCGTGGCCGAAGCCGCCCAGCAGCTGGTCGTCGCCCGCGCCGCCCGAGGCCTTGTCGTCGCCCGAGGCGCCGGTGATCGCGTCGTCGCCCGCGCCGCCGTCGAGGCGGTCCGAGCCGGTCTCGCCGAGCAGCGTGTCGTCGCCCGCGGCGCCGGTGAGGCGGTCGGGCGCCTCCTGGCCGCGCAGCACGTCGGTGCCGGCGCCGCCGTCGATGCGGTCCTCGCCGACGCCGCCGAGCACGCGGTCGCTGCCGCCGCGGCCGGAGAGGCGGTCGGCGCCGCGGCCGCCGTTGAGGCGGTCGGGGCCGGGGCCGCCGCGCAGGACGTCGTTCTTCGTGGAGCCGTGGCGGACGACCGAGGAGCGCGTGAGCCTGACCGGCGGCGGGACCGGGCGGGCGGTGAAGGTGATGCCCGAGGTGACGGCGGTCGGCGACGAGGCGGCGGTCAGCGGCGGCGGCGCGGCGTAGCGCTGGCGGACCGCGGCCGCCGAGCAGCCGCGCACCTTGTCGACCGTGTCGCCGGCCGCGAGGTCGGCCTTCGCGTCGCACACGAGGGTGTCGGCGGCGCCGTCGTAGGCCGACAGCGCGTCGCCGCCGGCCCCGCCGTCGAGGACGTCGGCGCCGACGCCGCCGATGAGCGCGTCGTCGCCGGGGCCGCCCTGGAGCGCGTCGTTGCCGGGGCCGCCCGAGAGGACGTCGACGCCCGCGCCGCCGGTGAGGCGGTCCGCACCCGAGCCGCCCTCGACCTCCTCGGTGTCGACGAGGTCGCCCTCGCCGGGCTCGCCGTCGCCGGCCTCGCCGTCGATCGTCACGGTGACCGGGCCGCTGCGGGCCGCGTAGGAGGTGCGGTCCTCGCCGTCGCCGCCGCGCAGGACGTCGGGGCCGCCCTGGCCGTCGAGGACGTCGTCGCCGGGACCACCGTCGAGGACCTCGCCGCCGTCGGTGCCGGTGAGGCGGTCGCCGAAGCGCGAGCCGACGAGCTGGTCGACCACGACGCCCTTGACGTCGAACCACGGCGCATCGTCGACGGTGTCGTCGCCGCCGAGGACCGGGGAGGTCACCGCGGCGGGCGCGAGGGAGAGCTCGAGCGTGTCGAAGCCCGGGCCGCCGGCGAAGGCCCGCGGCGGGGTCGCCGCGACGACGCGGTCGTCGCCGTTGCCGCCGAGGACCTTCTCGACGTCGTCCTGGACGTCGTCGTCCTCGCCGGGCTCGCCGTCGCCGCCGGCCACCCCGAGCGTGACGGTGACGCCGGCGCCGCGGGCGCGGAAGTCGGCGAGGTCGTTGTCCCCGGCGCCGCCGGCGAGCGCGTCGGGGCCGGCGCCGCCGTCCAGCAGGTCGTCCTGGGCGCCGCCCTCGAGGCGGTCGCGGCCGTCGCCGCCGTCGAGGCGGTCGTAGCCGTCGGCGCCGAGCAGGACGTCGTCGCCGGCGTCGCCGAGCAGGACGTCCTCGAGCGCGCCGCCGTCCAGGCCGTCGCTGCCCTCGCCGCCCTCGAGGCGGTCGCGGCCGTCACCGCCGAGGACCGTGTCGTCGTCGCCGCCGCCGAGCAGGCGGTCGTCGAGCGCGCCGCCGTCGAGGCGGTCGTCCCCGGCCTCGCCCTCGAGGCGGTCCACGCCGTCGCCGCCGGTGAGGCCGTCGGCGCCGGCGCCGCCGAGCAGGAGGTCGTCGCGCGGGCCCCCGTCGAGCGTGTCGCGCCCGTCGCCGGCCTCGAGGCGGTCGACGCCGTCGCCCCCGTCGAGCACGTCGTCGCTCGCGCCGCCGTCGAGGACGTCGTCGTTCGCGGCGCCCGCCAGCGTGTCGGCGCCCTCGCCGCCCGACAGGCCGTCGTTGCCGGCGCCGCCGTCGAGCGCGTCGGACCCGTCGCCGCCGACGAGGCCGTCGATCCCGCCCTGGCCGGCGATGGTGTCGTTGCCGGGGCCGCCGTCGAGCGCCTCGTTGCCGTCGCCGCCGGTGATGCGGTCGTCGCCCGCGCCGCCGGAGATCGCCACCGAGGAGCGCGAGCCCTTGAGCACATCCGCGCCGCTGCCGCCGAGCAGGACCTCGACGTCCGAGCGCACGTCGTCGCCCTCCCCCGCCGCGCCGTCGCCAGTCAGGTCGTCGGCGGTGAGCGTGACCGGCTGGGTCTCGGCGCTGAAGTCCACGACGTCGCGCCCGCCGTCGCCCTTGAGGACGTCGCCTCCCGGGCCGTCGAGCAGCCGGTCGTCGCCCGAGCCGCCCAGCAGCCAGTCGGCGCCCTCGCCGTTGCGCAGCGTGTCGGCCGCCTGGCCGGTCTGCACGTAGTCGTTGCCGGCGCCGTCCTCGACCGTGGTCGGCGCCTTGAGGTTCGGCGCCGTGAAGGTGTCCGCGCCGTCGCCGAGGTCGACGTCGACCGAGGTCACGCCCGTGCAGATCGCGACGGTCGTCCCGCTCGCCGTGCACCCGGCGCCGATCGTCGGCCGCTTGCCCGTGTCGGAGAAGCGGATCGTCGTCGGCACCGAGGCGCTGGGGTGCGTCCCGGAGAGGGCGTTGGCCTCCCCCGCCCCGGCACGGACGGTGAGGACCCCGTCGGTGACGGCGAACGTCGCAGCCTGTGCGGCGGCAGGCGAGGTCAGGGCCAGCGCGGCGCTGGCCAGGAGGAGCAGACGGCGGCGGGGGGTGCGAGGCACGGCTCCCCGGAGATCGACCCGCCCGGGTGGTCCTTGATGGACGGTGTCCGGATCTTCGGTCGCGGCGGTCGTGGAGCTCCGCTCGGGCGTTCGGTGGCGCGCCGTTCGGGCGATCCCGGGGTCCGGAGCGGCCGTTGTCTCGCAGTGAAGGAGACGGACCGACCAACGCTCGCGAGATCCGCGAGGACGTTCGGGACCGACCCACGCTCGCGAGGTCCGCGAGACGTTCGGCCCCATCCGTTGGCGGATCCTCCGCCTGGAGAGCGGACGATCCGCCACTCGATGGTCGACGGCGCCACCAACGACCGCGACCCTGGAGTTGACCGCCGCATGGGCGGTCAACTTCAGGGTCACGGTCGGCCGGGGCCGAACCGACCGCCGCCCCGCCTCGCGTGCCACGCGCGGGCCGGCGCTCCCCCTCCCTCAGTGCGAGACGGCGAACGCCCCGCACCACCGGGACGCCTGAGCGGCGCTCCAGGAACGCCTACCGCGCCGCCAGCTCCGAGTTCAGCCGCGCGACGACGTCCACCGGCGTCGGGTCCACGCCCCGCAGCACCGCGAGGTACAGGGAGACGAGGTCGCCGAGGAGCACGAGCGAGAAGACGCGCTCGACCGGCGTGGTCCCGAGGGACTGGACGCGGTGCGTCGAGGTGGCCTGGTCGCGGATGAGCTGCTCGGTGAGGTCGACGCGGTCGCGGATGCGCGGGTGGGTGTCGGAGTCCTCGAGGAAGAGCGCGGAGAAGCGGCCCTGCTCGGCGGCGCCGTGCCAGCCGGCGATCTCGTTGTGGTCGATCTCCGGCAGCTCGCCGGCGAAGGCCATGACCTGGGCGTTCTCGTTGAGCTGGGTCTTCCAGCGCCAGGCCAGCGGGGCGGTGAGGCCGGCACCGGTGACGACGGGCGTCGAGCCGGCGAGGGAGCGGGCCAGGGACTTGGCCAGGGAGTCCTCGGGGGCGTCGGGTCCCCACTCGGTCACGAGGGACTCGAGGTGCTCGGCGGCGACGTCGATGTCGGTCGTGATGCGCGGGCCGGCACCGCAGATGGCCGCGACCTCCAGGGCCGCGACGGTCAGGTACGCCACGGCGGAGCGGGGCTGCAGGCCGCCGGCGACCGGGATGACCGGGACGTTCTCCTGGCGGGCCAGCGAGGCGAGGCGGCCGCCCGAGGTGGCGACGACGCGCGGGGCCCCCAGGGCGCCGGCGGCCTCGAAGCAGGCGAGGGTCTCCTCGGTGTTGCCGGAGTAGGACGCGCAGAGGACGGTCGTGTCCGGCTGCGTCCACGGCGGCAGGCCGTAGGCGCGCGCGGCCAGGATCGGGCGCGAGGCGGTGTCGCCGAGCGCGGCCTGGGCGAGCGCGCCGCCCTGGGCCGACACGCCCATGCCGGCGACCACCAGGCCGCCCGGCGAGTCCCACAGCTCGAGGCCGGCGGACTCCACCTTCCACAGCGCATCGCGGAGGTGCTCGGGGATGGCGAGCACGTCCGTCAGCTGGTCGTGGACGTCGACGCGTCCGATGGTCTCGCGGTCCAGCACGGCGTCCTGCATGGTCGTCATCTCTGGCTCTCTCTCCTCAGAACTTCACGGCCCCGTCGGGCAGCTCGACCCCGGGGAACAGCTTCATGCCTGCCGCCAGGACGCAGTCGTCACCGACCACCGCGCCCTCGCCCACCATCGCCAGCTCCCGCACCACCGTGCGGTCACCGATCCGCGCTCCCGGGCCGACGATGCAGTCGCGCAGCTCGCAGCCCGCGCCCACCACCGCCCCGTCGAGCACCACCGCCCGCTCGATGCGCGTGCCGCGCCCGACCTCGACCCCGCGGCCCAGGACGACCTGCGGCCCGACCGAGGAGCCGGTGCCGACCCGCGTCCCGGCGCCGACGACGCCCGGCCCGAGCACGCGGCCCTCGAGCGTCGCGCCGCCGTCGACCGCGAGCGATCCCTCGCCCAGCCGGTCCAGCACCGCCGTGCGGACGTTGCCGTCGACGATGTCGAACGTGCCGTCGAGGTAGCGCTGGGGCGTCCCGATGTCGAGCCAGTAGGCGTCGCGCGCCGCGAAGCCGTACAGGCCGTTGCCGACGAGCGCCGGCCACACCTCGCGCTCGATCGAGACGTTGCGGTCGGGCTCGATGCGGTCGAGCACCGCGCGCTCGAGGACGTAGATGCCCGCGCTGATCAGGTACTCGTCGATCCCGACGAGCTCGTCGTGGCCCGGCTTCTCGAGGAAGCCCGTGACCTCGCCCCCGTCGCGCGTCAGCACCAGCCCGTAGGCGCTCGGGTCCTCCACGGGCACCAGGCCGAGCGTGCCGACCGCGCCGGTCGCCTCGTGCTGGCGCAGTTGGGCGCTGACGTCGACGTCGGTCAGCACGTCGCCGTTGAGCATGAGGAAGCGGTCCTCGAGCAGGTCCTCGGCGTACTTCAGCGCGCCCGCGGTGCCGCGCGGCTCGGGCTCGGTGACGTAGCGCAGGCGGATGCCGAGCGCCGAGCCGTCCCCCAGCGCCTCCTCGATCTTCGTGGGCAGGAAGCCGCACGAGAGGACCACGTCGTCGACGCCGTGGCCCCGCAGCCACTCGAGCATGAAGACCATGAACGGCCGGTCGACGAGCTGGATGACCGGCTTGGGGTGCAGCGAGGTCAGGGGACGCAGCCGCGTGCCCTCCCCGCCGACGAGGATCACCGCCTGCATGCGGCCTCCTCGGGCGCCATCAGCCCCGGCCGATGCCCTCGTAGGTGAGGCCGGCGGCCCGGAGCGCCTCCGGGTCCAGGGCGTTGCGCCCGTCGACGACGACGTCGCCGGCCATGGCCTTCGCCGCCTCGTTCCAGTCCAGGCCCCTGAACTCGTCCCACTCGGTGACGAGGACGACGGCGTCGGCGTCGCGCACGCAGTCCAGCGCGTCGGAGGCGAAGCGCACGCCGCGCACGAGCTTGCGCGCCTCCTCCTCGGCGATCGGGTCGTAGACCGAGACCTGCGCGCCGGCGGCCTGCAGCCGCGCGCTGAGGACGAGCGAGGACGCCTCGCGCATGTCGTCGGTGTTGGGCTTGAACGCCAGGCCGAGCAGCGCGATGCGCTTGCCGACGAGCGTCCCGCCGAGGTGCTTGTGGAGCTTGCCGATGACCCGGCGCTTCTGGAGCTCGTTGACCTCGATGACCGAGTTCAGCAGCTGGAAGTGGTAGCCCGAGTTGCCCGCGAGCTGCTTGAGCGCCTGGACGTCCTTGGGGAAGCACGAGCCGCCGAAGCCGATGCCGGCCTGGAGGAACTTCGGGCCGATGCGGTCGTCGAGGCCCATGCCCTTGGCGACCTCGAGGACGTCGGCGCCCGTCTCCTCGCACACGTTGGCGATCTCGTTGATGAACGAGATCTTCGTGGCCAGGAACGCGTTGGAGGCGAGCTTGACCATCTCGGCGCTGGCGATGTCCGTGCGCACGAGCGGCGCCTCGAGCGGCGCGTAGAGCTCGACCACCGCGTCGCCCGCCCAGTCGCCGTCGTCGCCGATGACGACGCGGTCCGGGTCCAGGAAGTCCGCCACCGCCGAGCCCTCCTTGAGGAACTCGGGGCACGAGACGTAGCGGAAGCCCTCCTTGCCCTGCTCGCGGAAGACCCGCTTGATCGCGGCGCCCGTGCCGGCCGGGACGGTGGACTTCATGACGAGCGCGTGGCGGTCGGACGCCGGCATGGCGTCGACGACCGCGTGGACGGCCGACAGGTCGGCGTCGCCCGAGTACGTCGGGGGCGTGCCCACGGCGACGAACAGCAGCCGCGCGCGCTCGAGCGCGTCGCTGATGTCCGTCGAGAACTGCAGGCGCTCGCGGTTCTTGGCCACGAGCTCCTCGAGCCCGGGCTCGTAGATCGGGATCTCGCCGCGCTTGAGGGCCTCGACCTTCTCCGCATCGATGTCGATGCAGATCACGTCGGAGCCGAGCTCGGCGAAGCCGGCCGCGGTGACGAGGCCGACGTAGCCGGTGCCGATGACGCCGATGGGCTCGCGTTCCGCCATGGGGGCGCAGGACGTTATCCACCACGCCGTCGAGGCGTCGCGTCGGCCGGGGTGCCGCCCGCCGTCGGCCGGGCTACTTCGCGCCGATGCGCGAGAGCGACTGCGCGAGCGCCAGCATCTGGCGGTTGCTGACCGTCTGCAGCAGCGAGTTCGAGACCCAGTAGACGGCGCCCTTGGTGCGCCACGCCACGAGCCGCAGCCGGTCGGCGTCGAAGAACAGCTCGTAGCGCCGGCCGCCGATCCGCCGCCGCTCGGACGGGCTGTCGAGGATCGGCGCGGCCTGCCACGTCGTGCCCTGCACGCCGTAGTACTGGCCGATCTCGTTGGTCTTGAAGACCATGCGGTACGCGGGGTACCGGCGGCCCTGGCGGTTGACGATCGTGTAGGCGCGCGTGTCGTCGCCCTGCAGCGTCGCGGTCGACAGCTGGGCCTTGGGGAAGACGACCGGCATCCCGCGCGCGGCGGGCGACGTCGCCAGGCGCACCGCGACGTCCTCGTTGGCCGTCCGGTTGACCACCATGCCGGGCGGCAGGCCCGCGCGCCGCGCCCGCCGGCGCTTGGAGGCCGAGGTCCGCGCCGACGACGTCCGGCGCTCCTCGCCGCGGCGGCCGGGCGAGCCCTTGGCGTTGAGGAAGCGGTCGACCGCCCGCCGCAGCCCCTCGTCGGTGGCCTCGACGTAGTCGCCCTTGACGTCCCCCGGGAACTGGACCTCCTGCACCGGGTTGCGCGCGGACTCGACGGCGAGCTTCAGCAGCCGCAGGATCGCCTTGGTGCCGCGGATGTCGGTCTGCGTGTAGCGGGCGAAGATCCGCAGCAGCTCCTTGCGGTCGCTGAAGATCTTCGACACGCCGACCTGGTCCTTGGCCTGGCGCAGGAACTCCTGCTGGCGTGCGGCGCGCACGATGTCGGAGTCGAAGTGGCGGTAGCGGACGTAGTCCAGGGCGTCCTGGCCGCAGAGCTTCTGGTAGCCGGCCGAGACGTCGATCGTCGCGTAGTTCGGCCCGCCGCCGAAGGGCGGGTCGTTGTCGTTGAAGTACTTGCGGTCGACGTCGGCGTAGACGCAGCCCAGGCGGTTGACCGCCCGCCGGAAGCCGCCGAAGTTCACGTTGACGACGTGGTTGATCGGGAACGAGCCGGTGTCGGACGCCGGCGCCAGCAGCCCGCGGATCGTGCGCAGCACGAGCTTCTCCTGGCCGATCGCGTAGGCGGCGTTGAGCTTGTCGGTACCGTGGCCCGGGATGCGGACCTTGAGGTCGCGCGGCAGCGACATGACGGCCGTCGCGCCCTTCGACGGGTCCAGGCGCACGAGGATCATGGTGTCCGAGCGCACCGGCGCCTTGGTCTTGATGTCCGCGTACCGGCGGTCGGAGCCCAGCAGCAGGATCGTCTGCGGGCCGCCCGGGTCGACGTCGTCCAGCGCGCCCTGGATCTCCGGGATGTCGACGGACTCTTCGTCGAAGATGCCCGCGGCCGTGTCGACCTCGAGCAGGACGGTCGTCGCCGTGGTCGCCGCGGCGGCGACCATGATGAGCAGCCCGGCGAGGAGCGCGCGGAGCATCACTGGCCGAAGCGGCGCAGCGTCGAGGCGATGCCGCGCATCTGGTCGTTGGTGAGCCTGTTGTTGAGCGTGTTGGAGACCCAGTACACGCCACGCGGGGTCTTCCAGGCGATGAGCCGCAGCCGCGAGCCCGAGCGGAACAGCAGGAGCTTGCGCCCGCGGATCGTCTCGGTCGACGTCGGATGTGCGAGGAACGGCGGCTTGCGCCAGGTCGTGCCCTGGATGCCGTAGTACTGGCCCTCGAGGGCGTTCTGCACGACGACGAGCCGGTAGGCGTCGTGGGCCTTGCCGCCGCGGTCGCGGATCGTGTAGACGCGCGGCGCCCCGTCTTCGGTCGCGTAGCGGCCGAGCGTCGTGAGCTTCGACGGGAAGTACAGCGGGAAGTCGAGCTTGCCCTTGGCGACCGTCGGGGCGATGAGGTCCTCGCCCTGGCGGCGGCGGTCGACGAGGCCGGCCGTCGACGTCGAGCGGCTCGAGCGGCTCTTGGCCTTGCGGGTGAGCGACGGCGTCTTGCGCGGCGCGCTGAGCACGGAGCGCGGGTGCAGGAAGCGCTGGACCGTGCGGTCGACCTCCGCCTGGGAGGCCTCGACGTACGAGTTGGTCTCGTCGCCGGCGAAGTGGGCGGGGAACTGGATCTCCTGCACCGGCTTGCCCGCGGAGAAGATCCCGAGCTTCAGGACGCGCAGCAGGCCCTTGGTCGACTGCAGGCGCTTGTCCGTCGCGACGTTCTCGGCGAAGACGTCGATGAGCTTGTCGCGGTCGCCGATGAGCGCCGAGGTCGAGATCTGGTCCTTGGCGGCGCGCAGGAAGTCCTGCTGGCGGGCGGCGCGCACGAGGTCGGAGTCGGCGTGGCGGAAGCGCACGTAGTCCAGGGCGTCCTGGCCGCAGAGCTCCTGGTAGCCGGGGTCGATGTCGATCTCCGCGTAGTGCTGGGAGACCGGCAGGCCCGCGTTGGAGTGGTAGTAGCGGCGGTCGACGTCGACGTACACGCAGCCCACGGCGTTGACGGCGTCCTTGAAGCCGCCGAAGTTCACGTTGACGACGTGGTGGATCTTGAAGTCCTGGCCCAGCAGCGCCTTGAGCGTGCGGAAGGTCAGCTGCTCGCCGCCCAGCGAGTAGGCGTCGTTGATCTTGGCCCGGCCGTGGCCCGGGATGTCGACCATGAGGTCGCGCGGCACGCTCATCACCGAGGTCACGCCCTCGCCGGGGTTCATGCGCACGAGCATGAGCGTGTCCGAGCGGGCGGGCGCGTCGCGCTTGAGGAGCTTGTTGTTCTTCTTGAGGTCGGCCCAGCGCCGGTCGGAGCCCAGCAGCAGGAACGTCTGCGGGGCACCGGCCTCGTCGGCGTCGATCTCGTCGGCCTCGTCGGCCGGGTCGTCGGCGAAGACGATCGCGGCCTGGCCGCTGCCCAGCCGGTTGCCGAGGTCGTCGACGGCCAGGATGCCGGCGGTCGCCGTCGCCACCGCGGCGAGGACGGTGACCAGCAGCGCGCCGACGCTGGCGCGCAACAGCAGCGATCGCCCCACGCGCGGGGGCTTGAGGTCCGGGAGCTCCGGGCTCATGGCTCCCGGACATCTTCGCGGCTCATGCGGCGCCTCCCCCTTCCACGGCCCGCAGGCCGCCCGGGCGCCCGGCGCTCTCGCGCTCGAGCCAGGAGGGCAGCAGCCGCACGAAGTCCCCGAGGGCCTGGCGGAAGCGCGCGAGCGACGCGATGGAGACCCACTCGTCCGGCCCGTGGTGGCCCGCGCCGATCGGCCCGAACTCCACGGCCGGCACGCCGGCCTCCAGGAAGGAGATGGCGTCCGAGGCGCCGTCGCGCCCGACGCTGAGCGCCTCGCCCTCGATCGTGCGGCCCACCGCGTCGCGCAGGGCGCGCACGTACGGGTTGCGCCGCGAGACGATGGCCGGCGCGCGCGTGAAGCACTTCACCACCTCGAGGTCCGGGATCGAGCGGATCTGCGCGAGGACCTCGCCCGGGTCCTGGTTGGGCAGGAAGCGGATGTCGACGTCCATCGTGCAGACGTCGGGGACCTTGTTGAACGCGTCGCCGCCCTGGATGCGCGCGAGGTTGATCGACGGGCGGTCGAACAGGTCGCTGGACTCGCGCGAGAACGGCAGCGTCTCGATGCGCCGGAACGCGTCGTGGGCCTTGAGGATCGCGTTGTCGCCCATCCACGGGGTCGAGCCGTGGGCGGAGATGCCGGTCACCGCGACGCGCACCGCGAGCACGCCCTTGGCCTGGACGCCGATGTGCAGGTCGGTCGGCTCGCCCGTGATGGCGAAGTCGCCCCGCAGGCCCTCGGCGACCAGCGTGTCGGTCGAGCGGCGCGAGACGTCCTCGGACTCCTCGTCGGGCACGCAGACGAAGCGCACGCGCACGCGGTCCTGGTCGGCGACGTCCTTGACCGCGCACATCATCGCGGCGAGCGCGCCCTTCATGTCGTAGGCGCCGCGGCCGATCAGCCGGTCGCCCTCGACGCGCGGGTCGAACTGGCCGGGGTGGGCGGGGACGACGTCCAGGTGGCCGTGCAGGACGACCGTCGGGGCCCCGGCGGAGGCGGGCGCGCCCACGTCGACGAGCACGACGGGCAGCCCGTCGTGCTCCACCCCCTGCACCAAGAGCTCGCGCGACTCGAGCCAGCCCTTGACGAAGCCGGCGGCGGCGCGCAGCCCGTCGAGCGTGGACGTGTCGTAGGTGATCAGCCGCTCGGCGAGGACCCGCTCGTCCATCCGCAAGCAGGGTAGCCGACGCGTGTCAGGCACCCGTCCGCGCGGAGTTGGCGCGTAGACGCTCACCATCGTCCACGGAAGCGCAAGTTCCGGGGCAAGGCGTCGTTGAGGCCACCATGCGCAAGCTCAGCGAGTGCCAGGCGTGCGGGGCGCCCTTCGTGGTGCCGGTCGAGCTGCTCGACATCGTCGACGAGGGCCTCTACCTCGTCGCCCTGCACTGCACCAGCTGCGACGACCTCGCCGTGGACGAGCTCGAGGACGCCGAGCTCGAGGCCCTCGACCACCACCTGGCCGAGACCACCGAGCAGATGCGCCTCGAGGCCGACGGGCTCGCCGCCGGCCTCGACGTGCGGATCTAGGCCTCGCCGCCGGCGAGGCGCAGGAAGGTCTCCCAGCGACGCTTGTCGCGGGCGGCGACCTTCGCCGCCTCGGAGCCCTCCTCGCAGCGCGACAGCTCCTCCTCGGCGCGGCGGAGCTTGTCCTGCAGGTCGGACCGGTCGAGCTTCGACGGGTCCTGGGCCTCCTCGACGAGGAGCAGCACGCCCTTGTCGGAGACCTGGACGTAGCCCTCGCCCTGGGCGAGGGACACGACGTCGCTGTCGGACTTGTAGAGCCGCAGCTCGCCGGGCTCGAGCAAGCCGAGCAGCGGCTGGTGGCCGGCCAGGAACGAGATCGAGCCGGTCACCGTGCGGGTGGAGACCTGCTCGACCTCGTCCTTGAAGACCTCCCCCTCGGGGGTCAGGACCTCGGCCGTGAACGTCGTGTGCGCCACGCGCTACGAGCTCTTCTTCGCGGCCTCGACGACCTGGTCGATCGAGCCCTTGAGGAGGAAGGCGGACTCCGGCAGGTCGTCGTGCTGGCCGTCCAGGATCTCCTTGAAGGAGCGGACGGTCTCGGCGACCGGCACGTACTCGCCCGGGGTGCCCGTGAACTGCTCGGCGACGTGGAACGGCTGCGACAGGAAGCGCTCGATGCGCCGGGCGCGGCCGACGGCCAGCTTGTCCTCGTCGGAGAGCTCGTCGATGCCGAGGATCGCGATGATGTCCTGGAGCTCGCGGTAGCGCTGCAGGACGCCCTTGACCGCGTTGGCGACCTCGTAGTGCTCGCGCCCGAGGATGTCGGGCTTGAGGATCGTCGAGGTCGAGTCGAGCGGGTCGACGGCCGGGTAGATGCCCTTCTCCGAGATGGAGCGCGAGAGCACGGTGGTCGCGTTGAGGTGGGCGAACACCGACGCCGGGGCCGGGTCGGTGAGGTCGTCGGCCGGGACGTAGATCGCCTGCACCGAGGTGACCGAGCCCTGGCGCGTCGAGGTGATGCGCTCCTGCAGCTGGCCCATCTCGGACTCCAGCGTCGGCTGGTAGCCGACCTGCGAGGGCATGCGGCCCAGGAGCGCCGAGACCTCGGAGCCGGCCTGGACGAAGCGGAAGATGTTGTCGATGAAGAGCAGCACGTCCTGGCCGCCCTGCTCGCGGAAGTACTCCGCCATCGTCAGGCCGGACAGCGCGACGCGCATGCGCGCGCCGGGCGGCTCGTTCATCTGGCCGAAGACGAGCATCGTCTTGTCGATGACGCCCGACTCGGTCATCTCGACCCAGAGGTCGTTGCCCTCGCGGGAGCGCTCGCCCACGCCGCAGAAGGCCGACAGGCCGCCGTGCTCCTTGGCGAGGTTGTGGATGAGCTCCTGGATGAGGACGGTCTTGCCGACGCCGGCGCCGCCGAACAGGCCGACCTTGCCGCCCTTGGCGTAGGGCGCGAGGAGGTCGATGACCTTGATGCCCGTCTCGAACATCTCGGTCGTCGGGGTCAGGTTCTCGACGGTCGGCGCCGAGCGGTGGATCGGCCAGCGCTCCTTGACCTCGACCGGCTCGCCCTCGTCGATGAGGTCGCCGAGGACGTTGAAGATGCGCCCGAGGGTGATCTCGCCGACCGGGACGGTGATCGGCCCGCCGGTGTCGCGCACCTCCTGGCCGCGGGCGATGCCGTCGGTGGAGTCCATCGCGACGCACCGCACGCGGTCGTCGCCGAGGTGCTGCTGGACCTCGAGGACGAGCGGCTCGTCGCCCTCGCGGTCGACCTCCAGGGCCGAGTAGATCTCGGGGAGCTCGTCGGGGAAGACGGCCTCGATGACGACGCCCTGGATCTCCTCGATCCGGCCGGTGTTCGAGCCCGTCTGGGTGGTGTTCTCGGCAGTGGCAGCCATGGTGGTTCCTGTGTTCGAGAGGGGTTGGGCGGGCTAGCTGAGCGCCTCGGCGCCGCCGACGACTTCCATGATCTCCTGCGTGATCTCCGCCTGGCGCGCGCGGTTCATCTCGAGCGTCAGGTCGCTGATCACGTCACCGGCGTTCTCCGACGCGCTGCGCATGGCGGTCATGCGGGCGCCGTGCTCGGAGGCGGTGGACTCCAGCATCGCGCGGAAGATCGAGATCTCCACGTAGTCCGGCACGAGCCGCTGGAGGATGTCCACCGGGTCGGGCTCGTACTCGACGAGGGCGTGGTGGCCCGAGTCGCCCTCGGAGCCCTCGCGGTCGCGCTCGTTGCCCTCGAGGATCGTCGCCTGCTGCAGCGGCAGCAGCGTCTCGCGCCGCACCTCCTGCACCAGCGGCGACACGTAGCCGTTGTAGAGGATCTCGACGCGGTCGACCTCGCCGTCGACGTAGGCGGCCATGAGCGCCTCGGCGACCTCGCGCGCGTTGGCGTAGGACGGCCGGTCGGTGAACCCGACGTAGCTGCCCTTGGGCTCACGGCCGCGGAACGTCAGCGACGACACGCCGCGGCGCCCCGTCGCGAAGTACTCGACCTGCTTGCCCTCGCCGACGAACTCGTCCGCGGCGCGGATGCCGGCGCGGATGATCTGCGAGTTGAACGCGCCGGCCAGGCCGCGGTCCGCGGTGACCATGAGGATCGCGACGGTCGACTCGGAGTCGCGCGAGGCGAGGATCGGCAGCTTGGACAGCTCACCGCTGCCGGCCGCCTCCGCCGCCTGGCGGGTCATGCGCCGGATGGCGCCCGCGTAGGGCCGCAGCGCCTCGATGCGCTGCTCGGCCCGGCGCAGGCGCGCCGCCGCGACCATCTCCATCGCGCGCGTGATCTTGCGGATGTTCTGGACGGACGAGATCCGGTTCTTGATGTCGCGCTGGGACAAGCGTGCTCCTCGTCAGCGAGTGGGCGTTGGCCGCGGCGCTAGGCCGCGGCGCCGGCCGTCTCGGACTCCTCGGACTCCGCGGACTCCTCGGAGGACTGCTCGGACCGCGCGCCCGGCTCGTCGTCGCCGCTGGGCAGGCCCTCCTCGTCGAGGTCGTGGCCGAAGTCGTCGGCGAAGTCGCCCACGAGCTTCTTGACCGCGTCCTGCGTGCCGTCGGACCAGTCGCCGCCGGCGATCGACTTCAGGAGGTCGGCGCCCTCGCTGTGGGCGCGCTGGGTCAGGCCCTCGAGGAACTCCTCGACGCGGTCGACGGAGATGCGGTCGAGGTAGCCGTTGGTCGCGGCGTAGACCTGGATGACCTGGTCCTCGACGGCCAGCGGCTCGCGCTCGTTCTGGTTGAGCGTCTTGACCAGGCGCTCACCGCGGGCCAGCGTGCGCTGGGTGTCGGCGTCGAGGTCGGAGCCGAACTGGGCGAACGCCTCGAGCTCGCGGAACTGCGAGAGCTCCAGGCGCAGGCGGCCCGCGACCTTCTTCATCGGGGAGATCTGCGCCGAGCCGCCCACGCGCGACACCGAGATGCCGACGTTGATCGCCGGGCGCACGCCCGAGTTGAAGAGCTTGGGCTCGAGGAAGATCTGCCCGTCGGTGATCGAGATGACGTTCGTCGGGATGTAGGCCGACACGTCGCCGGCCTGCGTCTCGATGATCGGCAGCGCCGTCATCGACCCGCCGCCGAGCTGGTCGTTGAGCTTGACCGCGCGCTCGAGCAGGCGGCTGTGGAGGTAGAAGACGTCGCCCGGGTACGCCTCGCGGCCCGGCGGGCGGCGCAGCAGCAGCGACATCTGCCGGTACGCGTAGGCGTGCTTGGTGAGGTCGTCGTAGAACGCGACCGCGTGCCCGCCCTTGTAGAGGAAGTACTCCGCCATGGCGGCGCCCGCGTACGGGGCCAGGAACTTGATCGGCGCCGCCTCGTCGGCCGGGGCCGCGACGATGATCGTCTTGTCCAGGGCGCCGTTCTCGGCGAGCGTCTCGGCCAGGCCGACGACGGTGGACATGCGCTGGCCGATCGCCACGTAGACGAAGACCAGGTCGGAGTCCTTGTTGTTGATGATCGTGTCGATGCAGATCGCGGTCTTGCCGGTCTGGCGGTCGCCGATCACGAGCTCGCGCTGGCCGCGGCCGATCGGGATCATCGAGTCGATCGCCTTGAGGCCCGTCTGCATCGGCTCGGAGACCGACTGACGCGCGACGACGCCCGGGGCCTTGAACTCGGCCGGGCGGGTCTCCTCCGTGGCGATGTCGCCCTTGCCGTCGAGCGGGATGCCCAGCGGCGAGACGATGCGGCCGAGCATCTGCTCACCGACGGGGATCTCGAGCAGGCGGCCGGTGCGCTTGACCGTGTCGCCCTCGACGATCTTCTCCCACGGGCCGAAGAGCACGGCGCCGACGTTGTCGGACTCGAGGTTCAGCGCGAGGCCCGTCACGTCGTGCGGGAGCTCGAGCATCTCGAACGACATGCAGTTCTCGAGGCCGTGGATGCGGGCGATGCCGTCCGCGACGGACAGCACGGTGCCGACCTCGGTCAGCTCGGCCTGCCCCTGGTCGAGCCCCTCGATGCGGGACTTGAGGATGGAGGTGATCTCGTCGGGGTTGATCTGCATCAGAAGAGGGGTCCTTGGTCGTGGCGGGGGTGCGGACGGGGCGTGCTTCCAGCCTAGGCGGCCTTGGCCACGTTCCTGCGGAGGTTGTCGAGGCGGTTGCGGATCGAGGCGTCGAGGACCTGGTTGCCGACCTGGAGGACCAGGCCGCCGAGGACGTCGCCGTCGACCTTCGTGGTGAGCTCGACCTTGCGGCCGGTCTGCTCGCCGATGCGATCGCCGATGGAGCGGACGGTCGCCTCGTCGAGCTCGATGGCGCTGGTGATCTGCACCGGCAGCAGGCGGTTCTCCTCCTCCCACAGGGAGTCGAAGACGCGCCGGATGCGGTGTACGACCGGCATGCGGTGCTTCTCCACGAGCAGCTCGAGGAAGTTGCGCACCGTGTCGTCGGCCCCCTCGACGACCCGGCTCAGCCCGTCCTTCTTCTCCTCGGTGGAGAAGTAGGGCGAGAAGAAGAACACCGACAGCTCGCGGTTCTGGTCGAGGGCCTCGCTGAGCTGGCCGAGCTGCTCGCGGACGAGGTCGAGCTTGTCCTGGGACTTGGCGACCTCGAACAGCGAGCGGGCGTAGACCTGGGCGATCTCTTCCATGGGGGCGTCCTGTCGGCTCTGCGGTGGGTGGCTAGTTCTTGGAGAGGGACGAGAAGTCGAGCTCGCTCAGCGCCTCCTCCACGAGGCGGCGCTGGTCGTCCTCGGTCAGCGTCTTGCGCGTGACCTTCTCGGTGGCGGCCACCGTGAGGTCGGCGACCTCACGGCGGATCTCCTGGATGGCGCGACGGGTCTCGGCCTCGATGTCGCGGCGGGTCTGCTCCATGAGCTCCTCCCGCTGGACCTTGGCCTTCTCCTGGCTCTCGCGCTGGTGCTCCTCGCCGGCGCGCCGGGCGCGCGCGACGATGTCCTCGGCCTGCGTCCGGGCCTCCTTGAGGCGCTCGCGGTACTCCTCGAGCAGGTCGGCGGACTCCTTCTTGGTCCGCTCCGCGGCGTCGATGGACTCCTCGATCGCGCGCTGGCGCTTGTCGAGCGCCTCGGCGATCTTCGGCCACGCCAGCCGGGAGAGCAGGACCATCGCGATGCCGAAGACGAGCAGCGTCCAGAGCATGAGCCCGACGCCGGGCTCGACCAGGAAGCTGCCGCCCTCCTCCTCGCCCTCGGCGGTGGCCGCGAGCGGGATCAGCGTGGTCAGGGACGTGAGCATCGCGGCCTAGAGGAAGAAGGCGAGCAGGCCGGCCACGAGGCCGTAGAACACGCACGCCTCGGTGAGCGCGAAGCCCAGCCACTGGATGCCGGTGATCTCGTCGCGCATCTCCGGCTGGCGGGTCACCGACTCGATGACCTTGCCGAAGATGTAGCCGATGCCGACGCCGGCGCCCGCGGCGCCCAGGCCGCCGCCCAGACCCAGCGCGATCGCCTTGCCCGCGTCGCCGCCGGCGGCCTCGAGCTCAGCGCCCGCCTGGGCGATCGTGGTGATGACGGAGAGGTCCATGTGGGGTTGGCTCCTTGGTGACCTAGTGGGACTCGGCGACCGCGCCGCCGAGGTAGATGGCAGTCAGGGTGGCGAAGATGAACGCCTGCAGCGTCGCGACGAGGCCCACCTCGAAGAGGAAGAGCACGACGCCCATCGGGAACGTGAGGATGCCGATGGCGGCGCTGCCGAGCAGGACGGCCAGCGCGCCGCCCATGAAGAGGATGATCAGGTGGCCCGCGAGGATGTTCGCGAACAGTCGCACGGAGAGCGACATGAGCCGCATGATGTTCGAGAAGAGCTCGAGGAAGAACAGCGGGCCCTTGAGCGGGCCGGGCACGCCCGCGGGGATGAGCGACTTCATGTAGCCGATGAAGCCCTTGGCGCGGATGCCCTCGACGTTGTAGGCGACCCACACGACCAGGGCGAGCACCAGCGGGACGCTGAGGTTCGCGGTGGCGGCGTAGAGCGCGAAGGCCGGCACGTCGAGCCCGAAGATGTCGACCTTGTGCTCGGTGTTCGTCGGCAGCGGCAGGTAGCCGATGAGGTTCGAGAACCAGATGAAGAGGAAGATCGTCGCGATGAACGGGAACCACTTCCGGGCCATCTTCGGGTCCTCGAGGTTGCCGTTCGTGATGTTCTCGCGCATCAGCCCGTAGAGCATCTCGACGACGGTCTGCACCCGGTTGGGGCGCGCCTGCATGCGGTTGGCGACGTAGAGCATCGTCGCGACGGTCAGCACGCCGGCGGCGACGATGTAGAGGACCGCCTTGTTGATCGAGAAGATCCCCAGGTCGATCCAGTCGTCGAGCTTGAACTCGTTCTGGGGCTGGAACGCCTCGTTCTCGCCGCTGGAGCCGAAGATGAGGACGAAGGCGACGACCAGGGCGAAGTACAGGCCCAGGCCAAGGAACACCTTGCTGCGGGTGCTGCTCATGCGGTGGTGGAGCCTCTGCTCTCGAAGGACTTCAGGACGAGGGTCATGCCGAGGTGGACCGAGAAGGCGGCGAGGACGACGACGGCGGCGGTGGCACCGTCCTCGCGCTCGGCGGCCAGCCCGACGGCCAGGATCGTAAGCGCAACGAGCCAGCCGCGTCCGACGATGCCCGCCACCTGGAGGCCGACGGTGCTGCGGAGGTCCGTCTGCGCACGCGCGCGGCGGTCGATCACGCCCTGCGCGACGCGCTGCAGCGTCCACAGCACGGCCCCGACCACGTAGCCCAGGACGGGCAGGCCCGCGACGAGCACGAAGGGGGCGGCGAGCAGCACGAGGACGACGTCGAGCCACCGGACGACGAGCATCCCGGGGTCCTCGGCGGGGGACGCAGCCGTCACGCGCGCGGGCACCCGGCGGCACCGCGGCGCCGCCGCACCAGGTGAGCGGGACGACGCCCCGCCGGCGCACCGCGACGGCGGCGCTGCGCGGCGCGCGCGGTGCAGCGCGCGCGGCGGTGCCGCGGCCCGGCGCCACGGGCGCGGGAGGCGTCGTCGGGACGCACGGGTCCCTCCTGGGCCCCCGCGTCGTCGCGGGTCGGGTCGTCGTCGGGGTGCTCGAGGTGGGGCATGAGGACAGGGACCGTCCCTGGACGCGCGAGCGCCCGCGGGCAGACGCGGGCGACGGCGGTGCAGAGCCGGGGACAGGCGGCTCCGCGGGGCGGCGGCGCGCAGCTTAGTAGGTCCTTCGACTTTGTAACAACTTCGTGACAGTCGCCGCGAGCGGTCGGACACCCGCTGGGCGGCGATGACGTGGCAGCCGCCGCGAGCGGCGGCGACTGCCACGTCGCGCACGGACCTCCGTGCGCGTTCTAGGAGGTGCGCGCGGAGGGGTTCGAGATGAGCCAGCGGCCGCCGGACTGGCTGAGCTCGAGGCGGTCCTCGCCGCTCGGTGCGACCTTCTTGTCCTGGCTCACGACGGCGGTGGCCTTGCCGTCGTCGGCGACCTTCACGTCGCTGAGCTTCGACTGGGCGATGAGCTGGCGCGAAGCGGCCGGCGTCGCCTTGAGCAGGCCGTTGAGCGTGTCGATGCACGACGCGCCGCCGGCCTTCTGGGCCTCGGGCGTCAGCTGGTCGCACGCGCCCTGGGCGTCGCCGCGCCCGAGCGCGTCGTACCAGGCGTTCACCGTCTGCTCGACGCCCTGGCGCTCACTGGCGTTCGCGGCGCGGCCCGACGGCTCGTCGTCGCCCCCGTCGTCTCCCCCGCAGCCGGCGATCGCCGCACAGGCCGCGACGGCGGCCGTGCCGGCCAGCAGCCGCGCACCTCTCCCATGACCGATCATGGCGCGAGGTCCTACCAGATGCGCGCCGCGTCGCGCGCCCGCACAGGGTGACCCGCGCTCGGCATGAGAAGCTGAGGGTGGATGGAGCAGGGCGAGCTGATCCTCGTCGCCGGGCTGCTGCTGGCGGCGGGCCTCGCTGTGTCCCTGGTCGCCGACCGCGTCCGCGTGCCGTCGCTCGTCCTGTTCCTCGGCGTCGGGATGGCGCTCGGGTCCGACGGGCTCTCGCTGCTGCACTTCGACGACTACGAGCTGGCCCGCGACATCGGGATCATCGCCCTCGCGCTGATCCTGTTCGAGGGCGGTCTGACCGCGGGCTGGCACGAGGTCCGGCCCGTGCTCGCCTCGTCGACGGCGCTCGCGGTCGTCGGCACCGCGGTCTCCGCGGCCGTCACCGGCCTGGCGGCGGCGTGGCTCTTCGACCTGTCCACGCTCGAGGGGCTGCTGCTGGGCTCGATCCTCGCCTCGACCGACGGCGCGGCGATCTTCGCGATCCTGCGCCAGTCGACGCTGCGCCGCCGGCTCGCGCGCACGCTGGAGGGCGAGTCGGGCCTCAACGACCCGGTGGCCGTCGTCCTCGTCCTCGGCTTCATCGAGGTCCTGACCCACGACGAGGCCGGCGTCGCCGAGTTCCTGAAGATCGCCGCCGAGGAGCTGGCGATCGGCCTGGTCGCGGGCCTCGCCGTCGGCTGGCTGGCGGTGCGCGTCTTCCAGACCGCGCGACTGTCGAACGTCGGGCTGTACCCCGTCGCCTCGCTGGCGACGGCCGCCCTGGCCTTCGGCTCGGCCGACGCGCTGCACGGCTCGGGCTTCCTCGCGGTCTACCTCGCCGGGCTGGCGATGGGCGGCGCGCCGCTGCCCGCCCAGCAGACGATCACCGCCTTCCACCAGGGCATGGCGTGGGTCGGCCAGCTCGTCATGTTCTTCGCGCTCGGGCTGCTCGTGTTCCCGTCGCAGCTCGGCGACGTCGCGGTGCGCGGGACGCTGCTCGCGCTCATCCTCGTGTTCGTCGCGCGGCCCGCGGCGGTGTGGGCCTCGACCGTCGGCCAGCGCTTCAGCGCGGCGGAGAAGGCGGTCCTCGGGTGGGCGGGCCTGCGCGGCGCGGTGCCCGTCGTCCTCGCCACGTTCCCGGTGATCGACGGCGTGGAGGGCTCGCTCGAGTTCTTCAACCTCGTCTTCTTCGCGGTGCTCGTCTCGACGGTCCTGCAGGGGTCGACGATCGAGCCGTTCGCCCGCCTCCTGGGCGTGACGACGGCCGAGCCCGCGCTGCCCGCCCCGCTGGCCGAGGCCGGGACGATCCGCCGGCTGGGCGCGGAGGTCCTCGACTACCCCGTCGGGCCCGACGACGCGATCGTGGGCGCCCGCGTGCGCGAGCTGGGCCTCCCGCGCGAGGCGGTCGTCACCGTCGTCGTCCGCGAGGGCCAGGCGATCCCGCCGCGCGGCTCGATGCTCATCCACGCCGGCGACCGCCTCCACATCCTCTACCGCGAGGAGTCGGCGCGCCGGATCCCGCCGCTCATGCAGCGCTGGCGCACCGGCTCGGACATGGCCGGCGGCGGTGCCCAGGTCCCCCGCCCCATCCGCCGCGGCGCCATGCCGGTCTTCTCGGTGCGCACCTGGACCACGGACGACGGCGACCCCGCCCACCCCGACGAGGTCGCGGGCACCCCCGTCCACGACACCCTGCGCGTGCGCCGCGACGCCCCGGGCTGCCTCGTCGTCCTGGGCGACGCGCGCTACGCCGTCTGCGGCCCCCTGCTCGCCATGGGCTCCCGCCGGGCGATCATGCGCTGGGCCCAGCGCCGGATGCCGGTCGCCGAGCCCGACGAGCGGGCGTGGATGCGCACGGTGATCGGCGCCCTGGCGGCGGAGGCGGCGGAGCGGCGCTGAGCTCGAGGCCATCCGTTGGCGGATCCTCCGCCTGGGGAGCGGAGAAGACGCCAATCGATGCTCGGACCGCCCACGAAGGACGCGGCCGCCGACGGCTCCCCTCCCTCACTGCCGAACAGCCGACGCCGCGTCCCATGACGCCGCTCGGGCGGAGCTCAGCGCCGGCGGGCCTCCAGCGACGAGACCGCCGCCGATGGCACCGAGGGAGAGGGAGGGCGGTGCCGCCACCGGGCGCGCAAGACGCTCGCGTCATCCGTTGGCGGATCCTCCGCCTGGGGAGCGGAGAATGCGCCAATCGATGGTCCAACCGCCGCGGGCAACGCGACCCTGGAGCCGCGGTCCTCACCGGCCCCGAAGTCCAGGGTCGTCGCGCCCGACGCGCGAGACCGTCCCACCTCCCCGCCCGAGCCGGCCCCGGACCGGCGGCGCTCAGTCCAGGTCGAGGAACGCGAACGCGATCGCCCCGCCGCGGACGACCGCCTCGCCCATGGTGTGGCGCGGCTGGCGGCGGCGCTCGGTCGGCGAGCCGGGGTTGAAGAGCTGGAAGGCGCCGTCCTCCGACGTCTGGTGCAGCGGGATGTGGGAGTGGCCGAAGACGACCGCGTCGCACGAGGGGAACGCGCGGCGCATGCGGGCGAGGCGGCCCTTGGCCGGCCCCGCGTCGTGGACGACGCCCAGCCGCACCCCGCCCTCGAGGTCGACCTCCACGCGCTCGGGCAGCCGGGCGCGGACCGGGGCGTCGTCGACGTTGCCGAAGACCGCCACCACCGGTGGTCCGAGGGCCTCGAGGAGCTCGAGGACCTCGACGCGCATGAGGTCGCCGGCGTGCACGACGAGGTCGGCGGCGCGCATCCGCGCGAGGGCCTCGTCGGGCAGGCGCCGCGCGCCGCGGGGCAGGTGCGTGTCGCTGACGATCGCCAGCCGCACGGACTAGCGCGACGGGTCGGTGGCCTGGCCGAGCGGGACGCCCGGGAGCGCCGGTGCGAGCCGGCGCAGCACCTTGCGCAGGACGCGGAAGGCCGCCCGCGGCTGGTCGTGCTGGTTGACGAGCCCCGAGTCCCAGGACTGGCGGCCGGGCGGCGTGTTCCAGTGGTAGAGGTACACGCGCTGGATGCGCTTGCGGTCCAGCGGGACGAGCTTGTCGAAGACCCAGCGCGTCGCCTTCGCGGCGTGCGCGGAGGACTCGTTGAGCGGCACGTTGACCTTCGTGCGGCGCTTCACGATCCCGCCCGTCTCGGTGAACCAGACCTTGCCGCGCGTCGCGCGCAGCAGCGCGCGGGTGCCCGAGGTGCGGAAGCGGTTGGCGTCGATGTAGTTGTGCAGGCCCCAGATGCCCGGGTCGAAGCCGGCCGCGCGGCGGAAGCTGCGCACCCACTTGGCCATGTTGGGCATGTCGAGCAGCTCGGAGGCCAGGACGCGGCACGAGCGGCACTCGCGGCGCATCGCCTTCCAGTAGGCGGCGACGAGCGCGGGCCGGTTGCAGGTCGGCTCGCCGCAGTGGTTGGCCTCGTTCCACGTCGCGAACGTCGTCACCCACGGGTAGCGCGCCCGGAACTTGCGGAACTGGAACTTGAAGAGCTCGGGCTTGGGCAGCGAGCGGCGGTTCGTGCGCGAGTGCCAGAACCCGACGAGCGGCTGGACGCCCGCCGCCTTCGCGCCCTGCAGCCAGGCGTCGAGCTCGCGGACCTGCCACGGGTGGTTCATCGCGTCCCACGAGACGGCGAGGCGGGCGTGGCGGATGCCCGTCTCGGCGAACAGCGGGTCGGCGAACATGTCCGGCTTCTGGTCGCCGATGCCGACGACGAGCGCCTGCGCCGGAGCGGGCGCGACGGCCGCCGAGCCGGCGGTCACGGCCGCCAGCGCGACCGCGAGGAGCACGAGCAGGCGCCTCATGCGGCCTCGTCGCCCGGCTCGGGCTCGGTCAGGACGGTGTCCTCGTGGCGGTACGCCGGGGCGCAGCAGCACAGCAGGACGAGCGGCACCTCGCCGGTGTTCCACATCTTGTGCTCGATCCCTGGCGGGATGACCGCGCAGTCGCCCGGCCGGACGTCGCGCTCCTCGTCGCCGATGCGCAGCCGCCCCGAGCCCGCGGTGAAGAAGTACAGCTCCTCGGCCTCGCGGTGGAAGTGGGCGGTGGTGGCGGCGCCGACGGGGACGGTCGCCTCGGCCAGCGACTGGTTGCGCGCCGGCGTCCAGGCCGGCCCGCACACCTCGCGGATGGTCGAGCCGTCCTTCGTCGTGAAGGGCTCGCGGTCGTCGAGGTTGGCGACGTGCACGAGCGCTCCAGCCTAGGGCGTCGCCTGGCGAGACCCGCTAGCGGCGGGCCTTGAGCCGCGCCTTGAGGACGTCGAGCGCCGGGCGGATCGAGCCGTCGGGGCCGATGAAGCCCGAGTCCCAGGACAGCGCGTCCGGGTGCGAGTTCCAGTGGTAGAGGTACACGCGCCGGATCCGCTTGCTCACCTTGGCGAGCTTGTCGAACAGGAAGGCCGTCGCCTTCGCGGCGTGCTGGGCGCCCGTGCCGGCGAACCTCACCGAGGACTTGTTGCGCCGCTCGACCACGCCGCCGGTCTCCGTCAGCCAGAACTCGCCCTTCACGGCGCGCAGGAGCTTCTTGGTCTCCTTCGTCGTGAACTGGTTGACGTCGACGTAGTTGTGCAGGCCCCAGTACTTGGGCGTGCGACCCGCCGCGCGGACGAAGTCCTGGGCCCAGCGGGCGATGTTCTTGTGGTCGACGAGGTCGACGCCGAGGATCGTGCAGGACGGGCAGGCCTTGCGCAGCGCGAGCCACTGCTTGGCGACGATCTTCGCGTTCTTGTTGATGTTCCCCTCGTTCCACGTGGAGAACTCGCGGATGAACGGCCAGCGCTTGCGGAAGCCGCGCAGCGAGCGGGCGAGCTCGGCCGGCGACGGGGTGACCGACTTGCGGCCGGGGCGGCGCGAGCGGTCGAAGGTCACGAGCGGGCTGATGCCGTCCGCCTTGGCATCGAGCAGCCACTGGTCGACGGCCGGGAGGGTGTCGGTGTCCTGCAGGACGTCGTAGGGGACGGAGATCCGCGCGTGGCGGATGCCGAGCTCCGTGAACCGCTCGTCGTGGAGGAAGTCGGTCTTCTGGTCGGCGATGCCGATCGTCACGCCCGCGTTCGCGGCGGGGGCGACGGAGAAGGCGCAGAGCAGGACGGCGGGCAGGACGAGCCCAAGGCGGAGGCGGCGCATCGACCTCATCATCGGCCATATCGCCGGCGACATGAGCGGGTCAGATCGCCTCCCGACCGCAGCCGGTCAGGGCCCCGGAAGAACGGGCGGGGAGTCCCCTCCCCGCCCGTCGAGCTCCAGCCGGCCGGCTAGGCGGGCACCGCCTCCTCGTCGGGCGCCTGGAGCGGCACGCCGATGACCTTGAGCCGGCGGGTCAGCGCGGTGAACGCGTAGCCCATGACCTCGTCACGGGTCTTGCCGAAGATCTCGTAGTTGTCCGCCGCGTCGACGCCGGGCGGGACGAGGACGCCGCTGGCGATCGGGATGAGCTCGAAGAGCCGGGCCTGGATGCGCTTGCGCAGCGCCGGGTCCTGCGCCGCCTGCTGCAGGAACCAGGTGCCGTAGGCGACGTGACGGTGCTCGTCCTGCGAGATGAGCCGGAAGCCCTCGAGGAAGCCGGGCATGATGCCGGCCTGCTCGAACTGGTCGGTGATGTTCGCCTGCCCGGTCAGGGCGAGCGTCCCCTCGATGACCATGTGGTAGGTCACGACGAAGTCGACCTTCGCCTCGCGGTCGCCCGGGTCGCGCAGCAGCCGCTGGTTGGCCTCGACGAGCTTGTCGTCGAACAGCACCTTGAAGGCGTCCGAGACGTCCTCGCGCGCGCGGTCCAAGCGCGACTCGAAGGTGCCGTCGTAGCCGATGACCTGCTCGTAGAAGCGGTTGAAGTGCTGGGCGTGGCGGGCCTCGTCGACCTGCTGGGTGCAGAGGAACGCCTCCTCGGCCTGGCTCTCGTAGGCGCCGACCAGCCCGTTGAACTGGGTCGCCACGCGCTCCTCCCCGATGAAGAACGACGACAGGCCCCAGACGATCGCGTCCTTGTCGGCGTCCGAGAGGCCGGCCCAGTCCTCCTTGTCGCGCTCGAAGGAGATCGTGTGCGACTGCCAGTTCTGGCGCTCCCACAGCTCGTAGAGCTGCTGGGGCGTCATCAGCTTGACCGAGGACAGCTTGGACTCGTCCGTGATGGTGGCGACGTCGCCCTGCTGGGTCAGGTCGAGGAGGGTGCTCATGGCGCGACGCTAGAACGCGGGTTGACACTGCGTCAAGTCGAGTTCGACACCGTGTCCGGTGGCGGCCGCGAGGCCGGGTATGCTCGCCGCGATGGCACCCGTGGAGCCCCGCGAAGGACCGCAGACCGCCAAGCGCGCGCAGGTGCAGGCCGACGTCCTGCGCGCGACGGAGACGCTGCTGGGCGAGGGCTCGACCTACGCCGACCTCAACGTCGAGCGGATCGCCACCGCCGCGGGCATCTCGCGGACGGCCTTCTACTTCTACTTCCGCGACAAGCGCGAGCTGCTGATGCGCCTGGCGGCCGACGTCTCGGGATCGCTCTACGAGCGCGCCGACCGGTGGTTCACCTCGGGCGGCGACACGGTCGGGGAGATGCGCGAAGCGCTCACCGCCATCGCCGAGCTCTACCGCGACCACGGCGCGCTCCTGCGCGCCATCGTCGAGGTCTCGACCTACGACCCGGAGATCGCGACGTACTGGCGTGGGCTGCTCGGGCGCTTCGTCGACGCGACGGCGCAGCGGATCGTCACCGAGCAGCAGGCCGGGCGGGCGGGCGAGATGGACCCCGCCGCGACGGGCTTCGCGCTCGTGTGGATGACCGAGCGCACGCTCTACCAGGAGCTCGTGCAGGGCAGCGCGGGCTCCTCGGCCGACGCGGTGGAGGCGCTGGCCGGCATCTGGCTGCGCGCCGTCTACGGGCGCGTCGAGCACCTCGAGGGCTAGCGCCCCCTCAGGGCTGCAGCCGCTGGAACTCCTCGGTCTCCCGGCGCACCGCCTCGAACTCGCCGGTCTCCATCCGCTGCTCGGCGTCCGCGTCGATCTCGTCCTGCGAGACGCCCGGCTGCTGGCGGCGCAGGCGCAGCGCGTTGAGCCGGCGGAACTTCAGGATCTCGAGGACGTAGACGAGGTAGACCGACGCCGCGAGCACCACGAGCCCGAGCGCGCCCATGACCGCCGTCCACAGCGGGTCCAGCGTCCCGCTGTCGTCGGAGTAGGGCACGAAGCGCAGCGTGATCGCGAAGACCCCGAGCATCGAGGCCCAGGCGTAGAGGTAGGCGACCGTCCGGCGCTGGCTGAAGCCGATGCGGCTGAAGCGGTGGTGGAAGTGGTTGGCGTCGGGCCGGTAGACGGGCCGGCGGTACTTCATCCGCTTGAGCACGACGAACGTCGTGTCCAGGAACGGGATCGCCAGGACCAGCAGCGGGAAGACGAGCGCGAGGACCGCCTGGGTCTTCACCGCGCCCTCGACGGCGATGCAGCCCAGCAGCAGGCCCAGGAGGTTGGACCCGCAGTCGCCCATGAAGACGCTGGCCGGGTGGAAGTTGTGGACGAGGAACCCCAGCGCGGCGCCGGCGGTGACCGCCGCGAGGATCCCGGCGTGGCCGCGGCCGAGGTCGAAGGCGATGACCGCGAACGTCGCGGCGGCGATCGCGCAGACCCCGGCGGCGAGGCCGTCGACGCCGTCGGAGAAGTTCACGACGTTCATCACGGCGACGATCCCGATGACCGTCAGCGGCCCGCCGAGCGAGCCGAAGTCCTGGGCGCCGATGAACGGCAGCGTGATGTTCTCCACCTCGACCCCGGCGTTGACCGGGATCGCGGCGGCCACGACCTGCCCGGCGAGCTTCACGCCCGGGTGCAGCTCGAAGCGGTCGTCCAGGGCGCCGACGACGGCGATGAGGACGGCGCCGAGCAGGATGCCGGTGACGCGGTCCTCCACCCGCGGCGTGGGGTCCAGCGTCAGGAGGGTCGCGACGACGACGGCCGCGAGGATCGCCAGCCCGCCGAGCAGCGGCGTGGGCGCCTCGGCGAGCCCGCGCGCCCGCGGCTGGTCCACGGCGCCGACCGAGCGCGCGAAGCGCGCGGTGACCGGCGTGAGGACCGCGGCGACGGCGAACGCGGCCAAGAACCCCCAGAAGGCGTCCAGCTCGCCCATGCGCTGCGCACCCTACGGCTCCCTGCGGCGACGGCGGCCTGCTGGCAGCCTTCACGGACGGTGCGCGTCCTCGTCGTCACGCAGATGTGGCCGGGTCCCGGCGACCCGGACCTCGGCGTCTTCGTCGCCGACCTCGTGCGCGAGCTGCGCGAGCTCGGCCACGAGGTCGACGTCGCGAGCATCGACCGGCGCGGCGGCCCGCCCACGAAGTACGCTCGGCTGACGGCCGACGCGGTTCGCCGGGCGCGCCGTGGCTCGCCCGACGTCGTCTTCGCCCACTTCCTCTTCCCCGCGGGGGCGGCGGGCGCCGCCGCGGCGGCCGCGGCCCGCGCGCCGCTCGTCGTGATGGCCCACGGTCAGGACGTGCAGAACGCGCGCGACTCCGCGCCGCTCGCGCGGGCGACCCGCGCGGTCCTGCGCCGGTGCGCGGCGCTCATCGCGAACTCCTCGTGGCTCGTCGAGCGCCTGGGCGACCTCGCGCGCGACGTGCCCGTCGAGGTCGTCGACTGCGGCGTGGACCTGCGGGTCTTCGCTCCTGCGGACGCCGCGGCGGCGCGCGGGGCGCTGGGCTGGGGCGCCGACGGCCCGGCGTTCCTCTGCGTCGGCTCGCTCATCGAGCGCAAGGGCGTCGTGGAGCTCGCCGACGCCTTCGCGCAGCTGGGTCGCGGGTCGCTGGCCTACGTCGGCGACGGCCCGCTGCGCGGCGCGCTCGAGGGCCGGCCCGGCGTGCGCGTCGTCGGCCGGGTCCCCCACGCCGAGGTGCCGCGCTGGATCGCCGCCTGCGACGTGCTCTGCCAGCCCTCGCTGCTCGAGCCCTTCGGCCAGGCCGCGCTCGAGGCGCTCGCGATGGAGCGCTCGGTCGTCGCGACGACGCAGGGCGGCCCGCCGGAGTTCGTCACGCCGCAGGCCGGCGTGCTCGTCGACCCGGGCGACGTCGCCGCCCTCGCCGCCGCCCTGGAGCAGGCGGCGGCGCTGCCCTCGCCGAACCCCGCGGCGCGCGAGGCGGCCGCGGAGCACGACGTGCGCCGCCAGGCGGCGCGGATGGCGGACGTCCTGCAGCGTGCGGTGGACGCGCGCCGCTCGCGGTGAGGGCGACGCGACACCGCCGGGACGGAACGCCGCGCGGCGGCTAGACCGCGGCCGGCTGGCCGAGCTGCTCGTACAGCGGGAACTTGTCCGCGACCGCGGTGACCCGCTCGGCGAGCTCGGCCTTCTGGCCGTCGTAGGCCGGCGTCAGGGCCTGCGCGAGGACCTGGCCGACCTCGCGGAAGTCCTCGGTCTGCAGGCCGCGGGTGGCCAGGGCCGGGGTGCCGATGCGCAGGCCGGAGGCGACCATCGGCGGGCGCGGGTCGAAGGGGACCGCGTTGCGGTTGACCGTGATGCCGATCTCGTGGAGGCGGTCCTCGGCCTGCTGGCCGTCGAGCTCAGAGTTGCGCAGGTCCGCCAGGACGAGGTGGACGTCGGTGCCGCCGGTGAGGACGTCGACGCCGTGGCCCGCGCCGAGCAGCTCCTCGGCCACCGCCTGGGCGCCGTCGATCGTGCGCTGCTGGCGCTCGCGGAAGGCCTCGGTCGAGGCGATCTTCAGCGCGACCGCCTTCGCCGCGATCGCGTGCATGAGCGGGCCGCCCTGCTGGCCCGGGAAGACCGCCGAGTTGATCTTCTTCGCGTGCTCCTCGCGGCTGAGGATGAGGCCGGAGCGGGGGCCGCCGAGGGTCTTGTGGACCGTGGTGGTGACCACGTCGGCGTGGGGCACCGGCGACGGGTGCAGCCCGGCGGCGACGAGCCCGGCGAAGTGCGCCATGTCGACCATGAAGAGCGCGCCGACCTCGTCGGCGATCGCGCGGAAGGCGGCGAAGTCGAGCTGGCGGGGGTAGGCCGACCAGCCGGCGATGATGAGCTTGGGCCTGCGCTCCTGGGCGATCGCGGCGACCTGGTCCATGTCGACCCGGCTCGTCTCACGGTCGACCTCGTAGGCCGCGACCTCGTAGAGGCGCCCCGACACGTTGAGCTTCATGCCGTGGGTCAGGTGGCCGCCGTGGGCCAGCGAGAGGCCCATGATCGTGTCGCCGGGCTGCAGCAGCGCGTGGAAGACCGCCGTGTTGGCCTGCGCGCCGGCGTGCGGCTGGACGTTGGCGTGCTCGGCCCCGAAGAGCGCCTTGGCGCGGTCGATCGCCAGCTGCTCGGCGACGTCGACGTGCTCGCAGCCCCCGTAGTAGCGCTTGCCGGGGTAGCCCTCGGCGTACTTGTTGGTCAGCACGCTGCCCTGGCAGTCGAGGACCGCCTGGGGCACGAAGTTCTCGCTGGCGATCATCTCGAGCGTCCGCCGCTGGCGGTCGAGCTCGAGCTGGAGGACCTCGGCGATCTCGGGGTCCACGTCCGCGACGGGGCGGCTGAAGAAGTCGGCAGGCAGGTCGGTCATGGCGGCCCGACCCAGGGTACCGGGCGGTGGGGTCGCGTCAGAGGACGCCCTGCAGGGCGTCACCGACGACCACCGCGCTGACCGCGCCCTCGCGCACGACCGACCACCCACCGTCGACCTCGAACCGGCGCAGGTCGACCACCGTCGACGGCGTCCCCGGCAGCTCGCCGCCGTCGAGGAGCAGGTCGGCCGCTTCGCGGATCGGTGCCGGGACGTCCTCGAGGCGGCGGGCGTCCGCGCCGCCGGAGGCGTTCGCGGAGGTCTGGAGGATGGGCCAGCGCACGCCGCCCAGCGCCTCGAGCGCCGGGGGCAGCGCCGGCACGCGCAGGCCGACGGTCGCCGGGTCGGGCCCGCAGGCCAGCGGGAAGCGCCGGGCGGGGTTGGGCAGCAGCAGCGTCAGCGCCCCGGGCAGCAGCGTCTCGACGGCCATGCGCGTGCGGGTGCCGAGCTCGGGCAGGGCCGCGAGGGCCAGCTCGAGCTGGAAGACGAGCACCGCCGACGGCTTGACCGGCGGGCGGCCCTTCATCGCGTAGATGCGGTCGACGGCCTCCTTGGCCTCGGGATCGCAGGCCAGGCCGTAGACGGTGTCGGCGGGGAAGACGGCGACGCCGCCGACGGCCATGCAGCGCTCGAGCGTCGCCGCCTCGTCGCGCGAGATCAGCGCCACGCGACCACCACCCGGTCGTGGCCGGCAAGGTCCTGCACCGCGCGCGTCCCCGCCCAGCCGGCGAAGAGCGCGCGGACGGCGTCGGACTGGCCGGCCCCGTGCTCCAGCGCCACCCAGCGGACGGGCGCGGCCTGCGCCTGCGCGGCGAAGCGCCGCAGCGCGTCGAGCCCGTCGGGCCCGCTGAACAGCGCGCCGCGCGGCTCGTGGCCGAGCTCGGGCGCGAGCGTCGCGCCCTCCTCGACGTAGGGCAGGTTGGCCACGACGTGCTCGGCGTCGACCCCGGCGAGCAGGTCGCCCACCGAGAACGTGACGCGGTCGGCGAGCCCCAGCCGCGCGGCGTTCGAGCGCGCGACGGCCAGCGCGTCCTCGGAGAGGTCGCTGGCGCTGACGACGAGGTCCGGGCGCTCGTCGGCGAGCGCGAGCGCCACGGCCCCGCTGCCGGTCCCGACGTCGTGCACCCGCGCGTGCGGTGGCAGATCCTCGAGCGCGGCCTCGACGAGGTGCTCGGTCTCCGGCCGTGGCACGAGCACGCGCTCGTCGACCTCGAGCTCCAGGCGCCGGAAGCCCTTGTGCCCCACGAGGTAGGCGACCGGGACGCGCTCGACCGCCCGCCGGCGCACCGCGTCGCGCAGCCAGCGCGCGCCGTCGCCGGCGACCTCGAGGTCCTGGGTGATCAGCGCGGCGCGGTCGACGCCGCCCAGCGCGTGGGCGACGAGCAGCTCGGCGTCGAGGCGCGGGGTGTCGAGCCCCGCCGCGCGCAGCGCGACCAGGGCGGAGTCGAGGGCCTCGCGCGCGGGTGTCCCGCGCTGCAGCCCGCGCGCCACGTCAGGAGGCGGCGCCCGCCGCCTGCTCCTCGAGCCGGCGGCGCTTCTCGTCGTCCTGGAGCGCCGACGTGAACTCACCGAGCTCGCCCTCGAGCACCTGGTCGAGGTCGTGGCGCGTGAGCTTGATGCGGTGGTCGGTGACCCGGCGCTCGCCGTAGTTGTACGTGCGGATCTTCTCCGCGCGGTCGCCCGTGCCGACCTGCGAGCGGCGCTCGGCGGCCGCCGCGGCCTGCTGCTCGGCCTGCGCGCGCTCGAAGAGCCGCGCGCGCAGCACGCGCATCGCCTTCTCGCGGTTCTGCAGCTGGCTCTTCTCGTCCTGCATCGAGACGACGGTGCCCGTCGGCTTGTGCGTGATGCGCACCGCCGAGTCGGTCGTGTTGACCGACTGGCCGCCCGGGCCCGAGGAGCGGTAGACGTCGACCTGCAGGTCGTTGGGGTCGATGTGCACGTCGACCTCCTCGGCCTCGGGCAGGACCGCCACGGTGGCCGTCGAGGTGTGGATGCGCCCCTGGGACTCGGTCGCCGGGACGCGCTGCACGCGGTGCGTGCCGCCCTCGAACTTGAAGACGCTGAACGCGCCGTCGCCTTTGACCGCGAAGGTGTGCTTGCCCTCGGAGGACTCCAGCGGCTCGGCCTTGAAGCCGCGGCGCTCGGCGTAGCGGGTGAGCATCCGGAAGAGGTCGCCCGCCCAGAGGCCGGCCTCCTCGCCGCCCGCGCCCGCCTGGACCTCGACGATGACGTCCTTGTCGTCGTTGGGGTCGGGCTCGACCATCGCGAGGCGGATCTCCTCGCCGAGCTCGTCGAGGCGCGCACGCGCGGTGCGCAGCATCTCGCGCACCTCCGGGTCCTCGCCCTCCTCGAGCAGCTCCTCGGCGCCGGCGGCGTCGTCGCTCGCGCGGCGCCACTCCTTCGCCAGGGCGGCGGCCGACTCGAGGCGGCGGTACTCGCGGCCGACCTCGGCGTAGCGCTGGCGGTCCCCGATGACCTCGGGGTCCACCATCTGGTCGCCGAGCTCGGCGAACCGCGACTCGATCTGGCTGACGAGCGACTCGATCACGGCTGTGCGGGGACGGACCTGGCCCGCGGCGGGGCCGCCGCGGGGCGGGTCACGGTCTGGGGCCTACTTCTTGCCGGCGCGGGCCTGGCGGCGCTTGAAGCGCTCCACGCGGCCACCGGTGTCGACCAGCTTCTGGCGACCGGTGTAGAACGGGTGGCACTTGGCGCACAGCTCGACCCGGATCTCCGGCTCGGTCGAGCGCGTGTAGAACTCGTTGCCGCAGGTGCACTGGACGTGCGAGCGGACGTACTCCGGGTGGATCTCGGTCTTCATGGGCGACCGTCCATGGTAGCGAAGCGCAACGGGCGGGCCGGCGGCTAGGCGAGCGGGCAGGGACGCCGCACGGCGTCGTCGCTCTCCCGGGCCTCGTCGACCGCCCCGTCGGCGTCCACGAGCACCTCGACGAGCGAGCCGGGCGCGCACGCCGGCGCCAGCGGCTTGAGCAGCTGGACGGCGCCCGCGGCGAGCGGCCCGACGACCATCGGCGGCTGCGTCTGGCCGCCCACGAGCAGGACCACCGACGCGGGCTTCGTCGTCGACGACATCCCGCTGTTGCGCACCTCGAGCGTGTAGCGGGCGCCCTCGCCCTCGCGGACGGCGCTGAGGGCGCCCAGGCGCAGGTCGGGCCGCGGGTCGGGCTCCACGCAGGTGCGCGTCGCGCGGCTGCGCGTGCGCAGGACGGTGCCGTCCGAGCGCAGCCAGCGGAAGCGCACGACCGCCCGGTAGGAGGCGGGCGCCGCGAGCTCCTCGACGCGCTTGGTCAGCACGAGGCCGGGCCGTCCGGCCCGCGAGCTCTCCCAGCCCTCCCACCCCGCGACGCCGCGCACGCGGCGGTAGGGCCCGCGCTCGCCGAGGCGCTGCAGGAGGGTGAAGCGCAGCTGGACCTTCGCCGCGCCGCGCAGCCGGGGGGCCGAGGCGCGGAAGACGGCCACGCGATCGGCCGCGAGCGGGCCGACGGTGCACTGGGCGAGCGTCGCGCGCAGCGGCACACGCGCGGTGGGCGCCGGCAGCGGGCTGGTCGGCGAGACGACCGGCGGGCTCGGCGGGGCGGCCCCGGCAGGCGCGGCCGCGCCGGGGAGCGCGAGCACACCGAGGACCAGGAGGGCGAGGGGACGGCGGTGCAGCATGGGACGTCCCAAGAACCGACGAGGGGCGCAGCAGTTGCGCCCCTCGTCCCGACGTCCGTCAGCTGTCGCAGGCCGCGCTCAGGTGACCTGGTAGAGCGGCCCGTCGCCGCCCTCGGGCGTGGTGAGGCGGCCGCCCTTGGCGGTGATCGCCCCGCACTGGACGCAGTTCGTGTAGTTCACGATCACGTCCACCGTCTCGCTCTCGGGCTTCTCGAGCTGCTCGTCCGGGATCTCGTAGACCCCGGCCGGGCACATCCAGCGCCACGTCTCCGCGACGACGCGCGGGACGCGCTTCTGCACGCGGATGTGGTTCGGCGCGTCGTCACGGGTCGCGTTGCCCGTGATGAAGACCGAGGACAGCTTGTCGAACGTGTACTTGCCGTCCGGCTTGGGATAGCCGTCCTTGGTCTTGCCGATGAACATCGGGTGGCTGTCGTCGCGGGTCCAGCCGATCTTGCCGATCGGCAGCTTGCCCTTGGCGACCGTCAGCATGCCGGTGACCGGCGCGCCGAAGATGAGCCCCTTCTGCGCCATCGGCTGACGCGTGTTGCGGACCTCGTAGAGCTCCTTGCCCACCGAGGACTCCTCGATGGCGTCCTCGTAGGCCGCGAAGCTCGTCTCGCCGCGCTTGAGCGCCGCGTAGATGGCCTCGGCGGCCAGGATGCCCGACTTGATGCAGTGGTGGACGCCCTTGAGCGCCACCGTGTCGACCATGCCGCCGGCGTCGCCGACGAGCACCGCGCCCGGCATCGAGAGCTTGGGCATCGACCAGTAGCCGCCGCCGGGCAGCGCCTTGGCGCCCCAGGCCGTGCGCTCGCCGCCCTCGAGGATCTTCTTGACCAGCGGGTGCATCTTGAACTGCTGGAGCAGGTCGTGGACCGAGGTGGTCGCGTCCGCGTAGTGGAGGTCCGCCACGACGCCGATCGACACGAGGTCGTCGCCCGTCTTGGCGTCCTTCATCGGGTAGATCCAGGTGCCGCCGGTGTGGCCGTACTTGGAGGAGATCTTCAGCGGCCAGGGCCCCAGCGTGTGGATGACCTTGTCCAGCGGCTTCGGGACCTTCCAGACCTCCTTGACCCCGAGCTCCCACACCTGGGGCTCGGCGCCTGCGGAGAGGTCGAACTCGCGGATCGCGGCGCCCGTGAGGTGGCCCCAGCAGCCCTCGGCGAGGACCGTCGCGTGGGCGACGATGTCGGTGCCGGGCTCGAAGTTGCCCAGGGGCTCGCCGTCCTTGCCGCGGCCCTTGTCGCCCGAGCGCACGCCCTTCACGCGCCCGTCCTCGACCAGGAGCTGCGTCGCCGCGGTCTCCGTGAGGATGTACGCCCCGCCCTCCTCGGCCTTCTCGGCCTGGAACCGCGCGAGCGCCGAGACCGAGACGACCTCGTTGCCGTGGTTCTTGAAGTTCGGCGGCGTCGGGACCCGCAGGGAGGTCTTCCCGTTGGGCAGCATGTAGACGGCTTCCTTCTCGACCTCGCCGAAGGCGAAGCCCGCCGTGCGCCAGTCCTCCCGGGACATCTCCGGGAAGAGCTCGAGCAGCGGCTCCGGCCGCATGACCGCGCCGGACAGGTTGTGCCCGCCGCAGACCTTGGCCTTCTCGATGATCGCGACCGGGACCTCGCCCAGGCGCTCCATCGTCTCGGGGTCGTCCGCGAGGAGCTGCAGGAGGCGGTTGGCGGTGGCGAGGCCGGCGGTGCCACCGCCGACGATCGCCACGCCGACCTCGATCCGCTCGTCCTCCGCGTCGAGCTCACGCTTGATGAACTCGTTCGGGGAGTCGACGGGCGGCGGGTACGCCGCGGGGACCGCGGCGCGCCCGTTGCCGTTGTGTCCGGCCATGGGGTGAGTCCTTCCTAGCCGCGCTTCGCGGCGACGGCCTCGGTGAGCTTCGGCAGGATCTTGTTCAGGTCCCCGACGATGCCGAGGTCCGAGAACTCGAAGATCGGGGCGTTCGCGTCCTTGTTGATCGCCACGATGTTCTCCGACGACTGCATGCCCACCTTGTGCTGGATGGCGCCGGAGATGCCGGCGGCCAGGTAGAGCTTCGGCGCGACCGTCTTGCCGGTCTGGCCGATCTGGGCGGCGTACGGGTACCAGCCGGCGTCGACCACCGCGCGGGTCGCCGCGACGGACGCGCCGTCGCCGAACGCCTTCGCGAGGTCCTCGCAGAGCTGGAAGCCCTCGGCCTTGCCGAGGCCGCGGCCGCCGGCGACGAGGACGTCGGCGTCCTCGATGTTCACGTCGGCGCCGCGCTGCTCGCCGCGGACCTTGATGGTGGCCTGCGTCGACTGCGGGGCCAGGTCGACCGAGACGTCCTCGACCGAGGCCGAGCCGCCGGACTCGCTGATCTCGAAGGCGTTGAGGCGGCCGATGATGACGCCCTTGCCCTTCGGGAAGTGGATCTCGGAGATCGCGGTGTCGCCGAGGATCGGGCGCTCGGCGACGAGGGCGTCGCCCTCGGCACGGACCGCCGTGACCTCCATCGCGACGCCACCCTCGATGCGGGCGGCCAGGCCGGCGCCGACCTCGAAGCCCAGGAGGCCGCCGCCGAAGATCGCCCAGTTGATGCCGTTGTCGTCCATGACCTTGGCCATGGCGTCGACGACGGGCTGGGCGAGGCCCTCGGGGGCCTCGACGCGGTAGACCTTCGACGCGCCGTAGGCGCCCAGGGAGGACGCGGCGTCGTCGGAGATGCCCTCGCCCACGACGATCGCGTGCGCCTCGCCGCCCAGCGACTGGGCGAGCTTGGCGGCCTCGGAGACCGCGCCGAGCGAGTTCTTGTTGATCGCGCCCTCGTAGTGCAGCGCGTAGACCAGGATGTTCGCCATCAGTTCTTCCTCTTCCTAGATCAGCTTGCGCTGCTCGAGCCAGGCGACGATCTTCTCGACGGTCTCCGCCGTGTCCTCGTCCTCGATGATCTCGCCGGCGGCCTTCTGCGGCGGCTGCTTGGCGGCGGTCCAGCGCGCGCCCGAGTTCTCCTTGCCGACCTTGCCGGTGTCGACGTCGGCCTCGCCCGCGGCGAGCTTCTCGAGCGGCTTCTTCTTCGCGCCCATGATCGCCTTGAGCGACGGGTAGCGCGGCTCGTTGATCGCGTCGCCGACCGAGATGACGGCCGGGACCTTGACCTCGACGGTGTCGTAGCCGTACTCGGCCTGGCGCTCGCAGGTGAGCGAGCTGCCGTCGCCGATGTCGAGCTTGACGACCTGGGTGACCGACGGCATGCCGAGGTACTCGGCCACGACGGCGCCGATCGTGTAGCACTCGCCGTCGTCGGACTGCTGGCCGAGGAGGACGAGGTCCGGGTTCTCGCGCTTGAGCACCTGGCTGAGCGCGTAGCCCGTGGCGACGACGTCGGAGCCGGCGAGCGCGTCGTCGGAGAGGTGGACCGAGCGGTCGGCGCCCAGCGACACGGCCTTGTGCAGCGCGCGCATGGCCGACTCGGGGCCCATCGTCACGGCGACGACCTCGTCGACCGAGACGGCGCCGCCCTCCTTGATCTGCATCGCCGCCTCGATGGCGTGCGTGTCGTAGGGGTTCAGGTTCTTCTCCCCCGCGCGGTCCATGAGACCGCTCCCCGGGTCCAGCCGCTTCTGCACGGCGGCGTCCGGCACTTCTTTGACCAGCACGCAGATCTTCATCAAGTCCTCCTGTGGCAAACGGACGTTCGGAACGATAGTGGAAGCGTTGACTGACGAGTCAGTCGGGCCGCGTGGGGCGTCGAGGACCGGCGCGGAGACGCTCCGCGCCACCCCGCTGGTCGGCGTGCGCGGCTAGGCGCGCGCCGAGACGCCGTTGCGGATGAAGTCGATGATGTCCTGGGTCGGCGATCCCGGGGTGAAGACCTCCGCCACCCCGAGCTCCTTGAGCTCCGGGATGTCGTCGGCCGGGATCGTGCCCCCGACGGTCAGCAGCACGTCCTCGACGCCCTGCTCCTTGAGCAGCTCCGCGATGCGCGGCACGAGCGTCATGTGGGCGCCAGAGAGGATCGACAGGCCGACCGCGTCGGCGTCCTCCTGGATGACGGTCTCGACGATCTGCTCCGGGGTCTGGTGCAGCCCCGTGTAGATGACCTCCATGCCGGCGTCGCGCAGCGCCCGCGCGATGATCTTCGCGCCCCGGTCGTGCCCGTCGAGCCCGGGCTTCGCGACGACGACGCGGATCTTGCGGGAGGTGGACGCACTGGCCATGGGCGCGGGATCGTACCTCCGCGCGCGCGAAGGACGCTTCCCGGTCGCAGGGGGGTGGCTCCGGTCTGAGCGAAGCCGCCCGCCACGGGCGGTAGCGTCCGCGCCGATGGCGGAGATCGAGGTCGGCGACGTGGTCCTCGCGCGCGGGTCGACCGGGCGCTTCTGGGCGCAGGTCAAGGCCGTCCGCCTCGGGCGCCTCGCGGTGGAGCGCTGCGACGGCCGCCCCTCCGGACCGCTGAGCCGGCGCGACGTGCTGCGCGTCTTCAAGGACGCCGGCGCGCCGGACGGGCGGCTGCCGTCGCCGGGGCGCGAGCGGCCGAGCGGGCAGCTGCGGCTGGACCTGGGCAAGGGCCCGGCGCCCGACGACGACGCCGCGGCGTCGGGCTGAGCGACGACCCCGCGAGGCGGTCTGCTGGTCGAGCGGGGACTTGGGGTCGCCTGGCGACCCCAAGTCCCCGCTCGTCCGTCGAGGCGGCAGGCCTACGCCGACCCCGCGCCCGCGACCCAGTCGACGAGCGCGTGCGGGTCGTCCTTGGGGACGACGCGGACGTCGAGGCCGGCGAGGGAGGCCTCCATCTCGTCCGAGGACCAGCCGGTGTAGATCACCAGCGGGGTCTGGTCGCCGGCCTCGCGCAGGCGGATCGCGACCTCCGTGCCCGTGAGGTCGGGCATGCGGTGGTCGAGGACGACGGCGTCGAAGCGCTCGCGGCCCAGGCGGTCGAGGGCCGCGAGGCCGCCGCTCTCGTCCGCCACCTCCACCCCGCGCTCCTCGAGGAGCACGCGGTTGAGGAAGCGGATGGAGGGCTCGTCGTCGACGAGGAGCGCCCGCATGCTCGTCCTACCGGCTCTTGTAGGGGTCGACCTGGACGTCGTCGATCTGCCAGGTCGACGTGCCGACCGCGGTGAAGCGGAACGCGATGGGGGTCTTGAGGCCCGGGAGCAGCGGCAGCAGGTTCCCGACGACGAGGACCGGCGGGGTCGGCGCCCACTGGCCCTGGCGCAGGATCGTGCCGATCGGCAGCGAGTACAGGAGGCCGAGGGTGTCCTCGAGCAGGACGTCGACGCGCAGGTGGTCGAGCAGGCCGGCGATCGGCACGGTGCCCGAGGACTTGGCGAACAGGCGCAGGGTCGGGTGGCCGAGGCCGACGCACATCGCCGGCGAGGTCACGCTGGCGCCCGGCTCGAGGCGCAGGGAGCTCGTGTGGCCGTCGCCCAGGACGTTGAACGGCTCGTTGCCGTCGACGACGCTCGCGCCGTGGGTGGCGCCCCAGTGGTCCGAGCCCTCCTCGAAATCGCCGCCGGGCACCGTCGTGTAGTTCGCGATGTCCAGCCAGGGCAGGAAGGTCTTGTCGAGCGACTGCTGCGAGCAGTCCTTCGCCGTCTCCACCAGCAGCCCCGCCTGTGCGGCGGAGGGCGCGGCCAGCGCGGCGACGGTGGCGATGGCGGCAGCGAGCAGTCGTCCTCTCATGCTTGGCCCATCGGTGTGTTCTGGGGAGGACGGCATCGAACATCCGTCCATCTCGACCCTGGACACCGGGCTCGTCGGACACCCGTCCACGCGGGACCGTCCGTCGGGCGCCGGTCATCCCGCGTCGTACACGAAGTCGATACATGCGCGCCGCTGGCAGGAGGACCATCGGCCCATGCCACGCACGCGCCTCTCGGCCCTGGACGCGAGCTTCCTGCGGGTGGAGAGCCCCACCGCCCACATGCACGTCGCCTGGAAGGGCCGGTTCCGCCCGCTGCCGGGCCGGCCGCTGCCGACGCTCGAGCTGCTGCGCCGGTCGATCGCCGCCCGCGTGGCCCACGCCGAGCGCTTCCGCCAGCGCCTCGCGTTCCCGCCCGGCGGGCTCGGCGAGCCGGTGTGGGTCGACGACGAGCACTTCTGCGTCGAGCACCACGTGCGGGCGTTCAGCGCCGACGACGACGTCCTGGACCGCCGCGACTTCGACGCGCTGGCCGACCGCGCGCTCTCCGAGCCGCTGGACCGCCGGCGCGCGCTGTGGCGGGTGCACCTCGCGCCGCGGCTCGACGACGGGACGGTGGGCCTCGTCATGCAGGTCCACCACGCGATGGTCGACGGCCAGAGCGCGGTCGAGCTGGCGCTGCTGCTGCTCGACGTCGCGCCGGACGCCGAGGTGCCCGACACGCCGGTGGCCTGGCGTCCGGCCCCCGCGCCCTCCCCCACGCGGCTGGCCGTCGAGGCGCTGGCCGACGCGGGCGCCGAGTCGCTGCGCGCCGCGCGCAGCGCCGCCCGGACCGCGCGCTCACCGCGCGCGAGCGTCCGCATCGCCGACACGCTGCGGCGCACCGCGCTCACCCTCGGCGAGGACGTCCTGCGCCCGGCGCCGAGCTCGTACGTGAACGTGCCGATCGGCCCGCGCCGCACGCTCGTGCACCACACGACGGCGCTCGGCCCGCTGCTCGAGCTGCGCCGGCGCCTGCACGTGACGCTCAACGACGTCTGCCTCGCCGCGGTGGCGGGGGCGATGCGCGAGCTGGCCCTGCGCGGCGGCGTGGCGCCCGCGCCGATGAAGGTCATGGTCCCGGTCTCGCGGCGCGGCGCCGACGAGGCGACCGACCTCGGCAACCGGATCGCGTTCGTCTTCGTCGAGCTGCCGGTCCACCTGGCGCGCGCGGCCGACCGCGTCGCGGCGGTGCACGCCGCGACCTCGCGGTTCAAGCGCGACGACCGCGCCTCCGGCGGCGAGGCCCTGCTGGGCGCGCTCGGCGTCCTGCCCGAGCCGCTGCGCGACCGCGCCGCCCGGCTGGCCGCCAGCCCGCGGATGTACAACATGGTCGTCTCGAACGTGCAGGGCCCGCGCTTCCCGGTCCACCTGCTGGGCTGCGAGCTGCTCGAGGCCGCGCCGGTGATCCCGCTCTCCGACGGCCACGCGCTGTCGGTCGGCATCTTCAGCCACCGCGACACGATCACCTTCGGGGCGTACGCGGACCCGACGGCGCTGCCGGACGTGGCCGACCTGCCCGGGGCGCTGTCGGCGGCGCTGCTCGCGCTGCAGGGGCTCGTCTCGCGCGGGCGCGACCACGGGCCGCGGCTGGCCTACGTCGCGCCGGAGGTGCGCGACCACGCCGACGGGACGCGGTTCGACCGCGAGCCCGTCCAGGCGCTGCGGCGCTAGCTAGCGGACGCGGAGCGTCATCCGCATGCCCTCGTCCTCGTGGAGGGTGCAGACGATGCGGTAGGTGCCCTTGCGGGTGAGGGTGCGGGTGTAGCTGCCCGAGGTCTGCGTCTTCGACGAGAACCGCTGCGGACCCCCGTCCACCACGACGTTGTGCGGCGCCTCGCCCTGCCACGTCCAGCGGACCTTCGTGCCCTTGCTCACGGTGAGCGACTTGGGCGCGAAGAGGTCGTCCTTCACGGCGACGGTCTTCGTGCCCGCGGCGCCGGCCGGACCGGCGACGACGACGGCCACCCCGGCGAGGGCGAGGGCGGTGAGGGCGGCGGGACGGCGAAGGTGCATGCCGGGTCTCCTAGAAGACGGGGGTCTCGGTGTAGTCGCCCCAGACGTCTTGGAGGGCGTGGACGATCTCGCCTTCGGTGGCGTGGGCGCGGGCGCAGTCCAGGAGGACGGGCATGAGGTTCTGGTCGGTCGCGGCGGCGGCGCGCAGCTGGGCGAGGACCTGCTCGACGGCGGCGCTGTCGCGGCGGCCGCGGACGGCTTTGACGCGGTCGATCTGCTTGCGTTCCAGCGCCGGGTCGATCCTGAGGATCTCGATGGGCTGCTCGTCGACGTGCTGGAAGCGGTTGACGCCGACGACGACCCGGGAGCCGGCGTCGATGCGGTGCTGGAGCTCGTAGGAGGCGTCGGCGATCTCGCGCTGGGGGTAGTTCTCCTTGACGGCCTGGACCATGCCGCCGAGCTCGTCGATGCGCCGGAAGTAGTCATAGGCCTGGGCCTCGAGCTGATCGGTCAACGATTCGACGAAGTACGAGCCGCCCAGCGGATCGATCGTGTTCGTCACCCCGGTCTCGTGGGCGATGACCTGCTGGGTGCGCAGCGCGATGCGGACCGCCTCCTCGGTGGGCAGCGCGAGCGCCTCGTCATAGGAGTTGGTGTGCAGCGACTGCGTGCCGCCGAGCACGCCGGCCAGCGCTTCGATCGCGGTGCGGGTGATGTTGTTCAGCGGCTGCTGCGCGGTCAGGCTGACGCCGGCGGTCTGGGTGTGAAAGCGCATCAGCCACGACTTCGGGTTCTTGGCCCCGAACGTCTCCTTGAGCTCGCGGGCCCAGATCCGCCGCGCCGCCCGGTACTTGGCGATCTCCTCGAAGAAGTCGATCTGCGCGTTGAAGAAGAAGCTGAGGCGCGGCGCGAAGTCATCGACGTCCAGGCCGCGCTCGACCGCCTGCTCGACGTAGGTCAGGCCGTCCTTGAGGGTGAACGCGAGCTCCTGCGCGGCCGTCGAGCCCGCCTCGCGGATGTGGTAGCCCGAGATCGAGATCGGATGCCAGCGCGGCATCTCCGCCGAGCACCACTGCACCATGTCGCCGAGCAGCCGCATCCCCGCATCGACCGGAAAGCACCACTCCTTCTGCGCGATGTACTCCTTGAGGATGTCGGCCTGGATCGTGCCGCCCAGCCGGTCGGCCGGCACCCCGGACTTCTCGGCCGCCACGACGTAGAACGCCATCGCGATCGCCGCCGGCGCGTTGATCGTCATCGACACCGACACCTCACCGAGATCGATCCCGGCGAACAGGTCCTGCATGTCATCCAGCGTGTCGACCGCCGTGCCCTCCCGCCCCACCTCACCCAGGCTGAGCGGCGAATCGCTGTCATGGCCCATCAACGACGGCATGTCAAACGCCGTCGACAACCCCGTCTGCCCATGGTCCAGCAGGTAGTGAAAGCGCTCGTTGGTCTCCTCCGCCGTCCCGAACCCCGCGAACTGCCGCACCGTCCACAACCGCCCCCGGTACATCGACGGATACACCCCACGCGTGAACGGAAACGCCCCCGGCAACCCGATCTGGTCGCGCTCAGGGAGATCAGCCTCCGTGTACAACGGCCGAACCTCCTCCCCGGAGAGCGTCAGGAACTCCGCGTCCGCGCGCTCGGGCGACAGCCCGTAGGCCTCCTGCCACTCCTCGAAGGTCGTCGGCATCGCGGAGGGGCGCTGCGGCGTGGTGGCCATGGCGCGAAGCGTAGTCGACGCCATGTCAGACGATGCGTCCGTCTCAGCGCATCGGCGCCAGGCGCCGGCCGGCCGCGCCGAGGGCCGCGGCGGCCGCCAGCGCGCCCGCCATCTTGAGCCGCCCACCGAGGCGGTCGAGGCGCACGACCTCCCACCCCTCCTCGCGCGCGACACGCAGCAGCGGGCCGTCCGGGTTGACCGCCACGGGGTGGCCGACGGCGCGCAGCATCGGCAGGTCGGACTCCGAGTCCGAGTAGGCCCACGACTGCGCGAGGTCGATCCCCTCGCGCTCGGCCACGAGCGCCACGGCCTGCGCCTTGCCCTCGCGATAGGCCATCGGGCCGCTGAGGCGCCCGGTGTAGACGCCGTCGACCTCCTCGAGCCCGGTCCCGACCGCGCCGTCGAAGCCCAGCACGTGGGCCACCATGTCGGCGGTGTCCTGCGAGGCCGCGGTGGCGATGAACACCCGCCGGCCCGCGTCCTGGTGGTCCCAGGCGATCGCCAGCATCTGCGGGTACAGGCGGGGCAGGACGCCGGCCAGGACCTGCGGGCCGAGTCGCGCGAAGTCGACGACGCGCTTGCCCGTGAGCATGTCCCCCACCCGCTGGGAGACCTTGCGCGTTCCCTCGTCGGTCGACCCGCGCAGGCGGAAGAGGACGTTCTCGTAGGCGTCCGAGGCGAGCTGGCGGCGGCTCATCAGGCCCGCGCCGGCGGCGGCGCGGGCCCAGAAGTAGCCGCTCGAGCCGGACATGAGCGTCCGGTCGAGGTCGAAGAAGGCGGCGCTGGCGCCGCCGGGCACGGCTGGGTCGCTAGGAGCCGTTCCCATGGACGCGGAGGATCACCGCGTCGCCCTGGCCGCCGCCCGAGCAGATCGCCGCACAGCCGAGGCCGCCGCCGCGGCGGCGCAGCTCGTGCACGAGGGCCCCGAGGATGCGCGCGCCCGAGGCGCCGATCGGGTGGCCGAGGGCCACCGCGCCGCCGTTGACGTTCACGCGGTCCTCGTCGATGCCGAGCATGCGCATCGAGTGCAGGGTCACGGAGGCGAAGGCCTCGTTGATCTCCCACAGGTCGATGTCGCCCGGCTGCAGGCCAGCCTTCTCGAGCGCCTTCTGGGCCGAGGAGGCCGGCGTCGTGGCGAGGTACGGGAAGTCGTTGGCGGTCTGCGCGTGGGCGACGATCTCGGCGAGGACGGTCTTGCCGTTGGCCTGCGCCCACTCGTCGGAGGCCAGCACGAGCGCGCCGGCGCCGTCGTTGACACCCGGCGAGTTGCCGGCGGTGTGCGAGCCCTCCTTGCCGACGAGGCCCGGGAGCTTGGCCAGCGCCTCGAGTGTCGAGCCGCGGCGCGGGCCCTCGTCGACCTCGACGACCGTGTCGCCCTTGCGGCCGGAGATGGTCACCGAGACGATCTCGTCGGCCATGCGGCCCTCGTCGATGGCCTCGAGCGCCTTCTCGTGCGAGCGCAGCGCCCAGCGGTCGAGGTCGGGGCGCGTGATCTCGAACTCCTCGGAGGTCTCCGTCGCCTCGACGAACATCTGCTTGCCCGTGAAGGCGTTGGTGAGGCCGTCGTGGACCATCGCGTCGAGCGCCTTCGCGTCGCCCATGCGGTAGCCGAAGCGGGCCTTCGGCAGCAGGTAGGGCGCGCCGCTCATGGACTCCATGCCGCCGCCGACGCCGACCGTGACGTCGCCCGCGCGGATCGCCTGGTCGAGCAGGACCGCGGAGCGCACGCCCGAGGCGCAGACCTTGTTGATGGTCTCCGACGAGACCTCCTTCGGGATGCCGGCCTCGATCTGCGCCTGGCGCGACGGGATCTGGCCCTGGCCGGCCTGCAGCACCTGGCCCATGACCACGTGGTCCACCTGGTCGGGGGCGACGTCCGCGCGCTCGAGCGCGGACTTGATGGCGATCCCGCCGAGCTTCGTGGCGTCCAGCGAGGCCAGGCCGCCGCCGAGCTTGCCGATCGGGGTGCGGGCGCTGCCGAGGATCACGGTCTTGGGCATGGGCGGGACAGTACTGTCGGGCGGCATGATCCGCGTGCAGGCGACGACCGACCTGGCCGCCACGACGGCCGCCGACACCGTCGCGATCGGGCTCCTCGACGGCGAGCGCCTCCACCACGACACCGCCGACGGCGCGCTGGCCGCGCTCGTCGAGGCCGGCGAGGCCAGGGCGACGCCGCGCCACCTCGCCCAGACGCACGCCGACGGCAAGCGCTGGCTGCTCGTCGGGCTGGGCGAGCGCGACGAGCTCGACGACGAGGTCCTGCGCGCCGCCGCCGCCACGGTCCACGCGCGCGCGAGGGAGCTCGGCACGAAGGTCCTGTGCTGGGAGCTGCCGCACAAGCTCGGCGACGAGCTGCACCCCGCCCGCGCGGTCGTCGAGGGGACGCTCCTGGCCGCCCACCGCCTGGACCGCTGGAAGCGCCGCGACGAGGACGACGCGCCCCGGGGCGTCGAGCAGCTCATCGTCTCCGACCACGACGACCGCACCGCCGCGGTCGCGCGCGCTGTCGTCGTCGCCGAGGCCGTGAACGCGTGCCGGCGCCTGCAGGAGTCGCCCGCCAACGAGGCGACGCCCGAGGCGCTCGCCGCCCGCGCGCGCGAGCTGCACCCCGCCGTGCGCGTCGAGGTCGAGGGCCGCGACGGGATCGAGGCGCGCGGCATGGGCGCCTTCGCCGCCGTCGCCCAGGGCACGCGGCGCGAGCCGCAGCTCATCACCCTGCGCTACGAGCCCGACGGCGCGACCGGGCCGGTGCTCGGCCTGGTCGGCAAGGCGGTGACGTTCGACACGGGCGGGATCTCGCTGAAGCCCGGGGCCAAGATGGCGGAGATGAAGTTCGACATGTCGGGCGGCGCCGCGGTCCTCGAGGCCATCGGCGCCATCGCCCGGCTCGGGCTGCCCGTGCGCGTCGTCGGCGTCGTCGGCGCGACGGAGAACATGCCAGGCGGCCAGGCCATGCGCCCGGGCGACATCGTGCGCAGCGCCGAGGGCCTGACCATCGAGGTGGACAACACCGACGCCGAGGGCCGCCTCGTCCTGGCCGACTGCCTCTTCCACGCGCGCCAGGAGGGCGCCGAGCGCCTCGTCGACGTCGCGACCCTCACCGGCGCGATCGTCGTCGCGCTGGGCTCGACGTACACGGGCATGGTGGCCAGCGACGACGCGTGGGCCGGCGAGGTCCTCGCCGCGACGGCCGACGCCGGCGAGCCGACGTGGCGCCTGCCGCTGCACCCCGAGTACGCGCGCGCGGTGCGCGGCAAGTACGCGGACCTCACGAACTCCCCCGAGGCGCGCAAGGCCGGCTCGATCACCGCGGGCGAGTTCCTCAAGCGCTTCACCGGCGACGTGCCGTGGGCGCACCTCGACATCGCCGGGACCGCCTGGGACGGCGGCCGGCCCTACGCGCCCAAGGGCGGCACGGGCGTGATGGTGCGCTCGCTCGTCGCGCTCGCCGAGCGTGTCGCCGCCGGCGCCTAGTGCGCCGCCACCTCCCGCTCTTCCTCGTGCTCTTCGCCGTGTACGCGGCGACGCTCGGCGTGGACGCCGTCGGTGGGGCAACCCCGTCGAAGACCTCGGACCCCGAGGCGCACACGCTGCTGACCGTCGAGTCGCTCGTCGACGACGGCGACCTCGACCTGCGCAACCAGTACCGCGACCGGGCGTGGACCGGCTTCTACGCCGGCGAGCTCAAGCCCAACGCGATCCCCCTGCCCGACGGCCGGCTCCACGAGCCCTCGGGCGTCGCCTTCCCGCTGCTGCTCGCACCCGCCTACGCCGTCGCCGGGCTCACCGGCGCGCGCCTGCTGCTGGCGGCCATCGCGGCGCTGACCTTCTGCCTCGCCGCCGCGCTCGGGCGCCGGCTGGTGCCCGACCCCTGGCCGGGGCGCGCCGCGCTCGTCGCCGGCCTGTCGGCGCCCGCCGTGGGCGCCGCCACGGCCGTCGGTCCCGAGATGCCCGCCGCCGCGCTCACCGCCGGCGCGGCGATCTTCGCGCTGCGCGTGCGCGAGAGCCCGCAGTCGCGCCCGACCGCCGGGACCGCCGCGCTCGCCGCCGTCCTCCCGTGGCTGGCGGCGAAGCTCCTGGTCCCGGCGATCGTCCTGGCCGCCGCGCTCTACCGCTGGCTGCGCCGCCGGCGCCGCGGGCTGCAGGGCTTCATCGCGCTCGAGGTCGTCCTGACCAGCGCCGTGGTCTACGTCACCGCCAACGGGCAGCTGTTCGGCGGCGTGACGCCCAACGACGCGGCGCTGCAGGAGGGCGGCGTCACCGGCGCGACCTCCGCCACCGACTACCTCGACCGCCTCCCCCGCGTGCTGGGTCTGTGGGTCGACCGCGACGCGGGGCTGCTGCGCTGGGCGCCGGTCTTCGCGCTGGCGGGCGTGGGCCTCTGGCTGCTGTGGCGCTCGCAGCGCGACCGGCTGGCGATGGTCGTCTCCGACCAGGTCGACGTCGAGGTGACCGCGCAGTTCTACGCGCTGCTGGCCGCCGCGCTCTTCGCGTCGGCGGTGGTCCTCGCGCCCGAGGACCTCGGACCGTGGTTCGCCGGACACGAGCTCGTCGTCGCGCTGCCGCCGCTCACGGCGCTCGCGGCATGGGGGTGGCGCTTCGCGCCCCGCCTCGGCACGGCGCTCGCGGTCCTGACGGTCGCCGCGAGCGCCTGGGTGCTCATCGCCGGCTGGGGGTCAGCGGACGCTGGTCTGCGTCCTCCGACGGGGCCCCTGCCGTGGGGCGGTCTCCAGGACCTGCTGCCGCCGGTGCGGGGGTAGCGCCGGCCTTCGTGGCCTTGCGGCGCGGGCGCTTGACGCGCACCTCCTGGGCCAGCACGTAGGAGCCGATGACGAAGGCGGCGGCCAGCACCTGCGCCGCGATCGTCTCCCACGTCGGGTAGACGCCGAACCACAGGCCCGACCAGTACGGCAGGTCCGCATGGATCGGAGTGATCGAGAGCCAGCCCGTGCCCTGCATCGTGCGCGCGGTCTGGCCGACCATGACGACGAGGACGAAGCCGATCATCACGCCGGTGACGACCAGCATCCGCTTGTAGGGCAGCTTGCGCTGGAGCAGGAAGGTGACGGCGGCGACCGCGAAGGTCAGCGCCAGGCCGAGCCCCGCGCCCTCGATGACCGCCGCGGTGCCGGCGCTCAGCTCGAGCGACTGGAGGAAGAGGACGGTCTCGAAGCCCTCGCGGTAGACGCTCGTCAGGCCCAGGACGAACAGGCCGATGGCCTGCGCGCTGACGAACCCGCGCTTCTCGAGCTGCTCGTAGCGCTTGCGCTGGCGGTGGAAGCGGCCGATCCACTCCGACCAGTAGACCTTGTGGAAGAACCAGTTCGTGATCAGCAGCAGGACGCCGATCGCGATGAGGCCGACGACCGCCTCCAGCTTCTCGCCGTACTGGTCCAGGGAGTCCAGCAGCGTCTGGGCCAGCACCCAGGTGACGAGCGAGACGAGCAGGCCGGCGATCGCGCCGACCATCACCGGGCGGCGCAGCCGGCGACGGACGCCGATCATCGACGCGGTGATCGCCGCGAGGATGAGGACGCCCTCGAGGCCCTCGCGGAAGACGATGATCGCCGCGTTGGTCACGACGGTCGTCTGGTTGGCCGCGTCGCCGAGCGTCGCGGCGGCGTCGGCGAGCTTCGCGTCGAGGGTGATGCGCGTCTCGCGGATGTCGCGGCGCGGCGCGCGGTCGGCGATGAGCTCGGCGAGGCCGTCCTCGCCCGCGGCGCCGAACCAGATGAGGCCCTCGACGTCGAGCGCCAGGCCCGGGTCGAAGGAGCGCAGCCGGCGCTCCGGGCCGAACTCGAAGAACGCGTAGGCCTCGAGGCGGGCCTGCTCGGCCTGCTGGTACTGGCCGGCGCCGACCGCGGCCTCCATGCGGTCGAGCGTCAGGTCGATGAGGTCGTAGTCGGACTCGTCGGTCGGGGCCTCCCAGCGCTCGGGCATCGCCTGGCGCAGGAGCTGCTCCGTGCGCTCGGTCAGGCCCTCGACGGCGTCGGCGGAGGCGACGGCGTCGGGCGTGCGCTGCGCGCGGTCGACGGCGCCACCGAGGCGGTCCAGCCCCGCGGCGGCGGCGCGGGTGCTCGCCTCGTCGGCCTTGGCGAGCTGGTCGCGCAGGTCGTCGAAGGCGCTCTTGGCGCCGGTCCGGAAGGCGACGGCCTCCTGGATCTCGAAGTCCTTGGTGACCTTGCCGTCCTGGACGCCGCGGCCGTACTCGACGGGGACGAGCGCGAGGAAGCGCAGGAGCTGCTGGGCGCGGCGCGCCGCCTCCTCGTCGGTGAACGGCGCGGCGGTGAAGCCCTCGAGCGCCTGCGTGGCGGACCCGACCGCGGCGAGGAACGGGCGGCCGCCGTCGACGCTCGTGCGCTCGAGCGCGGCGAAGGCGTCGGCGGCACGGGCGGCGGCCGCGGCGCCGCGGTCCTCGACGTAGCGGTCGCGCAGCACGGCGAACGTCCCCTGCGCCTGTGCCGCGGCCTCGGCGCGACGGGCCGGCAGGTCCTGCTCGTCGCCGCGGCGGGCGTCGGCCAGCAGCTCGCGCACGCGGGCCTGCGAGGCGTCGAGGAGGTCCTTGGCCACAGCCTGGCGGGTGGCCGCCGGGCTCAGGGTGCGACGGGCGAGGCGCTCGACGGCGAGCGTCGCGTCGGCGCCCGGCCGGGTGAAGCGCGTCGCGGTGCGGAAGTCGCGCAGCAGCAGCCAGCGCCGCGCGGTGACGGCATCGCCGCGCGCGGCCGCAGCGAGCGTCGTGGCGAACGACCCGCGCAGGAGCGCGGCGCGCACGGTCCCGCGCGCCTCGGCCAGCGCGACCTGGTCGCCGCGGCGGACCGCGGCGCGGGCCGCGGCCAGCGCGCCGCGGACGTCGGGGGCGACGCCGCGGGTGCCCTCGGCGAGCGGGCCCGCGTAGGCGCGGGCGGCGCCACGGACCGCCCGCTGGGCGCTCGCGCGGTCGTCGAGGACGAGGTCGGTCTGCGCGCGGAACAGGCCGTCCTGGACCTGCTGGGCCGCTCGCCACGGCTCGGTCGCGGCGCTCGCGGCCTGCGCGCCGCACGCCAGGGCGAGCAGCGCGAGGGCGACGAGCGCGAGGGTGCGGCGCAGCGGCGTCATGCCTCGGGCGCTCCTCGGGCTAGCTCTCGAGCGGGATGCCGAGGCGGCCGGCGGCCTGGGAGACCTGGCCCGCGATGGCCTCGGCGCGGCGCTGGGCCTCGCTGCCGAGCGTGTCGGCGTCCTGGGCGGTGAACCGCTTGCCCTGCGCCTCGGCGTCGCGCAGGCGGGCGGCGAAGCGCTCGAGCTCCTGCAGGTCCTTGCCCGTCTGGTCGGCCCGCTGGCCGTCGACCTTGGCGATGGACGGCTTGACGTTGGCGTAGATGAGGTTCAGGCCGCCGAGGATGTCCGCGATGTCCTGCAGGCGCGAGGCGGCGACGAACGCCTTCTCGTCGGCCTTGTGGCCGGCGACGAAGCGCGAGTTCTTCCAGGCGCCGAAGTACTCGGACATCGTCGGGGTCATCACGACCAGGGCGGTGAAGGCGTCCTGCGGCTTGGGCTCCCAGCCCTTGGCCGCCGCGTCGAGCTCCTGGGTGGTCTTCTCGAAGTCGCGCGCGGCGGCGACGAGGAAGTCGGCGTCGGGCAGCGCCTCGCCGAACTCGACCTTGCCGTCGCCGTCGAGGTCGGGCTCGACGCCCTTGGCGACGAACTTCGGCTCGGTGCCGAACGCGGCGGTCTCGATCAGGTAGTTGAAGTTGCCGGGCTGCTTGAAGGTCTTGCCGGCGGGCGTCTTCACCGAGAACGGCACGGCGTTCTCCGGGTCGCTGGCGTCGCCGCCCGCGTCGATGATCACGTCGTAGTCGGCGAGCTCCGGGACACCGGCGACGACGCCCTCCATCTCCTCGTAGGCCGGGTTGGCCTTGCGGAAGCCGTCCTGGAGGCGCTGCACGACGGCGGCGACCTCGTCGCGCTTGGTCTCGAGGAGCTGCTCGTAGTCGAAGTCCGCGCCCTCGGCGAGGCCGTAGTACGCCTCGGCGTCCGTCCGGATCGCCTTCGCGTCGGCCTGCAGGCGGGTCGTGTGGGCGAGCAGGTAGTCCTTGATGGCACCGAGGTCGGCGCCCTGGGCGGCCGGCGCGGCGGTGGTGGTGGCCGCCTGGTCGCCGTCGTCGTCGCCGCAGGCGGCGAGGCCGAGGGCGGCGGTCAGGGCGAGGGCGGCGACGGCGGAGCGCATCATGGGTAAGGGAAGCCTAAACCAATCCCGACGCTTGCGGTGGGTAATGAATCCCCGCTCCGTCTTGCCAGGCTGACGGCGTGGTGGACGACGTCCTCGACCTGCTGCGCTGCCCGGTCTGCGGGGCCGCGCTCGCCCGCGACGGCGGCGCGCTGCGCTGCGAGGCGGGTCACGCGTTCGACGTCGCCCGCCAGGGGTTCGTGACGCTCCTGCCGGGCGACGCCCCCGCGCACCCCGGCGACACGGCCGCGATGGTGCAGGCGCGCGACGCGGTCGTCGCGGCGGGTCACCTGACGCCGCTCAGCGTGGCGCTGGCGGAGGTCGTGGCCCGGGCGGTGGACGGCGTCGACGGCGCCGTCGTGGACCTCGGGGCGGGCACCGGCCACCACCTCGCGGCGGTCCTCGACGGCCTGCCCCAGCGGCGCGGCCTGGCGCTCGACCGCTCCAAGCCGGCGCTGCGCCGCGCGGCCCGCATCCACCCGCGGGCGGCGGCGATCGGCGCGGACGCCTGGTCGGCGCTGCCGGTGCGCGACGGCGTCGCGGCGGCGGTGCTCAGCGTCTTCGCCCCCCGGTCGGCCGCGGAGGTCGCGCGGGTGCTCGCGCCCGGCGGCGCGTTCGTCGTCGCGACGCCGGCGGCCGAGCACCTCGGGTCCCTCGTGCGCGGGCTCGGGCTGCTGGCGGTCGACCCGGCGAAGGACGCGCGCGTGCGCGAGGCGCTCGAGACGTCGTTCGCGCTGGAGTCGTCGCGGCGGGTCGCGTGGCCGCTGTCGCTGTCGCGCGACGAGGCCGTGGCGTTCGCGGCGATGGGACCGAGCGCGTTCCACGTGGGGGCGGACGAGCTGGAGGCGCGGGCGGCGGGGGTGGCGGAGCCGCTCGAGACGTCGGGGGTGGTCGACGTGGCGGTGTGGCGTGCCGTCCGAGCGTCGAGGTGAGGCGGGGCGGTCGCGGTTCTGGCAGCGAGGAGGGGGAGTTCGGGGGCGCGAGGGGCGGTGGCGCGGGCTCCGCGGCCGCGAGCCTGAGGTTGACCGCCACATAGGCGGTCAACTTCAGGGTCACGATCATCCGGGCCGTCCTCGTCGATCGCGGTCTCCGGGAGACGCGAACTCCGCGAGGTCGACCCCACCGCCCCGCGCACCACACGGACGCCGGCCGGTCCCCCCTCCTCAGTGCCCGACGGCGAGCGCGCCGCTCTCCGCGACGCCCGAGCGGAGCTCCGCCCGCGCCGGGCCCCGACCGGCGCCCGAGCGGAGCTCCGCCCAGCGCAGCTCCCCCGCCCCGACCTCAGTCCCCGGCGCCCGGCTCGGCCTGCGCCGGGTCCACCCGCCGCAGGATCTGCGTCGCCGCGCTCGCCGGATCGAGGCGCCGGGCGACGACCTCGTCGAGCAGGCGCTGGAACTCCTCGTCCTGCGCGAGCTGCTCCTCGAGCGCGGCGCGCATGCGGAAGGTGCAGATGCCGAGGACCTCGGAGCGCAGGTTGCGGCGGCGGCGCTCGGAGAGCGTGCCCTCCTGCTCGATGTGGGCGCGGTGCTCGTCGAGCCTCTCGACGAGCTCCGGGACGCCCTTGCCGCGGGAGGCCTCGGTCTTGACGATCGGCACGCGCCAGCCGCCGTGGGGCGCGAGGGAGAGGACGGCCCGGACCTCGCGGACCATCGTCTCGGTCAGCGGGTGGTCGGCCTTGTTGACGACGATGATGTCCGGGATCTCCATGACACCGGCCTTCAGCGCCTGGATGGAGTCGCCCGAACCCGGCATGAGCACCAGGACGACGGTGTCGGCGTGGTCGATGATGTCGACCTCGGCCTGGCCGACGCCGACGGTCTCGAGGAAGACGTCGTCGCGGCCGGCGGCGTCCATGAGCAGCGCGGCCTGCAGCGCGGCCTCGCTGAGGCCGCCCAGTGCGCCGCGGTTGGCCATCGAGCGGATGAAGACGCCCGGGTCCAGGAAGTGGTCGGTGAGGCGGATGCGGTCGCCGAGCAGCGCGCCCTGGGTGAAGGGCGAGCTCGGGTCGATCGAGAGGACCGCGACCTGGCGCTCCTGTTCGCGGCGCAGCTTCGTCAGCGCGCCGATGAGCGTCGACTTGCCGGCGCCCGGCGCGCCCGTGAGGCCGACGATCGTCGCCTGCCCGGTCTTGGGGTAGACCTCGCGGACGAGCTCCCACCCCGCCGGGTCGTCGCTCTCGACGAGCGTGATGGCCCGGGCGAGGGCGCGGCGGTCGCCGTCGAGGAGGCGCTGGGCGAGGCTGTCCGTCGTCTGGGCCATGGGGCGGCGGATGGTACGAGAGCACCGCTACGCTCCGACGGCCGATGAGGTCCGCCCTCGCGCCACCCGTGCCCTCGGGCGCCGAGGCCGCCCCGCTGCTGCGCGGCGAGCCGGCCCCGCTGCACGGCGGCCCGCTCGCGTTCCTGCGCTTCGCCAGGGCGCACGGGATGCTCAGCGCCAAGTACGCGCGCCTGGCCCTGCGCCTCGCCTGGCTGAAGCTGCGCTGGGGCAAGCGCCTGCAGACCGACGGCCTCGCGTTCGTCGGTCCCGGCGTCTCCTTCGAGATCGGCAAGGGCGCGGTGGTCAGGCTCGGCCGGTGGTCCTGGATCGGCCACGGCTGCAAGATCCGCGCGCACGAGGGCGTCGTCGAGATCGGGGCGAAGACCGTCATGGGCCAGGAGTGCACGATCTCCTCCTTCCAGAAGGTCTCGATCGGCCGCGAGTGCATCCTGGCCGACCGCGTGATGCTCATCGACTTCGACCACGGCGTCGTCGAGGTCGAGCGGCCGATCCGCGAGCAGGGCATCTACAAGCGCGACGTGCGCGTGGGCAACAACGTGTGGGTCGGCTACGGCGCGTGCTTCCTGCGCGGCGTGACGGTGGGTGACAACTGCGTCGTCGGGACGAACACGGTCGTCACGAAGGACGTCCCCCAGGACGCGGTCATCGCGGGCGCGCCCGCGCGCGTGCTGCGCATGCGCGACGCGCCGCGTCGCCTGCGCTGGTCCTAGCCCCACCCGTCACACCGCTTCACGGTCCGTTCACCGCTGGGTGTTGGACGAGCGTCCAGGTTCCGGTAGCTTGCGCGCGCGTGCGGCTCAAGGGGGAGCCCGCACGACCAACCTCAAGGGGGAGCAGGACAGTGGCACGACGGGTCGTCGCGGCGGTCGCCGCGATCGTGGGTCTGGGCATCGGTGCGCAGGCGGCGGAGGCCGCTGCGCCCGTCATCGTCAACAACACCGGCGGGACCACCTGGCGGGAGTCCGAGGGCGTCAACAAGAACAACCGCCAGGTCGCGGTCACGTTCGTCGTGCGCCACGACCCGGGCCGCCGCGTCACCGGCCTGGCCATCGACCAGGACTACAACGGCAACGACGACACCGGCGGCGTGGGCGTCACCGGCGTCACCGCCCAGACGCTGGGCGGCGCGAGCAACCGCCTGCAGTCGTCCGTCGTGCGCTTCACCTTCTCCCCGCCGGACCCCGGCGGCTTCAGCTGTCCCATCGCCGGCGGCGCCACCCGCCGGCGCGACCTCCCCCTGCGCTTCCGGGTCGTCGACAGCAGCGGCGAGCGTTCCGGCTCGGTCTCGCAGAACGTGCGCATCACCGAGAACGGCGACTGCCTCGCCCGCACGGACTACAGCGCGCTGGAGTCCTGGGGCCAGAGCGCCTCGACGGCGACCCCCGGCCAGAACGTCAACTTCTCGTTCCGCTGCGACGACGGCGACTCCTCGGGCGACAACGACGCCTGCGACTACATCCTCTGGCGCGCCCGGCGCCTGAACGACGGCGCGATCACCGACAGCGGCAACTGGAACGCCGACGACAACACCGACCGCACCTACGGCGCGAGCTTCCCGACGCGCGGCGTGTACGTCGTGGAGGGCCGGCTCTGCGGCGAGACCAACTGCAACGACGACGACCGCTACTGGCGCATCGGCTCGGTCATGGTCAACGAGACGAACGCGCCGTCGCTGGACCTCAGCGGCCCGAGCGCGGTGAACGTCGGCCAGCCCGCGACCGTCTCCGCCACGGCGTCCGACGTCGGCACGAACGGCGACCCGCAGGTCATCGAGTGGGACGCCGACAACAACGGCGCGTTCGAGCGCACCGTCTTCACGACGCCGCAGAACAACGGCAGCGTCCTCTACCAGGACCCGATCAGCGGCGCCGCCCTCCAGCAGGCCGTGGACACGAGCACGCCCGGCATCAAGACCGTGCGGGCGCGCGTGTTCGACAACGGCGCGGTCGACGCCGCCGACGACCTGCGCCGCGAGGCCAACGACTCCTTCCAGGTCCGCGTGAACGCGGCACCGACGGCGAGCGACATCTCGACCTCCACCGACGAGGACACGGCGAAGGCCATCGCCCTCCAGGGCGCCGATGCCGACAGCTTCCCGTCGGCGCTGACCTACGCGGTCGGCCAGCCGGCGGCGGGCACGGGCACGGTGTCGCTCTCGGGCGGGACCGCGACGTACACGCCGCCCGCCAACTGGTCGGGCACGACGAGCTTCACCTACCAGGCCAACGACGGCATGGCGCTGAGCCCGGTCCGCACCGTCACCGTGACGGTCGACGCCGTGAACGACCTCCCGTCCGCCGGCGACACGTCGATCACCACGGCCGAGGACACGCCGGTCGACGTGACGCTGACCGCCACGGACGTCGACGGCGACAGCCTCGCGTTCGCCGCCGGCGAAGCCGAGCACGGCACCGTCGCGTGCGACGGCGCGGACTGCACCTACACGCCCGACGCAGACTTCTCCGGCGAGGACGCCTTCCCGTTCACCGTCTCCGACGGCCACGGCGGCACGGACGCCGGCGTCGTCACGGTCACCGTCACGGCGCAGAACGACCCGCCGACCGCCGGCGACGCCTCGATCGAGACCGACGAGGACACCCCGGTGACCTTCACGCCGCCGGCCTCCGACCCCGACGGCCCGTTCACGCTGAGCGCCACCGACCCGGCCCACGGCACGGTCGACTGCGCGACCACCTGCACCTACACGCCCGACGCCGACTTCAGCGGCCCCGACGAGTTCGACTACACGGCCTCGGACGGCACGAGCTCGGACACCGGCCACGTCACGGTGACGGTGAACGCGGTCAACGACGCCCCGTCGGCCGGTGACACGACCGCGACGACCGCGGAGGACACGCCGCTCGAGCTCCAGCTGGCCGGCACCGACGTCGACGGGGACGACCTGACGTTCGACGCAGGCGACCCCGAGCACGGCACGCTCGCGTGCGACGGCGCGGACTGCACCTACACGCCGGCCGCGAACTTCAGCGGCGAGGACTCGTTCACCTTCTCGGTGAGCGACGGCCACGGCGGCACCGACGAGGCGACCGTCTCGATCACCGTCTCGCCGGTGAACGACGCGCCGGTCGTCCAGGACACCTCGATCACCACCGACGAGGACAGCGACGTGACGTTCACGCCGCCCGCATCCGACGCCGACGACGGCACGCTGACCCTGTCGGCCACCGACGCGGCCCACGGCACCGTCACCTGCGGCGCCACGACCTGCACCTACGCGCCCGACGCCGACTTCGCGGGCACCGACGAGTTCGACGTCACCGCCACCGACGACGACGGCGCGTCCGACACCGGCCACGTGACGGTCACGGTCGACCCCGTCAACGACGCCCCGGTCGCCAACGACCAGACCGTCACGACCGACGAGGACGAGGACGTGCGCTTCGACCTCAGCGGCCAGGACGTCGACGGCGACGACCTGACGTTCGACGCGGGCGCGCCCGAGCACGGCACGCTGGCCTGCGACGAGGAGGACTGCGAGTACACGCCGGCGCCGAACTTCAACGGCACCGACGGGTTCGACTTCACGGTCTCCGACGGCAACGGCGGCACCGACACCGGCCGCGTCGACCTCATCGTCGCGGCGGTCAACGACGCGCCGAACGCCCAGGACGTCACGGCGACGACCGACGAGGACACCGCGGTGGAGCTCCTGCTCCTCGGCAGCGACCCCGACGGCGACACGCTGACCTACGCCGCGCAGGCGCCGTCGCACGGCGACGTCTCCTGCACCGCCGCGGGCTGCACGTACACGCCGGACGCCGACTTCCACGGCACCGACGAGTTCACGTACTTCGCCTTCGACGGCAACGGCGGTGCGGACTCGGCGACCGTCCGGCTCACGGTCACCCCGGTCAACGACGCGCCGGTCGCCAACGACCAGCTCGTCACGACGACCGAGGACACGCCTGCGCCGATCACCCTCGCCGCCCAGGACGTCGACGGCGACGCGCTGACGTTCACCGCGCAGGACGGGGCCCACGGCACCGTCTCCTGCGACGGCGCGGCCTGCACCTACCTGCCCGCGCCGAACTTCCACGGTGCCGACGCCTTCACCTTCACGGTGAGCGACGGCACCGAGGGTGGCTCGGACACGGGCCGGATCGACGTCATCGTCGCGCCGGTCAACGACGCGCCGACCGCGCAGGACCGCGCGATCTCGACCGACGAGGACGAGGACGTCGGGGTCACGCTGCTCGGGGCCGACGTCGACGGCGACCAGCTGACCTACGTCGCCGGTGCGGCCGAGCACGGCACCGTCGAGTGCGACGGCCCGGGCTGCACCTACACGCCCGAGCCGAACTTCAACGGCGCCGACGCCTTCACCTACACGGTGAGCGACGGCGAGGGCGGCAGCGGCCAGGCGACCGTCACGGTGACCGTCGACCCGGTCAACGACGCGCCGGTCGCCCAGGACGGCGAGCTCTCGACCGACGAGGACGAGGCCGCGGACGTGACGCTCCAGGCCCAGGACCTCGACGGCGACGAGCTCACCTTCACCCCGGGCACCCCGGCTCACGGCACGGTCACCTGCGACGGCGCGACCTGCACGTACACGCCGGCCGCGGACTTCCACGGCGCGGACGCCTTCACCTTCGTGGTGAGCGACGGCCACGGCGGCACCGACAGCGGCCGGATCGACGTCACCGTCGCGCCGGTCGACGACACCCCCACCGCGAGTGACACGACGGCGACCACCGACGAGGACACCGCGGTCGACGTCGACCTCCCGGTCGCGGACGCCGACGGCGACGACCTCACGGCCACCGTGGCCGAGGAGCCCGAGCACGGCGCGGTCGCCTGCGAGGGCATCACGTGCCGCTACACGCCCGCGGCCGACTTCCACGGCACGGACACGTTCCGCTACGCGGTGTCCGACGGCGAGGGCGACACGGCGCAGGGCACGGTCACGGTGACCGTCCGCCCGGTCAACGACGCGCCCGTCGCCCAGGACGGGACCGCGCAGACCGACGAGGACACGCCGGTCGACGTGGCGATCGCGGCGAACGACGTCGACGGCGACACGCTCGCCGCGGTCGTCGACGACGAGCCCGGCCACGGCACGGTCGCCTGCGAGGGCCTGACCTGCCGCTACACGCCCGCGGCGGACTACGCCGGCCCGGACGCCTTCCGCGTCCGCGTGCAGGACGGCCACGGCGGCAGCGACCTCGCGGACGTCGCGGTGACCGTGCGCCCGGCCAACGACGCCCCGGTCGCCACCGACCGGACGCTGGCCGCCGAGGAGGACGCCACCTCGCTGTTCGAGGTCCGGGGCACCGACGTGGACGGCGACAGCCTGACCTACACGGTCAGCCGCCCCGCCACGAAGGGCACCGTGACCTGCGAGGCCGACGGCGACTGCCGCTACGTCCCGAACGCCAACGCCAACGGCGCCGACTCGTTCGCCTTCCGGGCCGACGACGGCCACGGCGGCACGGACGAGGGCGAGGTCACGATCACGATCGCGCCGGTCAACGACGCGCCGACCGCCCAGGACGTCTCGGCGGCCACCGACGAGGACACGCCGGTGGACGTGGCCCTGCTGGGCAACGACATCGACGGCGACGCCCTGTCGTTCTCGATCGTCGACGGTCCCGACCACGGCCAGGTCCAGTGCGCCGCCGCGCTGTGCCGCTACACGCCGGCCGCCGACTACCACGGCACGGACGAGCTCACCTACAAGGTGACCGACCCGTCGGGCGCGAGCGCGACGGCCAAGGTCCGGATCACGATCACGTCGATCTCCGTCGCCACGCGGCTCGACGTCCCGCCCACGATCAAGATCAGCGGCCTGCCGCTGCAGATCAAGATCAGCTACAGCGCGACGCTGCGCCGGGCGGGCGACGGGGCGCCGATCGCCGGCAAGAAGGTGACGTTCCTGACGGGCGGCCAGCCGGCCTGCACCGCCACGACGGACGCCAACGGCTACGCGCGCTGCGCCTGGCAGCTGAGCCAGACGCTCGCCGTGCTGCTCGGCGGCGGCTACAGCGCGGTGTTCACGGGCGACGCCGACTTCGAGCCGTCGCGCGGCCAGGGCCGCCTCATCGGCTAGCGGCTGCGGAGGTCCGGAACCTCCCACGGAGGGTCCGGACCTCCCGCAACCTCCCAGCCTCACCGTCCAACCTCCCACCCGCGGGCGCCGCCCGCGGATGGCCCGCATCCTGGGTCCCACGCCGGCGGCCTCCCCCCCCCCCCCCCCCCTCCGCCGGCACCCCCTTTCCACGACCTCCACGACCAGATGCTCAAGCACCTCCTCCACCCCTCCCGCATGACCGTCGGCGCCCTGGGCAGCCTCGCCGCCCTGCTCGTCGAGCCCGCCGCGGCCTTCGCGCCGCAGGTCTAGCGCTCGTCGTCCTCGAGGACGCCGCGCCGGACGAGCGCGGCCAGCCGCGCCAGGCCCGCCGCCTCCGCCTCGCCGCCGGCGACGTCGAGGAGCACCGGGCGCATCACCTGGCACAGCGCCTCGAGGACCGTCGCCGTCTCGACCAGCCGCGTCCCCGCGAAGCGGGCGATGCGGCGGTGCTGGCGGGTGGCCTCGCGCACCAGCGCGAAGTCGCCCGCCCCGGCCGCGACGGCGACCTGCTCCACCCACGTCTGCAGCGCCCGGCTGCCGGCGTCGGTGACGTACCAGCCGGCGCCTTGGCCGTGCTCGAAGGCCGAGCGGACGGCGAGCTCGACCAGCCGGTCGCGCCGCTCGACGAGCGCGGCCGCCAGCGCCGGCAGCGCCGACTCGGGCGGCCGCGGCGCGCGCAGCTGCGCCCCGGGGGCACCGCCGTCGGCCAGCTGCGCCACGTCGCTGGCACGGAACCGGCGGTGGCCGCCGGCGGTGCGGACCGCGGGCAGCCGGCCCTGGTCGGCCCAGCGTCGGGCGGTGTTGTCGGACACGCCGAGGCGGACCGCCGCCTCGCCGAGGGTGATGGTCGCGCCCCGCACCGGCACCGCGCGCTCTCGCGCCTCGGGCAGGCCGTGGGCGAGGACGTCGTCGACCTGCGCCTCCGGGAGCGGCCGGGCGAAGAGGAAGCCCTGCACGAGGCTGGCGCCCAGCGCGCGCACCACCTCCAGCTGCGAGGTCGTCTCGACGCCCTCCACGACGAGGACGACGCCGAGCGCGCGGCTCATGCGCACCATCGCGTCGACGATCGCGACGGCCTGCGGGTCCTCCGGCAGGCCGCGGACGAACGAGCGGTCGAGCTTCAGGCACGAGACCGGCAGCGCGTGGAGGCTCCCGAACGACGAGAAGCCGGTGCCGAAGTCGTCGATGGTGAGCGGGATGCCGGCGTCCTCGATCTCGCGCAGCATGCCGCCGGCGTGGTCGAAGGCCTCGCGCTCGGTGATCTCGAGCAGGATCGAGGTGGGCGGCACGCCGTGGTGGTCGAGCAGCGCCCGCAGCCGCGAGCAGAAGTCGCGCTGGGCGAGCTGCTGAGGGGCGACGTTGACCCCGACGACGGGGATGGCGCCGTGCTCGGCCCGCCACGCGGCGACGCGCTCGACCACGCGTTCGAGGACCCACCAGCCGAGCGGGACGATGAGCGCGCTGCGCTCCGCGAGCGGGATGAAGCGCCCGGGCGAGACGTCCCCGCGCTGGGGGTGGTGCCAGCGGGCCAGCGCCTCGAGCCCCGCCACCGAGCCGTCGTCGGTCTGCACCACGGGCTGGAAGGCGAGCGACAGCCCGCCGCCGGCGATGGCGCGGCGCAGGTCGCGCTCGAGGGCGGCGTCGTCGGCCAGGGCGGCGCGGGCGGCGTCGTCGAAGACGACGGTGACGCCGCGGCCCGCGTCCTTGGCGGAGGTGAGGGCGGCGCGCGCCTCGCGCAGGAGGTCCTCGACGGTCGCGTCGGCCTCCAGGGCGAGCACGGCGCCGGCGGTCGCCCCGAGCGTGACCTCGGTGCCGCCGAGGTCGACCGGCTCGGCCACGGCCCGCCGCAGCGCCTCGCCGGCGTCGTGCGCGGCGACCGGCGTCGCGACGCCCGGGAGGAAGACGGCGAAGTCGTCACCGCCGCTGCGCGCCACCACGACGGGCCCGTCGGGCGCGATCTCGTGGGCGGCGCGGCACAGGCGGGCGGCGGCGCCGGTCAGCAGGTCGTCCGCCGCGGCGGTGCCGAAGGCGTCGTTGACGGCCTTGAAGCGGTCGAGGTCGAGCACGAGGACCGCGCCGGTCGCGCCGTCCTGCAGGGCGGCGGCGACGTCGCCGGCGAACGCGCCGGCGGTGCGCAGGCCAGTGAGCGCGTCGGTGCTCACCCGGTGCTCGAGCGAGGCCAGCGAGCGCCGGCGCTCCGTCGCGTCGTTCGTGTGCAGCAGGATCTCGCGCGGCGCGCCGCAGGCGTCTCGCAGGATCGAGCTGGCGATGGCGACCCACCGCTCGCCGCCCTGCGCGTCGGGCGCGCGCAGGCGCAGCTCGTCGCGGAGGTGGTCGAGCTCGCCGGCGACCAGGCGCTCGAGGTTGGCCTGTGCGCGCCGCAGGTCGTCCGGGTGGACGAGGCGCCCGACGTCCTTGCCGGTCAGCGCGTCCTGCGGCTCGCCGGCGAGGGCGGCGAACGCGGCGTTGGCGCGGGTCACGCGCCCGGCCATGTCCAGCAGCGCCGCGCCGATCGGCGAGCCGTCGAACGCCGCCTCCAGGCGCTGGCGGGTGTGGCGCAGGACGGTGTCCTTGCGCCGCTCCTCCGTCCGGTCGTGGACGGTGCCGCGCAGGCGCGCGACGCGACCGTCGGGCGTCGTGTCGGTGACGGCGCGGATGTGGACGATCCGCTCGCCGTCCTCGCGTGGCACGCGGACCTCGCAGTCGACCGGCGCCCCCGTGGCGGTGGAGCGCTCCAGGGCGGCCTCGAAGATCGGGCGGTCCTCGGGGTGCAGCGCCTCGACGGCCGAGCCCCGGCAGGGGACGAAGGTCCCGGGGTCGACCCCGGCGATGCGGTGCAGCTCGTCCGACCACCAGGCGACGTCGGTGTCGGGCTCCCACTCCCAGCTGCCCAGGCCGGCGAGCTGCTCGGCGGCGCGCAGGCGCGCGGTGTGGTCCTCGGCGGCGTCGGCTGCGCGGGAGAGCGCCGTGACGTCGTGGAAGGCCACGGCCCATCCGCGGGCGTCGTCGGCGAGCGCGAGCGGGCGCACCATGCGCTGCAGGACGCGGCCGTCGCGCAGGCGCAGGACGTCCTCGAAGGCGCCGCCGGGCACGCAGCGCAGGCGGTTGGCCGTGGCGCGCAGCTGCCCGACGTCCTCCACCAGCGGTTCGAGCAGGGCGGTGACGTCCTCGCGCCGGGCGCCCTCGACGCCGTCCGGCGCGGCGCCCACGAGCGCGCAGAACGCCCGGTTGGCGCCGAGCACGGTGCCGCGCGCGTCGAGCATGTACGCCGGCACGGGGGCGGCCGCGAGGAAGGTGCGCAGGAGCGGGATGCCGACTGGGTGGTCGGCGAGCACTCCGCTTGGTGCGCCGTGGGACGGCGCCGTGGGACGTGGGGCTGCGGGCATGCCTCGGGGGACCGACGCCTCACCGCGGTGGGTCCGCCGTGCTGCGCGTGTCCTGTCGGGGGTGGGGAGGGACGGCGTCCGCCGAGCGCCTGGGTGGCGCGGGCGTCCGCGGGTCTGGCATCGGCACTGGCGCGGCGCCGCTCGCGCCCCGATGTCAGCGGATGAACGCGAGTCAGTGGTGGCGGGTGGGGGCGACCCCCACTAGGCTCGGCGCGCGATGAGCCCGCGACTGCCCACGGGACGGATCCGGCGGACCGCCGCGGTGGGCGGCGCGCTCGGCGCCGGCGGTGCCGCGGTCGCCAAGGCGCGACTGCGCGGCGACGACGAGGCCGAGGCCCACCTCGAGGCCGCCGAGCGGATGGTCAAGACGCTCGGGACGCTGCGCGGCGCGGCGATGAAGATCGCCCAGCTCGCGTCCTTCGTCGACGTCGACCTCCTGCCCGACGAGTACCGGGCCATCTACCAGGACCAGCTCGCGGCCCTGCGCGACAGCGCGCCGCCGATGGAGTGGTCCCGGGTGAAGGAGGTCCTCGAGGAGGCGTGGGGCGAGGCGCCCGAGCGCGTGCTGGAGGACCTCGAGCACGACGCGCGGGCCGCCGCCTCGATCGGCCAGGTCCACCGCGGCGTGCTGCCCGACGGCCGCGCCGTCGCGGTCAAGGTCCAGTACCCGGACGTCGCGCGGGCGCTGGCGGCCGACATGCAGAACGCCGGCCTGCTCATGCGCATGGCCAAGGCGCTGGCCCCGGGGCTCGACGCGAAGTCCGCCGCCGCGGAGCTCAAGGAGCGCGTGCTCGAGGAGCTCGACTACGAGCTCGAGGCCCAGAAGCAGCGCCAGTTCGCCCGCGCGTACCGCGGCCACCCGTTCGTCGTGGTCCCGGACGTCCACACCTCCCTGTCGGCCGAGCGCGTGCTGGTCACCGAGTGGGTCGAGGACGGGATCGGCTTCGAGGAGATCCGCACGACCTGGAGCCAGGAGGACAAGGACCGCTTCGGCGAGGTCGTCTTCCGCTTCCACCTGGGCTCGCTGCACCACATCCGCCACTTCAACGCCGACGCGCACCCGGGCAACTACCTCGCGCTGGGCGACGGCCGGGTCGCGTTCCTGGACTTCGGGATGACCAAGCACCTCGACCAGGCCCAGATCGACCTCGAGGTCCTCGCCATCCGCGCCGCCCTCGACGACGACCCCGAGGGCCTGCGCAAGGCGCTGGACGACATCGGCTACCTGCGCAAGGCCGAGCGCCTCGACGCCGAACTCCTCATGGCCCACACGCGCGCCGTGGGCGGCTGGTACCTGGAGGACACCGAGGTCACGATCGACGCCCGTCGCGTCATGAAGGCGATCGCCGCGATCTCCGACCCGCGCTCGAAGTACGCCGCGATCCGCCGCTCCCAGAACCTCCCCGCCGACGAGCTCATGGGCCAGCGCATGCTCCTCGGGGTCCTGGGCGTCCTCGGCCGGCTCGAGGCGACGCGCAACTGGTGCGCGATCGGGCGCGAGTGGTGGTTCGGCGAGGAGCCGGCCACCGAGCTCGGCGTGGCCGAGCGGGCGTTCTTCGCGGGGCGCTAGGGGGCGGCCAGCGCCGCGCGAGGCGCGGCGATGACGTTGGCGGGCTGGTCGTGGACCTGCGCGTGGGTGATGCGGATCGTGCGCCAGCCCTTGGTGGCGGCGGTGAGGTCGCGGTCGTGGTCGCGCTGCCACTGGCGCTGGTTGCCGTGGAAGGTCCAGCTGTCGGCCTCGACCAGGAGCTGGCGGTCGGGCCAGGCGAGGTCGGCGTGGTGGCGGTCGCTCAGGGCGTACTGCGGCGTGGGGGCCGGGAGCCCGGCGTGCTCGCAGAGGGTCTTGAGGGCGGACTCCAGCGCGGAGTGCTCGCGGTCGGCGAGGCGCTGCAGCAGGGCAGTGAGGGAGGCCGCGCCCTTGCGTCCTTGGAGGGGCTGGCGGCGCAGGCGGTCGACGTCGAGGACCTTGCGGTGCAGGGCCTCGTGGGCGACGTCCAGGACCCGCCACTGGTCGAGGGTCTCGGCGAGGTCGACGATCGTGCGGGTCGGGGTGGTGGTGCGGATCCCCGATCTGGACATGACGTCCCCGGGCGGGAGGTCGCGCGGGCGGTGGACCACGATGCCCTGTCGCGGCTTGAGCGATGAGGTCTTGGAGATCTCGACGTCGATCGTGCGGTCCCTGATGAGGCCGTGCAGGGCGGCGGCCGAGACGTGGCTGAGGACCCCGCCGGTGGCGAGCGTCGCCGCCAGCCAGCGCGCGTGCGGGCTCAGACGAGCATCGACGGAGAACACCCCGTCGTGCACGCGGTGCAGCCAGCCGGTGCGCAGCGCGTGGGCGATCGCTCCGCGACCCCACCCGAGCCCGAGCAGCTGTCGGCGCGTGACCAGCCCGAACTGGCGATCCAGCAGAGGTGCGATCCCTCTTGCATCCACTACATGCACGAGGCAGATCACCTCCCAACTTCGCCCCCCTCCGCACCCCGAGACCGCCCCGCGAACCCGGCGACGGACGCGACCTTCCCCTCCTCAGTGCGAACCAGCGCGCGCTTCGCACCCCGCCCAACGCCCGAGCGGCACGCCACGACGCCTACGGCTCCAGCAACCACCCCGGCTCGACCCACGGCGCCAGCCCCCGCACGCGCGGGTCGCAGCCACCCGGCGCCGCCAGCGCCGCGTCCAGCGCGCGCCGGTGTCCAGCGGCTCGCTCGCGCGGGTACGGGCCGGCGGTGTCGCGCGTGACCTGGAAGGCCCAGTCGCTGGACTGCAGCGCCAGGAGCTCCCGCACCGCGCGCTCGTCGGCGTCCGCACCGGCGGCGAGGACGCGCAGCTCGGCGTCGCGCAGGTCGAAGGCGAGGTCGGCGACCTGCGGGCCGCTCCAGGTCGAGAGGTCCCGGGGCTGGCCCCACGTGGTGGGTCGCGCCGGGGCGGCGTCGGGGCCGGCGGTCTCGAGGGCCGGGTCGGCGAGGGCGTCGTCGAGGCGGACGACCTCCAGGCCGGTGCACGCCGCCTCCTCGAGGACGAAGCGCAGCCAGTGCACGCCCTCGTACCACCAGTCGCCCAGGAGCTCGGTGTCCAGGGCGCAGACGGAGAGGCCTCCCGCGCGCACGCGCTCGCGCACGCGCGCGACGAAGTCCCGGGCGTCGGCGCGGGCCTGCTCGAGCGCGCGGTCGGGGTCGTAGACCGCGCCGTCGTTGGCCCATGGCTTGTGGTGGTGGACCGTGCGGTTGTGGCTGTCGCGGTACGCGGCGCCCGCCGGGTAGCCGCCGTCGCTCCACGGCAGCTCGAGGACGAGCCGGTCGATCGGGACGAGCAGCGGACCGTCCTGCGTGCGGACCGGGCGCAGGTGCTCCTCGGCGCCCAGCCCGAAGACGTCGGTGAGGTCGACGCAGGTGGCGTGGACGCCGGCCTGCTCGAGCAGGGCGTCGAGCCACGGCGCGTGGGCGCACTCGGGCAGCCAGAGGCCGCCCGCCCAGGCCGGACCGCCCGCCGCCTCGACCCGCGCGCGGTGCGCCGCGATCCCCGTGCGCAGCTGCAGCCGCACGCCGGCGTCGGTCGCCACGAGCGGCAGGACCGCGTGCGTCGCGCCGCTCGTCCAGGCCGCGTGGCGGTGCAGGGCCGCGCCGAGCCCGCCGTCGCCCAGCTCCTCCAGGCGCGCGGCGGCCCAGCGGTAGTCGCCCGCCGCCCGCTCGACCTCGACCGCGAGGTCCTCGCGGCCCGTCTCGCGACAGCCGGCGGCGTCGAGCTCGTGCGTCGTCACCCGCAGCTCGCGCAGGAAGGCCAGCAGCCGCTCGTGGACGCCGGGGGCCGCGAGCTGGTCGCCGAGCACCGGCGTGACCGACAGCGTCACGGGCGCGCCGGCGTCGAGGAGGTCGAGCAGCGGGAGGTAGCTCGTCGCAGCGGCCTCGAAGAGCCACTCCTCGCCGAAGGGCCACGTCCCGAAGCCCTCGACGTAGGGCATGTGGGAGTGCAGGACGACCGCGAGGCGCCCCTCGGCGCGCCCGCTCACGGGCGACAGACGGCGAGGACGTCGAGCGCGCCCTCGAGCGGGCGGTCGGCCGTGAGCGTGAAGTCCGACGTGGCGATCGCCGGGGTGAACCAGTCGTAGAAGCGCTTCGTGAGTCCGAGCTTCGCGTGGACGGTGTCCCAGCCCAGCCGCTCGATGGCGAACTGGTGCCAGGCGAGCTTGCGCGCGTGGAACAGCCCGAGGAGCTCGACCGAGGAGAAGTGCGCCTCGCACAGCGCCCGGAACTCCTCCGGGCGGTACTCCTTGACGTGCCACGGGTTGCCCGACTTCTCCGCGCCCTCCGGCGCGAGCGTCAGCACGTTGGGCGTCGAGACGTACACGGCACCGCCGTCGCTGCCGGCCACCAGGGCCTTGAACCGCTCGAGGACCTCGTCGGGGTTCTGGACGTGCTCGATCGTCTGGAGGAACACGACCGCGTCGCAGCGCTCGTCGAAGGTCTCGACGAGGTCGCGGGCGAAGCGCAGGCCGTCGCGCGAGTAGCGCAGCCGCGCGTGCTCGTGGGCCTCCGGGTTGGCGTCGACGCCGACGACCTCGGAGGCCGTGCGCGCCAGCACGTCGGAGCCGTAGCCCTCGCCGCAGGCCATGTCGACGACCTTCTGGCCACCGACCCGCCCGGCGATCCAGTCGTAGACCACGAGGTGCCGGCGGAACCAGTAGTTCTCCTCCGGCACGTCGGGCAGCGTGCGCTCGCCGGTGAGGGCGAGCGGGGGCACGCCCTCGGGCTGGTCGCGCTGCAGGTAGAGCTGCTCGGCCTCGGCCATCGGGGCGCAGGACGCTAGCGATCGCCCGGGGGAACGCGTCGGTACCCTGCCCCGCCATGACGGCCCCGGCCACGGCGGAGGAGATCCGCGACGTCAACACCCGCTACCACGACGGCGCGGCAGCGAGCTACGACGCCAAGTGGGGCATCGACTGGGGCCAGATCGGGCGCACGCAGGTGCTCGGCAAGGTGCGCAAGGCGCTCGGCGGCCAGCTCGGCCACTTCCCGCGCTCGCTCGAGATCGGTGCCGGGACCGGCTACTTCTCGCTGCACCTCCTGCAGGCCGGCATCGTCGGCCAGGCCACGGCGACCGACATCTCGCCGGGCATGGTCAGCGTCCTCGAGGGCAACGCGGCGCGGCTGGGCCTCGACGTCGAGACCGCGGTGTGCGACGCGGAGCGCCTGCCCTTCCCCGACGAGAGCTTCGACCTCGTGCTCGGCCACGCCGTCCTGCACCACCTCCCCCACCTCGACCAGGCCTTCAGCGAGTTCCTCCGGGTCCTGCGTCCCGGCGGGCGGGTCGTGTTCGCGGGCGAGCCCTCGCGCGTGGGTGACCGCATCGCCGACGTCCCCAAGCGCGCCGCCGCCCGCGTCGCGCCGGTGTGGCGCGCCGCGATGCGCGCCGAGCCCGCCGAGGAGGGCCACAGCGACGGCGGCGCCGAGAACCACCAGCTCGAGTCGCAGGTCGACGTCCACGCCTTCGTCCCCGACGACCTCGCGCGCTGGCCGCGCGAGGCGGGCTTCGCCGACGTCAAGGTGCGCGGCGAGGAGCTGCTGGCCAACTGGTTCGGCTGGGCCAACCGCGCGCTCGAGTCGACCGCCGACCCCGAGACCGTCCCCTTCGCCTGGAAGCTGTACGCGTACCGCGGCTACATCGGCCTGCAGCACGTCGACCGGCTGCTGCTCGAGCCGCGCCTCCCGCCGGCCATCTTCTACAACCTGATGGTCAGCGCGACGAAGGCCGGCTGACCTCGAAGACCGCCGCGAGGTCGGCGTCGCCGAGGCCCTGGTCCACGGCGCGCGAGAAGCGCTCGCGCATCGCCGGGGCGAGGCCGAGGTCGACGTCGTGCAGGTGCGCGGCGCGCAGCAGGAGGTCGACGTCCTTGAGGGCGTGGCGCAGCGGGAAGGCGACCGGGAGGTCGCGGTCGAGCATCCCCGGGCCCTTGAGGTGCGCGTAGCCGAGGTCGAGCGGGCCGCCGTCGATCGCCTCGAGGAAGGTGTGGCCGTCGAGCCCCAGGCCCTCGGCCAGCGCGAGCGTCTCGGCGAGCCCGTTGACCACGAGGGCGACCCAGTGGTTGGCGACGAGCTTGAGCCGCGTGCCGGTGCCCGCGCCGCCGAGGCGCATCGTCCTGGACCCGCACGCGTCGAACAGCGGCTGCGCGCGGTCCAGCGCCTCGTCCGCGCCCGAGGCGAGGACGACGAGCGAGCCCTGCTCGGCCGGCGCCTTCGTCCCGAGCACCGGCGCGTCGACGAACGTCGCACCGCGCTGCGCCGCCAGCTCGGCCAGCGCCTGGGTGGCCTCCATGCCGACGGTCGACGCCTGCCACCAGAGCTTGCCCGCGAGCCCGGGGCCCGTCGCGTCGGCCACCGCCTCGACCGCGGCGCCGTCGGTGAGCATGGTCATCACGGCGTCGACGCCGTGCAGCGCGCCCACCGGGTCGTCGGCCACCGTCGCGCCGTCGGGCTCGAGGGCGCGGGCCTTCTCGGCCGTCCGGTTCCACACCACGACCTCGTGCCCGGCCCGCAGGAGGTTGCGGGCCATGGGCGCACCCATGATCCCCGTGCCCAGGACGGCGACGCGCATCGCGCTCAAGCTCCCCGCCGCGGACGCGGTCTACACGATCTCCCGCACGGCCTCCAGGACGGTCGCGGCCCGCACGTCGGGCTCGGGGACCGTCGGCATGAGCGGCCCGTCGCCGCGCTCCACCCACGCCGTCCGGTAGCCGGCGCGCCGGGCGCCCGTGACGTCCCACCAGTGGGCGGCGACGAACCAGCTGGTCTCGGGCTCGGGCCCGATCGTGTACGCCTTGGGCGACGGCTTGTAGGCGCGCACCGCGTCGACGCCCGCGACCTCGTCGACGAGGAAGAGCAGGTCGGCCGCGTCGAGTGCGCTGCGGGCCGCGACGGCCGCCGAGTTCGTCACGACGACGACGCGCAGGCCCGCGTCGCGCACGTGCTGCAGCGCCGGTGCGGCGTCCGCGAACGGCGGCAGCGCCTTCGCGCGCTCCATCGCCTCGGGGACCTTCGCCGGGTCGAGCCCCGCGAGCTCGGCCTGGCGCGCCAGCGCGCCCTGCAGCAGGTCGGGCAGCGGCCGGAAGCCTCCGTGGAGCGTGTCGACCCACGCGAGGCCCAGCGCGTCGGCGAGCGCCCGGCGGCCGAAGCCCTCGGGGGCGCCGCCGTTCCAGGGCTCGGCCAGCGCCGCCGGGTCGAGCAGCGTGCCGTTCAGGTCGAAGGCCACGGCCTGGACGTTCGGCATCAGGTGGCCGGTACCCGGCGCGGGCGAACCGTCTCAGCGGATGGTCACGCATCGGCGCAGCGCCTGCGCCGGGGCGGCGTGTGACCTACGCGACGTCCTTGCGGCGCTGCACGAGCACGCCGTACCAGCCGAGGCCGGCGTAGGTCTCGTAGCCGGGGGTGTGGGCGAAGCCGACGATCCGGTCGCGCTCGCCGTAGAAGCCGCTCTCGCGCCCGTCGGTCGCGATCCGGAAGCGCTCCTCGAGGATGCCCTGGCCGTCGGAGGCCGCGAGGACGAGCCCGTCGGCGTCGACGAGCATCGCCCGCGTGCGCTCGCGCTCCTCGTCGCTGAGGCGCAGCCCCTCGACGATGCCCTGCGCCTGCGGGCCCCAGTCGAAGAAGATCCCCAGGGCGCCGATCGGCTCGCCGCGCGACTCGCCACCGGCGCGGACCGCGGTCGCGTACGTCGCGACGGGGGCGTCGGCGAGCGCCGGCAGGCGGGTGATGTCGTCGACGACGTAGGCGTCGCCGTCCGGGGTCGCCATCGCGCGCTGGAACCACGAGGCGTCCGCGACGCTCGAGCCCGCGACGCCGGGATGGCGGTCGGGCCGGCCGTGGGCGATGACCGTCCCGTCGCGGTCGGCGACCCAGAGGTCGACGTAGACCGTGTAGGCGGCGAGGATGACGCCCAGGCGCCGGGAGGCGTGCTGGGCGCGGACGGCGTCCTGCGGGTCGGCGCAGGCGTCGACCATCGCCGAGTCCGTCGCCCACCAGCGCACGTCGCAGGAGCGCTCGTAGAGGTTGCGGTCGATGAGCTCCACGGCGTTGAGGGCCAGGTCGGCGGCACGCTGGCCGGGGACCTGCTCGACCAGGTGGCGACCGAGCGCGTCGATCTCCTCGACACGCGGCGTGAGCTCCTCGGTCAGGCCGGACGACAGCTCGCGCACGTGCCGGGCGACGTCGCCCACCTCCTCGGCCACGACGGCGAACGCGGCGCCGCGGTCGCCGGCGTGCGCCGCCTGGATGCGCGCGTTGATCGCCAGCATCTGCGTCCGGTCGGCCACGTCCTCGATGGCCTGCAGCTTCTCGGTGGCCAGACCGCTCACCTCGGTGGCGAGCTGGACGACGCGCTGGGGCATCAGGGTGCCATCGGTCGCCGCCGCTCGTCGCCGAGGGCCTCTGCGACGACCGGCGGTCAGGACGGCGCGCGCACGTCCGCAGGAGGACCGTAGACTCGGCCGCGATGCCGGAGCGCCTGCAGCGCGACTTCCCGCTGTTCCCCCTCGGCCTCGTCGCGCTCCCCCACGAGCTGGTCCCCCTCCACGTCTTCGAGGAGCGCTACAAGGCGATGATCGCGCTGTGCCTGGAGCAGGAGCGCGAGTTCGGCATCGTCCTCGTGGACGGCGAGGGCCAGCGCGAGGTGGGCTGCGCGCTCGTGGTCGACGAGGTCCTCGAGCGCCACGAGGATGGGCGGATGGACATCGTCTGCCGCGGCACCCGCCCGTTCCGCCTGGTCGAGGAGCGTCCCGACCGCGCGTGGCCCAGCGGGACGGTCGAGTTCCTCGAGGACAAGGCCGAGGAGCCCCACGAGCCGACGCGCGACGCCGCCCACGAGGCCTACGGCGAGCTCGTCGAGCAGGCGACGGACAAGGTCCTCGAGCCCGGCGACCTCGCGGTGCTCGACGCCTACGCGATGGCGGCGACCGTCGACTTCGGCCTCGAGGCCAAGCAGGGGCTGCTGGCGCTGCGCTCGGAGAACGCGCGGCTGCGGCTGGTGACACGGCTGTTCCGCGCCGCCCTCAAGCGGCTGGACTTCATCGAGCGCGCGCAGGCGCGGGCGCGCTCGAACGGGAAGGTCCGCTTCGGCTGACGCCGCCGCCCGCCGCCAGCCACGAGCCCAGCAGGACGAGCACCAGGCCGATGAGGACGCCGGCCGTGAGCGGCTCGTCGAGCAGCACCACCCCGTAGGCGACCGCGAACGCCGGCGCCACGTAGGCGACCAGCGACGCGCGCGCCGGGCCGTACTCGGCGATGAGCGTGTAGAAGGCGTAGAAGGCCACGCCGGTCCCGCCCGCGCCGAGGACGACCATCGAGGCGATCGCGTCGGCGTGCGGCGCCGTGTCCGGGAGCGAGACCAGCGCCGCGGGGAGCCACAGCCCGGCGCTGACGACCATGGTCGAGGCGGCGACGCCGACGGCCGGGACGCCGGCGAAGCGCCGCTTGACGAGCAGGACGGCGAACGCGTAGCTCAGGGCGGCGCCGACCACCATCGCCCCGCCGGCCAGCGCCTCGGCGTCGCCGCTGAGGTCCGCGCCGAAGAGGGCGCCTACGCCGACGATCCCCACGACGATGCCGACGAGCGCCATGCCGTGGCTGGACTCGTCGGGTGCCAGGAACGGCGCGATCATCGCCAGGAAGACGGGCGCGCTGGCCACGAGGACGCCCGCCAGCCCCGAGTCGATCCACCGCTCGCCCCAGGTGATGAGCCCGAACGGGATGACGACCTGCAGGAGCGCCAGCGCGACGGTCGAGCCCCGGCGCTCGAGGAGCGCCGGCAGCGCCCCGGCGCGCAGGCCGAGCGGCACGAGCACGATCGCCCCGAGCGCGGTGCGCACGAAGATGATCACCGGCTCGCTGAGGCCGTCCTCGAGGCCGACCTTGATGAAGAGGTACGACGCGCCCCAGAGCGCCGCGGCGATCGCGAAGAGTCCGAGGGCGCGGCGGGGCACGCCTCGATCCTCTCAGCGCGCAGCCATCGGCGGAAGCACGAGTTCGTGCCACCAGCCATCAGCGCCGCTGATGGCTCAGCGCGGCAGGCCGCAGGGCCCGCGGGCGACGTCGCGTGTGAGCTTGACGAACCGCGGGAGGACGTCGCCGGGGCCGGTGGAGGTGTCGGCGAAGCTGATCGTCCCGTCCTCCGAGCGCACCCGATAGCTGAAGATCGTGCGCAGGCCGCCGGCGCCGTCGGGCTTGGCGCCCGCGCGGAAGCCGTCGTCGGCCAGCCCGCGGTCGCCCTCCTCCTTCGGGTCCCCGTCGAGCTCGCGCTGCAGCTCGCGCGCCTCGAGCAGCTGCGCGCTGGAGACCTCCCGGCGCTCGCCGCCGTTGCAGTACGCGCCGCCGTCGTCGGTGAGGCGCAGCTCGAGCCGCGCGCCGGGGACGCTGCCCGAGCGCTCCACGACGAAGAGGTCGGCCGGGGGGCCGCCCTCGCCGCAGCCCGCAGCGACCATGGCGGCGGCGAGGGCCGCGCCGAGCGCCCGGCGGCTCACGCGACCACCACCGCGCCGCCGCGTCGCGGGTCGCCCGCGCCGGTCAGCCGGCCGGTCCGCGGGTCGCGCCCCACCGCCTGCACGCCGCCGAAGAAGAGGTTGGGCGCCGCGAACTCCACGACCTCACGGCGGCCGAGGCCCGCCAGGTCGAGCCCGGGCTCCGCGAAGACGACCCCGTCCTCGACGTGCAGCCGGGGCGCGGTCACGGCGTCGGACGTCTCGCGCCCGTGGTCGACGACGCCCACGACCGTCTGGAGGATCGCGGAGCGGATGCGGTTGGAGCCGGCGGAGCCCAGGACGAGCTGCACGCCGCCGTCGGGGGCCGCCGGGTCGGTGAGGACGGTCGGGGCCATCATCGACGGCATCCGGCGGCCGGGCGGAGCGACGAAGAAGCCCTGCGGGTTGAGGTCCTCCTCCCCCATGACGTTGTTCACGTGGATGCCCGTGCCGGGGACGACGACCCCCGAGCCCTCGCCGTTCGTGCACGTCACCGCGCAGGCGCGACCTGCCCCGTCGACGACGGAGACGTGCGTGGTCGAGCCGAGGTTCGCCGCGAGGAAGCGCTCGAGGAAGCCGGGCTCGGCGAGCCCCTCGTCGAACGCCGCCGTCCGCGCCCGCTGCACGTCCTCCATCGCGGCCACGAGGTCGGCGGGGCGCGGCGGGCCGTCGGTGCGGTCCAGCGCGGCGAACGCCAGCGCGAGGAGGATGCCGCCGGCCGACGGCGGCGGGTTGAGCAGGACCTCGCGCCCGCGGTAGCCCACGCGGGCGGGCTCGCGCGCCTGCGCCCGGTAGCCGGCGAGGTCCGCCGCGGTCAGCGTCCCGCCGCGCGACTGGACCGCCTCGACCGTCGCTGCCGCGAGGTCGCCGGTGAGGAACGGCGCCGCGCCCTCGGCGCCGAAGCGCTCCAGCGTGTCCGCCAGCTCGGGGCTCTCGAAGCGCTCCCCCTCGCGCAGGACCTCGCCACCCGGCGCGAAGACCGCCCGCGCCTCGGGCGTCGAGACGAGGATCGCGGCGAGGATCTCGAAGACGTAGGCCTGCTGGGCGTTGAGCACGACGCCGGCGCGGGCGAGCTCGACCGCGGGCGCCGCGAGGTCGCGCAGCGGGAAGGTCCCCCACCGGCGCGCCGCCTCCTCCAGGCCGGCCGGGCAGCCCGGTACCCCGCACGACGACGCCCCCACGTGGAACGGCTGCACCGCCGAGCCGAACGAGACCTCGACGGTCGTGAGCGGCGCGCGTTCGCCGCCGCTCGGCGCGGCGACGAAGAAGTCCAGCAGGGCCGGCGCGATCCCCGGGCCGGCGACCATGAGGTAGCCGCCGGCACCCGGGCCGGTGAGCAGCGGCTCGCACGCCCAGGACGCCAGGCACGCCGCGATCGCCGCGTCGACGGCCGTCCCGCCCGCGCGCAGCACGTCGGCGCCCACGGCGGCCGTGGTCGGGTGCCCGGCGGCGACGACGCCCGCGCTCATCGGGCGTCAGCCTCGCACGCGCAGGCCGGCGTCAGCGTCGCGGCAGGAACTCGGGCACGTCGAGCTCGTCGACGCCGAGCCCACCACGGCGCGGCGCGGGCGCGCCGACGCGCGGCGGCGTGCGGCGCTCGACCCGCGGCTCGCCGGCGGGCTCCTCGATCCGCCGGCGCTGGGACGCGCGGACGTCCGAGTAGCGGGTGGCGACGACCGTGACCCACACCTGCTCGCCGAGGTCCTCGTCGACCATCGCGCCGAAGATGATGTTCGCGTCCGGGTGAGCGGCCTCGGCGACGGCCTTGGCCGCCTCGTTGACCTCCCACAGCGACAGCGACGTGCCGCCGGTGATGGACAGCAGGATCGACTTGGCGCCCTCGACGCTCGTCTCCAGCAGCGGGGAGCTGACGGCCTGCTGGGCGGCCTCGACCGCGCGGTCCTCGCCGGTGCCCATGCCGATGCCCAGGAGCGCCGGGCCGGCGTCGGACATGATCGTCCGCACGTCCGCGAAGTCGAGGTTGATGATGCCCGGCAGGGTCACGAGGTCGGAGATGCCCTGGACGCCCTGGCGCAGGACGTCGTCCGCGACCCGGAAGGCCTCGACCATCGACGTGCCCTTCTCGAGCACGCTCAGCAGCCGGTTGTTCGGCACGACGATGAGGGTGTCGACCTCCTCCGCCAGCGCCTGGACGCCCTGGTCGGCGGCCAGCGAGCGGCGGGTGCCCTCGAAGCCGAACGGCTTGGTGACGATGCCGACGGTCAGCGCGCCGATCTCGCGGGCGATGCGCGCGACGACCGGGGCGGCGCCCGTGCCCGTCCCGCCGCCGGCCCCGGCGGCGATGAAGACCATGTCGCTGCCCTTGAGCAGCGCCTTGACCTTGTCGTACTCCTCCATCGCGGCCTGGCGGCCCAGCTCCGGGTTGGAGCCGGCGCCCAGCCCGCGGGTGACGTGCGGGCCGATGTGCAGCGTGATGTCCGCGGTCGAGGACTGCAGCGACTGCAGGTCGGTGTTGACGGCGAGGAACTCGACGCCGCCGACGCCCGCCTCGACCATGCGGTTGACCGCGTTGACGCCGGCGCCGCCGACGCCGACGACGCGCAGGACGGGCTGGCCGGCGACCGGGTCGGCGGGGGTCGAGAACAGCGCGTCGCCGCGGGCGTACGGGTCCGAGGAGGGCGTGCGCGAGGGCCTCGGCTGCGGCTCGCGGGCGACCGGCGCGAGGACGTCGTCCGGCGTCTCGCTGGAGAAGGCGTGGCGCAGGCGGTCCTGCGGCGAGGGCACGGCGGGCGTCGTGTCGGCGGTGGGCGGCGCCGGCGCGCCCAGCGACGGGTGCGGGTACTCGCGCTCAGGCGCGGGGGTCGGCTCCTGCCCCCCACCGGGCCCGGGCTGCTGGCGCGCGGCCGGCGTCGCCGGCTCGGGCGCCTTCGCGGCCTCGTCGTCGCGCGGCTCGAGGCCGAGCTCCTCGGTCTTGCGGAACAGGGCCGCCAGCGGGCCCTCGGAGCGCATGCTCGCGCGCTTGTTGCTAGCCATGGGCCAGGAGCTCCTTCGCCAGGTCGCGGTACGACTGGGCGGCCATCCCGTCCGGGTCGTACTTGAGGACGGACATGCCCTTCACGGGGGCCTCCGCGAACCTGATCGTCTTCTTGATGCGCGAGGCGAAGACGCGGTCGCCGAAGTTCTCCTCGAGGATCTCGATCGCCTCCTTGGCGTGGACGGTCCTCGTGTCCATGAGCGTGGGCAGGATGCCCTCGATCTCGACGTCCGGGTTGAGGTTCTCCCGGATCATCTGGAGCGTGTTCTGGAGCTGGATGAGCCCCCGCATGGACAGATACTCGCACTGCACGGGGACGATGACCTTGTCCGCGGCCGTCAGGGCGTTGATCGTGAGCAGCCCGAGGCTCGGCGGCGTGTCGATGCAGATGAAGTCGTAGTCGCCCAGGATCGGCTTGAACGCCTTCTCGAGCGAGCGCTCGCGGCCGATCTGCGCGGACATCGCGATCTCGGCGCCGGCGAGGTCGATCGAGGCGCAGGCGACGTCGACCTCGCGCTTGCGGATCACCTGCCGGATCGGCATGTGGTGGACGAGGACGTCGTACATCGACTCCTCGAGGGCGTCGGGGTCGATGCCCTGGGACATCGTCAGGTTCCCCTGGGGGTCCATGTCGACGCAGAGCACCCGGGCGCCGCGCTCAGCGAAGGCGACGGCCAGGTTCAGCGTCGTGGTGGTCTTGGCGACGCCGCCCTTCTGGTTGGCGAACGCGATGACCTTCGCGCGGCTCTCGGTCTCCACGGCGTGCCCTTTCGCCGGCAGACGTCGGTCTCCTGCACGTCTGCGCGGTCGCATAGCGTGCGCGGCGGATGGCACATCCGCACGTGATCCACTGGGACGACGTCGAGGCCGAGGTGCTCGACGTCGGCGAGCTGCGTGGCGCGTGGCGCGATCTCGGGACCGCCGCGGGCTCGTTCCGCGTCGGCGTGCAGCGCGCGCAGGTGCGCCCGGGCGCGCGGTCCACGCCGGTCCACGTCCACGGTGAGGAGGAGGAGCTCTTCTTCGTCCTCGGCGGGTCCGGGCTGCTGTGGCAGGACGGCGCGACCTGCGCGATCGGCGCGGGCGACGCGCTGTGCTTCCGCATCCACGAGGAGCCGCACACGCTCGTCGCGGGCGACGACGGGCTCGACGTGCTCGCGTTCGGGCTGCGCCACGGGTCGGACCCCACGTGGCTGCCGCACGCCGGCGTCGTGCGCGTCGGCCCGCACTGGATCCCCGCCGACCTCGAGCACCCGTACGCGGCCGAGGTCGCCGCGGGACCGCTCGAGGTGCCGCTGCCCGGCGACCGTCCGCCGAACGTCATCGCGCTCGGCGACGTGCCGCCCTCCGACGTCCAGCGCGGACCGACGAACCTGCGCCGCCACGACCTCGGGACGGCGCTGGGCTCCGAGCTGTCCGGGATCAAGCACCTGCGTGTCGCGGCCGGCGCGCGCGGGATGCCCCACCACTGGCACAGCGCCGAGGAGGAGCTCTTCGTCGTGCTGTCGGGCGACGGGTGGGTCCGGCTCGGCGACGAGCTCGTGCCCGTGCGCGAGGGCACAGTGGTGGCGCGGCCGCCGGCGACGGGCGTCGCGCACTCGTTCCACGCGGGCGAGCGCGGGCTCGAGCTGCTCGCCTACGGCTCGCGGCGCCCTGAGGACGTCTGCTTCTACCCCGACTCGCAGAAGCTCGGGATCGGCCCCGTGCGCTTCCGCATCGAGCAGGTCGACTACTGGGACGGCGAGGAGTGAGCGCCCACGTCGTCCACGTCGCCGACGTGCCGGCGCGCGAGATCGACACGGGCGAGCTGCGCTCGCGGCGGCGGCGCATCGGACCGGCGCTGGGCACGGCGCGCGCCCAGGTCTCGCTCTGGGAGGTCGCGCCGGGCGCGCGCTCCACGCCGCCCCACGTGCACGCCGACGAGGAGGAGCTCCACCTCGTCCTGCGCGGCTCGGGGCTGTCGTGGCAGGACGGCGCGACGTGCGAGGTCCGCGCGGGGGACGTCCTGCTGCACCGCTGCGACGCCGAGGCCCACACGCTCGTCGCGGGCGACGAGGGGCTCGACGTGCTCGCGTTCGCGGAGGGGTCACGGACGTCGCTCACGTGGATGCCGCGCACGAGGATGATGTGGGCGGCCAAGCGCTGGCTGCCGGCCGACGGGCGCCACCCCTTCGCGGCGGACGCCGAGCTCGCGCCGCTCGAGGTCCCGGCGCCGGGCGAGCGGTTCGCGGGCGTGGCTGCGCTGGCCGACCTCGGCGCGGTGGCCGGCGAGACCACGCGCATCGAGCTCGTCCGGCTCGAGCCGGGGGCGACCGACGGGCCGCGGCGCTGCCACAGCGTCGCGGAGGTCCTGGCGGTGGTGCTCGAGGGCGACGGCGAGGTGGTCCTCGGCGACGAGCGCGTGCCGGTGCGCCGTGGCAGCCTCGTCGCCCGGCCCCCCGGCACCGGCGTGGCCCACGCGTTCTGCGCGGGGTCGTCGGGGCTGTCGCTGGCGGTGTGGTGGACGACGCCGCCGGGCGACGCGGTCCTGCTGGCCGACGAGGGCGAGCTGCGCCTGCCGGGCCTGGGTGTCACGCTGCCGCTGCCGTGAGCCTGGACGAGCTCCTCTCGCACCCGCTCGTCGTCGTCACCGGGAAGGGCGGGACCGGCAAGTCGACCGTCGCCGCCGCCCTCGGCCTGGCCGCCGCGCGGCGTGGACGGCGGACGATCGTGGCGGAGGTCGCCCGGCGCGACGACGTCTCGCGCGCGCTGGCGGGCGCGTCCGGCGGGCGGGCGTTCGTCGAGCGGACCCTCGCCGACGGGCTGGCCCACATCTCGATCGACCCGCAGTCGGCCATGGACGAGTACCTCGACGACCAGCTGCCCGGACCGCTGGCGGAGCTCCTGTCGGGCTCGCGGGTGTTCGGCCTGCTCGCCGCGGCGACGCCGGGGATGCGCGAGCTGCTGACCGTCGGCAAGGTCTGGGAGCTCGCGCAGGCGCAGCGGCGCACGCGCGGCGGCGAGCCGTACGACCTCGTCGTGCTCGACGCGCCCGCGACCGGCCACGGCGTGGCGGTCCTCACCGCCCCGCGGACGTTCGCCGAGGCGGCGCGCGTCGGTCCCGTCGCGCGGCAGGGCCGTACGATCCACGAGATGCTCGCCGACCCCGCGCGGACCGCGGTCGTCGCGGTCGCCCGCGCGGAGGAGATGCCCGTCAACGAGACCCTCGCCCTGCGCGAGGCGCTCGGGCGCGAGATGGGCCTGCCGCTGGCGCGGGCGGTCGTCAACGGCGTGCTGCCGGCGCGCTTCAGCGCCGCCGACGCCACGCGCGTCGCCGAGGGGCTGGCGCCGTCGTCGCACGCGCGGCGGGCGGCGCTCGCGGGGGCCGCGCGGTCGCGGGCCCAGCGGGCGCAGGTCGCGCGCCTGCGCCGCGGGCTGGGCGCCGTGCCGGTGCAGACCCTCCCCCACCTCTTCGTGCCCGAGGTCGGCGCCGCGGAGCTCGAGCGGCTGTCGAAGGAGCTCGAGCGCCGGTGAGCGTCGCGGAGCGCCTCGAGGGCCGGCGCGTCGTCATCTGCGCCGGCTCGGGCGGCGTGGGCAAGACGACGACGTCGGCGGCGATCGCCCTCGGCCTGGCCGCGCAGGGCCTGCGCGTCGCGGTGGTGACGATCGACCCGGCCAAGCGCCTGGCCAACGCCCTGGGCCTCGACGAGCTGGGCAACGAGCCGGCGCTCGTGGAGCCCTCGCGCTTCGCCGGCCACGGCCTCGAGGTCCCGGGCGAGCTGTGGGCGATGATGCTCGACGCCAAGCGCACGTTCGACGAGCTCATCGAGCGCCTGTCCCCCGACCAGGCCGCCCGCGACGAGATCCTCGGCAACCGGATCTACCAGGAGCTGTCCAGCGCGGTCGCCGGGTCCCAGGAGTTCACCGCGATCGCCAAGCTCCACGAGCTGTGGACGAGCGACCGCTTCGACGCGATCGTCCTCGACACCCCGCCGTCGCGCAACGCGCTGGACTTCCTCGACGCGCCCGACCGGCTCACGGGCTTCTTCGAGGGCCGCGCGCTGCGCCTCTTCCTCGCCCCCAGCGGCTTCGCGGCGAAGGTCATGGGCCGCGGGACGAGCGTCGTCTTCAGCGTCTTCAAGCGCGTCACCGGCGTCGACCTGCTGCAGGACCTCAGCGTCTTCTTCAAGGCGCTCAGCGGCGTCATCGACGGCTTCCGCGAGCGCGCCGCCGGCGTCAAGGCCCTCCTCGCCGACCCCGCCACGACCTTCCTCATCGTCACCTCCCCGGAGCGCGAGCCCGTCGAGGAGGCGATCTTCTTCCGCGGCCGCCTGCGCGAGGCCGGGATGCCCTTCGGCGGCCTCGTCGTCAACCGCGTCCACCCCCTCGCCGGCGACGACGACGAGCCCTCGGTCGACGAGGTCGCGGCCCAGCTCGGCGGCGACGAGGCGCTCGCGGGGAAGGTCGTCAAGACCCTCGAGGAGTTCCGCGTCCTCGCCCGCCGCGACGAGGCGGCGGTCGAGCGGCTCAAGCACGAGGTCGGCGACGAGGACCCCGTGCTGGTCCCGCACCTGGACGGCGACGTCCACGACGTCGACGGGCTCGTGGCGGTCCACCGGTACCTCTTCGCCTCCGACGACGAGCGCGACGGGTTGCTGGCGGACGCGGCGTTCTAGCGGACGGGCGGGAGCTCCGCTCGGGCGCTCGCGGGTGGGCGCGGCGTTCGCCGTCTGGCATTGAGGGAGGGGGACCGACCGGCGCTCGCGAGGCGCCAGCGGGGGCCCCGGGGCCGTGACCCTGTCATCGCCGGCGTGGGAGACCGGAGATCGCAGGGTCAGCGTCGACGGGCCGCGAGCCTGGGGGGTTGAGGTCCTGCCAGGCCCCGAGCCCCAGGGTCACGCGTCCCGGGCATCCGTTGGCGGATCTTCCGCCTGGAGAGCGGAGGATCCGCCATTCGATGCCTGCGCCAGTGGCGGAGCACCACCCACCGCCGGAACCACCACGACCGCCCGCGGAGAGGCGCGGGCGGCCGTGGTTGCCCTCCGTCGAGCCGACGGGATCGGCTCCGGAGCTTCGAAGGGGCGCTACGCGGCCGCCGCCAACCCCACCGGCTCGAGCGGAGCCTCGGCGTCGCGCGAGTGGCGCAGGAGCGTCCCCTCCTCGCCGACCTCGTAGGAGCCGACGCGCGCGAGCGGCGGGGAGTAGGCGTGGATGGTCGTCGCCGGGCCGCCGCCGCCGTGACGGACGCGGTGGATCGCGGTGCGCGGGACGCTCACGGCGTCGCCGCGGCCGTAGCGCCGGATGACCGGGCCGCCGAGGGCGAAGCGCTCCTCGACGACGAGGCCCTCGACGACGGCGATCGCCGCGGCGGCGTCGTCGTGGTCGTGCCAGCCTGTGTCGTGGCCGTCCATCCAGCCGATGACGTAGACCTCGCAGCGCGCGTCGCGGTGCAGGAGCGCGTAGCTGCGCTCGGCCGGGTCGTGCGTGACGTGGGGGCGCCAGGCCGCGGCGTCGGCGGCGTGGGTGCGCACGAGCGCGTCGAGCTCGTCGCGGGTCAGGCTCAGGCGGGGATCCATGCGGCTCCAAGCAGTCGGGCGGGGTTCTCACGGCGGGCCAGCGAGGCGGCGCCATCGCCGAGCGCGGCGGCGACCGGGTCCGGGCCCTCCAGGCCCGCCACCGGGTGGTCGCTGCCGTGCACGAGGGCGCCGGAGCCCACGGCACACGCGAGGGCGCGGACCGCCCGCGGCCCGTAGGACGAGGTGTCGTAGAAGCAGCGCGGGTCGTCGAGCGCTGCGTCGAGGGCGGCGCCTCGCTGGGCGGCGCGCTCGGCGTGCAGCGGCGCCAGGCCCGCGAGCAGCGCGAAGACGACGCGCAGCTCCGGCAGGGCAGGACGCACGACGGCGTGGAAGGCGTGCCACGCCGCGTGCTGGCCGGCGACGTAGCCGGTCGTCGACGCCCACCAGGACGGGTCCCCCGGGCTGCCTGCGGCGGGGCCCGGGTGGACGAAGAGCGGTGCGCCGCGCTCGGCGAGCAGCGCGAGGACCGGCAACGCGGCCTCGGCCGAGGCAGGGGTGGCCAGGGCGCCGGCCGGAAGGCACAGGCCGGCGGCCCCCTCGCCGAGCGCGGCACGCAGGAGCGTCAGCTGGCCGTCCTGCGCTGCTGCAGTGGGGAGGGCCGCCCACCAGCCCAGCTCGGCGGGGAGCCCCGCCGCTGCGCTGGTCCAGGCGGCGACCGCCAGCTCGGCCTCCTCCCCGGGCAGTGCCTCGACCCCGACGGGCGAGCTGAGCGCGACGAGCGCCCGGTCCAGCCCGGCGGCCCTCACGGCCGCGGCACGCCGGTCGCGGTCGTGGTCGGCGGAGGTCACCCGGAACGTCGGCTCACCAGGGAGCTCGACGTCCCACCCGCCGTCCCGCCAGCGCGTCCGCGGCGCGGTCCCCCGGCCCTCGAGGAGCGCCAGGACCTCCTCCGGCCACAGGTGCTGGTGGGTGTCGACCGTGTCCACGTGGTCCACTGTAGCGCATTCTGGACAAACCCGGTCGAGTTTATGGCCTTTATGTCCGGGGGTCACCCCTCGAGCGGTGGGACCGGCGTGCCCACGGGCGGCCCGAGCGGGCGCACGGAGGCGTTGATCCACGCGCCGTCCGTGAACCACGAGCCCGTGTAGCGCATGCCGCCGGCCGATGGCGGGACGAGGTTCGTCGACAGGAACTGGCCCGCCAGGGCGAGCATCGCCGGCGACCCGACGCCCGGAGCCGAGGAGTGCCACGGGGCCAGCAGCGCGTCGGTGAAGACGTCCGGGTCGCGCAGCCGGTCGCGGATCGCCGAGCCCTCCAGGTCGCCCTTGAGCGCCGCGCGCAGCGCGAGACCCGTGACGTAGCCGCGCAGCCCGTCGAGCGACGGGCGCTCGCCCGGCCACAGGACCGGCAGCGTCCGCACGAACGCCAGCGCGTCGGCGGTCTGGGTCGAGACCTCGCTCACGCCCTGCAGGACGCCCAGGCGTCCCAGCGTCCGGAGGCGGTCGATCGTCCGCTCGGCCAGGACCCGCTCGCTCCCCAGGAACGGCGCGGGCGGGAACGTCCGCTCCGTCTTGCGGCCGAGGCGCTCGAGCGCGGTCAGCGCCGGATTACGTCCTGCCGGCGCGTCGAGGACGAGGCCCAGCGTCCGCCGCCGGTCGAGCAGGTGCTCGAGCTGCGCGTCGGTCTTGCCCGCCCACCAGCGGTCGGGGATCGCCGCCGTGGCGACGCCGGTGCCCTCGAGCCCCGCCTCGAGCCCGGCCAGCAGCCGCCGGCCGATCGCGTCCTGGGCCACGGCGGTGCGCAGCGTCGCCACGCCCGGCGCCGCGGCGCCCGCGCCGAGCACGCGCTCCTTGAGGTACTGCGCCAGCGCGAAGCCCTGGGCGTACGGGTCGGCCGCGAGGCGGAAGACGCCCCCGCCCGCCAGCGGCTCGACCCCCGGGTCGCCGACGACCGCCGGGACGCCGGCGGCCTGGGCCTGGCGGATGCCGCCCGCGGCGCCCGCGCCGCAGCCGGCGACGGCGACGGGCCCGTGCGCGGCGAGCGCGGCCTTGGCGATGCGGGCCGACCGCGCGGGGTCGCCCCCGTCGTCGAGCGCGAGGGTCGCGAGCTTCGTGCCGTCGTCGACGCCGCCCTCGGCGTTCACGCGGCCGATCGCGACCTGCAGGCCCTGGACGTTCGCGCGGCAGCGCGCGGCGCCCGGGCCGCTGAGGTCGGCGAGGACCAGCAGCTCCTCCGGGTCGGCTCCCGGCGCGCGCGGGACGCCGACGGGCAGGCCGACCGGCGCCGCCGCGCGGCGGCCGTCGGCCGACACGTACGCGTACCACTGGCCCTCGGCCGGGAGGTCGACCGTCGTCGACCACGTCCCGCCCTCGCCGCGACGCAGCTCGACGTCCAGCTGCTGCGTCGAGCACGCGCAGTTCAGCCGCACCGTGACCGCGCGCGGCTCGCGTGCCGGCGGGCGGCCGACGACCGTCAGCGTGTTGGTCCCGGTGCGCCCCGGCGAGAGCGCGACCTGCGCCTCGGTGCCGCTGAGCAGCGCCGTCCCGAACGCCGGACCCGGCAGGAGCGTGCCCTCCTGTGCAGGCAGCGGACGCCCGCGGCCCTGCGAGAGGCCGCCGAGGACCGCCGCCAGCGCGACGACCGCGAGGACGCCGATGACCTCGAGGCGCAGCAGCCGCGGCCGCGGAGCCCCGGTGGCCCCGGCGTCCGTCGCCCGCGCCCGGCGCCACGCCACGAAGCCCGCCAGGGCCACGAGCGCGACGAGGACCGACTTGACGATGACGATGCGCCCGTAGTCCGACCAGCGCAGGAAGTACCAGCGGTCGACCTCGCGCACGGCGGCGAGGACACCGGTGACGACCGCGATGCCCAGCGACGTCGCGGCCAGCGGCGCGAACGCGCGAGCGCCGGCGCCGAGCTTCGCCACGCCGGAGCGGGCGAGCAGCAGGAGCGCGAGCAGGCCGCCGAGCCACAGGCCTGCGGTCAGGACGTGCGCGGCCTGCGCGACGAGCTCGAGCGCCCCGACGTCGGCCAGCGCGTGGCCCGACAGCGCGTAGGTCAGCAGGACGCCGACGGCCAGGCCGGCGAACAGGCCGTCCCGCCGGCGCGTCGCCAGCCGCCCGGCGCTGAGCGCCAGCAGCAGCGAGCCCCCGACCACGACGGCGCCGCGCACGAGCTGCGCGCGCCCCGTGGACGAGTCGGCCAGCAGCCCCAGGTCGAGGCCGTCGCCGGCGCTCGTCGTCGCGCCGGCGAGGACGCCCTCGCTGGCGGCCAGGCCGACGAGGAGCCAGGCGGGCACGAGCAGCGGCCGTGCGCGCTCGGCGAGGTCCTCGAGGGCGTCGCTGCCGCGGCGCCGCAGGGCGGCCAGCAGCGCGACGGCGCCGAGGAGGAAGGAGGCGGCGATGATGCCGAGCCAGTCGGCGACCACGTCCAGGACCGACTCGCCGGAGACGTCCTCGCCTCCGCGGCCGCCCGAGCTCGCGGCACCGAGGCGCTCGGCCCCGGGCGGGAGGGCGCCGTCCTTGCCGGCGACGCCGAAGCTGAAGGTGCCGCCCACGAGGTGGCCGTCGTCGCCGAGGACCTTCCAGCGGACGTCGTAGACGGCGGAGGCCAGCCGGCGCAGCGGGCGGACGGACAGGGCGGAGCCGCCGTCCTCGGCGCTGACCTTCGAGACGGGGACACGCCGGCCGCGCGGGCCGGTGACGACGACCTCGGAGCCGCGCGGGACGACGGGCTCGGCCAGCACGAGCCGGATGGCCTCCGGCGAGCGCGGCGTGATGAGGCCGGGCGACGGGGCCGCCTGGCGGAGGAGGGGATGCGCGACCGCGGCCGCCGGCCCGGTGCCCAGGAGGGCACCGAGCGCGACGGCCGCGACCACGAGGGTCCGGCGGAGCACGAGGTGATCAGCGCTTCGCCTTCGCGCGCGACCTGCTCTTCGCGCGGGACTTCGACTTGGCCTTGGCCTTGGCCTTGGCCTTGGACTTCGCCTTGGCCTTCGACGTCTTCTTCGACTTCTTGGCGGCCTTCTTCTTCGTCTTCCCGGCCGCCGCCTCACCGCGTGCCGCGAGCGGCTCGTCCGGCGCGCAGACGCCCGGCGGGCACACCCACACCATGGAGTGCGGCTTGTAGAAGCCGGCGTCCGGCGAACCGGGCCAGTTGCGACGGTTGAAGTTCACGCCCAGGGCGCCGGTCTTCTCATCCCGGAAGTCCTGGTCGTAGCTGAGCTTCCCCTCAGGCGAGACGTCCACCGTGTAGAAGCGGTGGTCGCCGTCCACGCCCGTGCGCGAGACGAAGTAGTTCGAGAACGTCAGTCGCCACGGCACGCCGTTCTGGTCCACGGAGTGGTTGTCCAGGGCGCCCCAGTGCGGGCCGCCGGACGTGATGTCCTTGACCTTCAGGGCATCCACCAGCCGCGGGCAGTCCGAGACCTGCGCGCCCGTCGCCAGCTTGTTGAACAGCTTGATGCCCGTCAGGTTCAGGCGCTTGATGCCGCGGGAGAGGTCGCACTCGACCTCGCCGTCCTGGGCGCTCTCGATGGTCTTCGAGATGTCCAGGTCGTAGATGAGCTTGCTGGCGCCCTGGTCGAAGTAGTTGTCCGACGCGGGGTTGCGACCCTGGACCGACCGGAAGAACAGCCGGTTGTTCGGGGTCACCTGGTGCCAGGCGCCGCCGGCGCAGCCGGCGGGCTCGTCGAGGAACTTCGAGGCGTCGTCACCCGAGACGTTGAGGGCGCTGAGGCCGTCGTTCCAGACCTGGACGATCTTGTTGGAGAAGTCGCCCTTGGCCTTGGTGATGTCCGGGATCAGGAAGACGCCGCCACCGCACATGGAGCCGGCGAAGAACGCCTTCGAGTCCAGGCCGCCCCGGTACTTCTTGGCGGCGTCGGGCCACGTCTTCGCGTTCTCCATGATCCCGTACTGCTCATGCGCGCGCTGGGCGGGCTCGAGCGGGCCGTTCGGGACCTTGGCGACGCCGGCCAGCTTGGGCTTGCTCGGGTTCGACAGGTCCCACGAGCGCACCGTCGGGCGGAAGGCGTACTTGTCGACCGTCTTGACGGGGTCGAGCACGATCTCGCGCGGCTCGGCGTAGTCGGAGGTCAGACCGGCCTTCACGTCCGGGCGGAACTGGATGCCGTGCGGGTTGGCGCAGGTGCCCAGCGGGCGGCCCTCACGGACCGAGCAGGGCTCCTTGATGCCACCGGCGTTGCCCGTGAGGACGCCGCCGATGTTGCCGGCCTGCACCTCGGACTCCTTGACCAGGCCCTTGACGGGGTCCGGCTTGAACGTGATGAGCTGGCCCGGCGAGCCACCGAAGTTCGCCAGCGGGCCACCCATCAGCGTGAGGGTGAAGCGCCCGTTGTCGCCCTTCTCGTAGGCGTCGGCGATCGTGCCGCCCGGGTTCTGGAGCGGATCGATGATGTTCGTCAGCTTCAGGTTCGGCACGTCCTTCGGGTCCAGCACGAAGGTGGTGCCGAGGAAGAGGCTGCCGGCGACGATCGGGTCCCCGTCCTCCCACTGGTACTGCATGTGGTGCGCCTCGTTCTCGACGCCCCACGGCAGCGGCAGCTGCACGAAGTTGACGACCTTGCCGTAGTCCGGGTTCTCCGTGCCGTCGACGTCGAACTTGCGCTGGTCGATGACCTGCCAGCCGTCGAGGCCGGGGAGGAACTGCGGGTTGAGCAGGTCGGCGAGGCCCTGCGGGTTGACCGTCAGGTTCTGGACGAGCTTGCTCAGGACGTCGGCGTGGACGTCGGCGACGTTCTGCTTGGACGACCAGACGACGCTGTACTCCGGCTTGGCCCGCGGGTCGGGCTGCTTGCCCTTGCCCGCCTTGTAGGCCGCGACGGCGGCCTTCCACTCGGCCGTCGCCTTGTCCCGGCGGGCGATGACCTCCGGGCTCGTGTTGTTCTTGACCGTGTTGATGTCGAGCGCCCGAGAGAGGGTGTTCACCAGCCACTCCGGCTTGATGGGCAGGTCTCCCAGCCCGTCACCCCCGCTCTGGGCGGCGGCCTGCGTGCCGCCGAGGGCGAGCGCGCCGGCGGCCAGGAGCGCGGCCCCTGCCGCCCCCCAGAACCCCTTGCGCGCTCGCGTGCGCTGTCTGTGCATTCGACGTGGTCCTCCCGTTGAGTTGCCCTGCGAAGGCCAAACTGTACAAAACCGGTCTGGTTTGTGCATTTTAGGGTCGCGCGCGCTGGAGCCGCGGGTAGCCGCCCCTGACGTGGGGCTGCGGGCTGAGCGCGTCGCGCGGGCCCGTGTAGGCGTTGGTCGCCATCCCCTGCGGCAGGCTCAGGGCCGTCGTCGGATCGGCCGTGATGAAGAACCGCGCCCAATTGCCCTTGGCGTCGCCGTTCTTGCCGAGCGCCGCCGTGTTGGCGAACCAGGCTGCGACGGTGTCCTTGCGGGCGGCGACGAAGCGGGCCACGGTCACGAGGTCGCCGAGGGCCGGCCCCAGGCGCTTCGTGGCGTCGTCGGCCGCCGGCAGCAGCGCGCGGAGGTCGCGCAGGGCCGGTTCGGCGGCCCGGCGCAGCGGCCGGGCGCGGCGCAGGACGACCTCGAGGTCGTCGGCGACGGGCGGCAGCTCGCCCAGCGCGGCGGCCAGCGCGGGCGCGGCGGCGCGCAGGTCGCGCACCGGGGCGCGCGCCTCGCGGATGAGCGGCGCCGCCGCGTCGAGCGCGCCGGTGGCCTGCTCGAGCAGGCCCGGCGCCGCGTGCGCGGTGGCGCGCAGCGCGCCGTCGCGCCGGGTGAGCGCGCGAAGGACGCGGTCGGCGTCGCGGACGAGCCCGCGCACGGCGTCGTCGCGGGCGGCGGCCTCCCCCACGACGGCGCGGCCGGCGCGCACCGCGGTGGAGATGTCGGCCTCCTGGCCGCGCAGCGCGCCCGTGAGGCGCCGCAGCGAGCCCGTGGCCTCGCGCAGGCGCCCCGCGGCGTCGGAGACCTGCGCCGCGGCGCGCGGCGACGCGGCCGCCTCACCGGCTCCCTCGACCGAGGCGACGAGGTCCGCGCGCGCCGGGCGGTCCAGGACGCGCAGCGCCTCGTCGAGCTCGACGGCCGGCAGCGTCGCGGAAGCCGGCAGGACGGCGTCGTCACCCAGCGCCGGCGCGGTGACCGGCCCGGGGTCCAGGTCGACGTAGGACTCCCCGAGCAGCGTCTTGGTGCCGATGCGCACCGTCGCGCCCCGGCGGACGGTGACCGGCTCGCCGTCGAGCTCCAGCCGGACGGTCGCCCGGTCGCCCTGGCGGTCGATCGACGAGACCGACCCGGCGCGCACGCCGCGCACGAGGACGTCGCCGCGCACCGCCAGGCCCTGGAGGTCGTCGACGGTCGCGGTGAGGTGCGGCGCGTCGTCGGGGACGAGGCCCGGGCCGCCGAAGCGGTCCGCCAGGACGGCCGTGACCGCGACGACCACCACCGCGAAGACGGCGAGGGCCAGCACCCAGCCCGGGGCGACGCGGCGGTTCACGGCGTCGCCCTCGGGGTCGGGGTCACGCCCGGCAGGCCGGGGACGACGTAGCGCACGAGGCAGGCGAGCTGGTTGCGGTCCTGGCAGGTGTGCAGCAGCGCGCGGACCGCGGCGGCGGCGACAGCGGCCCGCTTGGCGCCGGTGGCGCCGGGGAAGCCGAAGTTCGCGGGATCGAAGGCCTCGAAGAAGCCCAGGCCGCGCAGGACCGGGCCGTTGACGTCGTTGGTCGAGAAGATCCCGGTGAAGCGCTCACCGAGCAGGCCGATGCCGTCGCGGTTGCGGTCGATCTCCCGGACCAGCGACCCGGCGTTGCGGGTGGCGCCCCGCAGGCCCGAGGCGGTCGGGCCCACGTCCTCGACGGCGGCCCGGGCGTCGTGCAGCGGCGCGGCGCCGTCCTTGACCGTCGCGCGCACGTCGTCCAGGAGGCCGCGGGCGGCCGGGGTGGCGGCGCGTAGGGCGGCCAGCGCGCCGGGCAGGGCCCGCGCCGCGGGCTGCAGGCGCTGCAGTGCCGGCACCAGCGGGGTGGCGAGGGCCTGGACCTCGTCGAGCGCCCCGCGCACCTCCCGGGTGGTGGCCGGCAGCGCGCGCAGCGTCGCCTCCAGGTCCTCCCCGCCGGCGGCGGTGACCGCCAGCGTGCGGCGCGCGGCACCCGTGGCGCGCTGGAGCTGCTCGCCGCGGCGGGCGGTGACCTGGGTCACCCGGTCCATCCGCCCGACGAGCCGCGTGAGCAGGGTGCGCCGCTCGCGCAGCTGGCCCGCGACCGCGGCGGCGGAGCGCGCTGCCGGGTCCAGCGCCTCGAGCGCCTGGCCGAGCTTCGTGCCCCGCGCGTCGCCGGCCGCGCCCGCGAGCTCGGAGACGAGGACCTGGACGTACGCGCGCGTGTCGGCGTCGAGGGTCGACAGGACCTCGTCGGCGGCGACGGCGCGGGCCGTGCGGTCCGGGCCGATGGTGGCTCCTTCGCGCAGGCCTGGCGCCGACGGCGGCCCGGAGGTCAGCGCGACCTCGAGGTCGTTGAGGGCCGAGCGCGGGCGCACCTCGGCCGTCGCCCCGGCGTGCAGGGCGTCGCGGGCGTCGTCGTCGAGGCGCAGACGCACGACGGTGCGCCCGTCGCGCACGTGGACGGCCTCGACCTCGCCGGCCTCGACGCCCGCCAGGGTGACCTTGGCGCGGTCGCTCTCCCCCAGGCCGCCGGCGTCCGTGAAGACGGCCTCGACGTGGAACGCGCTCTGGAACGGCAGCCGCCAACCGCTGGCCCCCAGCAGGAGCGCGACGACGGCGACGGCGGCCAGGAGCTGCGCGGCGAGGACGGCGCGGCCGAAGCGCGCGCGGCGCCCGGCGACGGCCCCGCCGTGGTGGTGGCGCGACGTGGTGGCCCGGCGGCTCACGGCGTGCAGCTCCCCGCCTTGGCCAGCTGGTCGCCGAGCCCGGGCGCGAGCTTGCGGATCGGACCGCACGGCGGCAGGGGGATGCCGATGCCCGTCAGGAAGCGGATGCCGAAGCGCATGACGTGACCCGTGCCGGCGCTCGCGCCCGGCTCGCCGGGGCGCACGAACGGCCGGGACGCCCCGCCGCCGCCGGCGAAGAGGTTCAGGAACGCGCGGAACGCCGGCACCTCGAGCACCGGCGTGTCCTTGGCCAGCGCCGGCAGCAGCGTCTCGTCGAGCGTCTCGAGCGTCGGGTCGACGTCGCGCAGCAGCCCGCGCGTCGGCGCGGCGGCGCCGCGGGCGGCGACGAGCGCGCGGTCCGCGTCGCGGACGACGGGCCGCGCCTCGCGTAGGACCGGGGCGGCCTCGCGCAGCAGCGGGCGGGCGTCGCGCAGGGCGGCCGGCAGCGCGCGGGCGGCGGGCCGCAGGTCCTCGGCCAGCGGCCGGGCCGCGGCGAGCGTGCGGTCCAGCGCGGCACCGCCGGACTGCAGCGCGCGGGCGGTCGGGGCGAGCTCGCGCAGGCTGGCGCGCAGCGGCGCGCCGGCGCCGGCGTCCAGCGCCCGGGCCGTGCGGGAGGCACCACGCAGCGCCGGGGCCAGGTCGGCCTGGGCGCCGGCCAGGGCCGCCGCGGTCCGCGAGAAGCCGTCGACCGCGCCGCGCAGCGCCGAGCGCTCGCGCTGCGACGCCGCCGGGCCGCGGACCGCGCGGGCGCTGCGGGCGACGTCGCGCAGCAGGCCGGGCGCCGTGGCCAGCGTGCGGTCCAGCGCGTCGGCCGGCTCCCGCTCGAGCGCGCCCGCCAGCCCGGCGGTCACCTCCTGCAGCGCCTCACGCGTCGGGCGGTCGGCCAGGCGCAGGACGCGGTCCATCGACACCGCGGCCGCGGTCTGCGCGCGCGGGATCTCGCGGTCGCCCAGCGCGGGCGCCGACGGCGAGCCCGGGTCCAGGTCGGCGTAGGCCGTGCCCTCGAAGGCCAGGCGCGGGCGCAGCACGACGCGCGCGTCCTCGTGCACGGTCGGCGCCTCGGCGTCCAGCTCGAGCTCCAGGACGGCGTCGTCACCGCGCCGCTCGGAGCCGGCGATGCGCCCCACGGGCGTGCCGGCGACCTGCACCTCGGCGCCCACGACGCCCACCTGCGAGACGTCGTCGACCACCGCGCGCACGGTCGTCGTGTCGGCGAACGGGTTGGGCCGCTGCCAGGCGAGCAGCACGCCGCCGAGCAGGACGAGCGCGACGAGCGCGCCGCGGAGGGAGCGACGGTCGATCACGGGCACCGCTCCGCCTGCTTGAGGGCCCCGCCCGGCTGGGGGTACGGGTCGCGCGCCCGGGCGCAGCTGAGGACCATCGAGAAGCGCACGGCGCGGGCGCCCTTCGCCTGGCCCTCGGCGAACGCGAAGCCGCCCCACGTCGTGAAGCCCTTCGGCGCGAGGACGAGCTCCTCGCGGTAGGGCGCGAGGTGCGCGGCCAGCTCGTCGAGCGGGTTCGTCAGCGGCGCGAGGAGGTTCGCGGGGTCGTCGAGGTCGCGGGCCAGCGGCCGAGCGGCGAGCAGGACGGGACGGGCGGCGCGGCCGGTGCGGGCGAGCTCGTCGAGCGCGGGCGCGCGGTCCAGGGCGCGGCGCAGCGGCGGCAGGGCCGTGTCGAGCCGGGCGACGGCGGGGCGCAGCTCCGCGGCGGCGCTGCCGGCGTCGGCCAGCAGGGCGCGGGCCTGTGGGGCGACGCGGTCGACCGCCGCCTGCGCGGGCGGCAGCGCGCGCAGCAGGCGCCGGACGTCGGCCGGGGCGAGCGCGTCGAGCGTGCGCCGGGCGCCGGTGACCGCGCCGTCCAGCGGCCCGTCGCCGAACGCCGCGGCCGTCGTCCCGAGGTCCTTGGTCAGGCCGGCGAGGACGCCGGGCTCCGGGCGCATCGCGGCGGCCAGCGGCCGCGCGTCGCGCGACAGCGGGCCGAGGTCGTCGATGGCGGCGCCGAGGTCGTCGCCGCGGCCCGCCAGGCCCGAGCCGAAGCCGCGCAGCGCCCGGTGGGCGGCTTTGCGGGCCGGCGGGTCGAAGGCCTCGACGACGTCGGTGAGCGCGGTGCCGGCCGTCGCCGGGGCATCGAGCTGCGCGCCGCTGGGCAGCGGGTCGCGCGCGTCGCCGGGGTCGACGTCGACGGTCACGGCTCCCGCGAGGCCGCGCAGGCGCACGTCGGCGCTCGCGTCGCGGCCCACCGGGCCGTCGTCGAGGTCGAGGGCGAGCACCGCGCCGCCGTCGCGGCCGGGCCGGACCTCGCGCACCTCGCCCGCGCGCTGGCCGGCGATGCGCACCTCGTCGCCGTCCTTGAGCGCGGGCGCGCCCGCGGGGGTGCGGACCTCGACGCGGTAGGGCGAGCTCAGCGGGCCGCCGTCGATGGCGACGGTCGACAGCACGGCGACGGCCGCCGTCACGGCGAGGACGACGAGGCCCAGGACGACGAACCGGCGCTCGTCGCGCGGGGTGAGCTCGCCGTCGAGGACGGCGCGCGAGCGGCGGCTGGCGCGGACGCGGCTCATGGGCCCAGGAGGAGGTCGAGGAGGCGGTCGACCGGTGCCTTGACGGCGTCGGTGACCCGCTTGAGCGGTTCGGTCGCCCGCTTGACCGGCTCGGTGACCGGCTTGACCGGCTCGGTGACCTTCGTGACGGCGTCCTTCACCGACGGCGCCGGCTTCCTGGCGGGCGCCTGGGGCTTCGTGGCGCCGCGCCGGGTCGTGGGGAGGCCGTCGACGCCGACGAGCGCCCCCGGGACCTTCGCCAAGCACCCCGGCGAGACCGGCACGCCGAAGGCCTCGCACGAGAAGACCGCGGCGCCGCGCCAGTAGCCGCGGCGCGGGTCGGCCGCCGGGTCCAGCGGCTGGCTGCCCGGCTCGGCGCCCTGGTCGGCGAAGTTCACGAAGAAGCCCTGGCTGATCGCGGGGCCGGCGGGCTCGAGCGCCTCGAGGAAGGCGTCGAGGTCCGGCGTGGCGGCGCGCAGGGTGCGCAGGCCGTCGCGCAGCCCGGCGGCGGCGCCCGAGCCGTCGCGCAGGACGGAGCGCAGCGCGCGCAGCGTGTCGCGCAGGTCGCCGGCCGCGGGGCGCAGGCGCTCGAGCGCCGGGTCGAGCTCGCGTGCGACGCCGGCGACGGCGCCGGCCTGGTCGCGCAGGTCCTCGGCGACGGGGCGGGCCTCCTTCGCCGTGCCGCGCAGCGTGGCGGACGTCGTGCGCAGCTGCGTCAGGGTCCCGGGCAGGCCGTCCAGCGCCGTGCGCAGGTCGGCGCGGCGGGCGTCGGTCGCCGCCAGCGTGCGGTCGAGCCCGCGCAGCGCGCCGTCGAGGTCGCCGCGGCGTGCGTCCAGGCGCCCCGCCGCCCGGTCGGCGCCCGCGACGAGCTCGCCCAGGGCGGCGTTCTGGCTGGACAGCTCCCGCAGCGTCCCGTCGGCGGCGTCGAGCGCCTGGCGCACGTCGGCGATCGTCCGCGCCAGGCTCGTGCCGCGGCCCGCCAGCGCGCGGCCACCGGCGACCAGGAGCGCCTGGAGCCCGGCCCGGCCCTGCGGGTCCAGCACCCCGAGGACCTCGTCCAGGCGCGGGGCGCTCGTGGCGCGCGCGACGCCGATGGACCCGCGCAGCGGCGCCGCCGCGCGGCCCGGGTCGAGGTCCAGGACGACGTCGCCGAGCAGGTCGACGGGCCGCACGACGACGGCGGCATCGGCCCGCAGCCCCGGCAGCCCGTCGTGCAGCGCGAGCGTCGCCTTCGCGGTCCCGTCGGGGGCCAGCGACAGGTCGCGCACGCGGCCGGCGGGCGCCCCGCCGACGCGGACGTCGGCGCCCTCGAGCAGGCCGCGGGCGTCGCGCAGGTGGACGACGACCTCCGGGCCGCCCCCGCCGCCCAGGCGGTTGGCGACCACGACGACGGCCACGACGAGCGCCGCGAGCACGAGCAGGCCGGCGGCCCAGCCGCGCGGCGTGGCCTTCACGTTCACGGCGTCGCCTCCGCCTGCGGGGCCAGCGTCGTGCGCCAGCTCTCCCACGGCTCGCCCTCGAGCACGCCCGGGGTGCGGATGAACGGCGCCTCGAGCTGGCCCGCGCCGGTGTCGGATGGCCCGATCTCGTTGAGGGCGGCCGGCGGGAAGATGAGCGAGACGCGGGCGCCATGGCCGTTGGCGTCGTAGTTCGACGTGAAGTCGGCCCAGTTGGCGAAGAACGAGAACGCGTCGGGCAGGCGCACGCGCGTCTCGGCGAGGATGGGCCCGCCCGCGTCGAGCACCCGGTCGGCGCGCCGGGCGACCGGCTCGGCTTCGCGCAGCAGCGGGCGCAGGGCGCGCAGCGCGCCGGGCGCGGTGCCCGTGACGCGACGGACGTCGCGCAGCGCGGGCGCCCCCTCGTCCAGCGCGGTGCGCAGCTCGCCGGCGGTCGACGGCAGCTGGCGGGCACCGGGCTGCAGCTCGCGGGCCAGGGCGGTGAGCGTCGGGGCGTCGCGGCGCAGCCGGGCGAGGGCCTGGCGGGGTGCGCGCAGGCCGGCGGGCAGCGCCTGCACGGCGGCGGCAACGTCCTCCTGCTGGGCGGCAGCGTCGCCCAGCACCGCGGCGAGGTCGTCGATGGCGGCGCCCGTCGCACCGGGGTCGCGCTCCAGCGCGGCGGCGACCGTGGCGGAGCTGCGCACGAGGCGGCGCAGGGCGGCGCCGTCGGCGGCCACGTCGCCCGCCGCCAGCCCCACCTGCTGCAGCGCGGTGCCGGCGCGGCGCAGGGCGATCGCGCCGTCGGCGCCCCGCTCGGCGGTCGCGCGGCGCAGCCCGTCGAGCAGCCTGCCGGCGTTGCGCCGCGTGGCGGGGTCGAGCGTCGCGAGGACGTCCTCGACCTCGACGGGCTGGTCGGTCTGCGCCCGGCCGAGCACGGCACCGTCCTCGAGCGCCGGGCCGTCGCCGCCGTGCAGGTCGACGTAGCGGTTGCTCTCGCCGCTGAGCGACTGCAGGCGCAGGTCGGCGACGGTCCCGCGGCGCACGCGGAAGCCGCGGTCCAGCGCGAGCGTCACGCGAGGCCGTCCACGCTCCAGCCGGATCTCCTCGACCGACCCGACCGGCTTGCCGCCCGCGCGGACCTCGGCGCCGCGGACCAGCCCAGGTGCCGCGTCGAAGACCGCGTCGACGCGCTGGACGTCGCCGTCCCCGCGCGCCACGAGCACCGCGACCACGACGGCGACGACGAGCGCCACCCCGGCTGCCAGCCGCCCGGTCATCCCAGCGGCAGGCGCGGGTTGGCGCCCCAGAAGACGAGCGTCCCCACCATCGAGATGGCGGTGACGCCGACGATGTTCACGGCCATCGACCGCGCGGTCGCGGTTCCGACCTCCACGGGTCCACCCCGCACGCCGTAGCCGTAGTACAGCGAGACGAGCAGGACGAAGGCGGCGATGACCAGCCCCTTCACGCCGCTGAAGACGAGGTCCCACCCGTCCTGGAAGGCGAGGAACTTGTCGATCCACGTGCCGGGCGAGACGTCCCCGAAGCGCACGACCGACATGAGGTAGGCGGCGGCGTAGGAGCCGGCGATGCTCAGCGCGTAGGCGACCGGCAGGACGATCGCGCAGGCCAGCATCCGGGTCCCCGCGAGGTAGGCCAGCGAGCGCACGCCCATCGACTCGAGCGCGTCGACCTCCTCCTGCACCCGCATCGCGCCGAGCTCGGCGACGAAGCCGCAGCCGACCTTCGCGGCCAGGATGTAGCCGAAGACGAACGGGACGACCTCGCGCAGCGTGCACCACGCGCTGAAGCCGCCGGCGATCGGGTCGAACCCGAAGGAGCGCGCGAGCGCCGTGGACTCCAGGCCGCACGAGCCGCCGGCCAGGAAGGCCAGGCCGACGATGACCGCCACGGAGCCCGCGGCGATGAGCCCCGCCTGGCGCAGCACCTCGGCGCCGTAGGGGCGCACGTGGCGCAGCTCGCCGCCCAGCGCCCAGGCGAAGGAGACGAGCTCGCTGAGCAGCGGCAGCGGCGAGACGGCCGGCTTGCGGAGGTTGCGCTGGGCGACGGCCTTCGCGGTCCTCATCGCAGGACGTTCACCCCCGGGAACTCCGCGAGGAACCACTGCGTGTAGAGCAGGTTCACCACCGAGATCGCGACGAGGCAGCCGACGACGGCGCGGTTGACCGCGCGGCCCACGCCCTCGGCCCCGCCCGTGGCGGTCAGGCCGTAGAAGCCGCAGATCACGCCGATGAGCGCGCCGAAGATCCCGACCTTGACGATGCTCGCCACGAGGTCGAGCGCCGTCGTGTTGCGGAAGAACGAGTCGACGAACGCGCCCGAGCCGCCGTCCAGCACGCCGACCGACGCGACGTAGCCGCCCGCGACGCCGAAGACAAGCGCGACGACGTCGAGCAGCATCATCATCAGCACCAGCGCGAGGACCCGCGGCGCCACGATCGCGGCCACCGGGTCGACCCCGAGGGTGCGCAGCGCGTCGAGCTCGCCCCGGACCCGGCGCGCGCCGAGCTCCGCGACGATCGTCGTCCCCACGACGCCGGCGACGACCGTCCCGGTGACGAACGTCCCGAACTCGCGGACGATCGCCACCACCATGAAGCCCCCGGCGCGGTCGACCGAGCCGAAGGTCGCCAGGAAGCCGCCGGCCTGGAGGCCCGGACCGGCGAAGCCCCAGGCCGCGACGGACAGCGCGATGGGCAGCGCGGCGACCTTCAGGATGAAGACGCAGTGCAGCAGCAGCTCCCGGCGCCACACCGCGGGCGAGCCCGAGAGGGCGCGCAGCACCGACCCGGAGAGGGACAGCATCCCGCCGAGGCGGGCGATGGGCATCGCAAAACCGGACAAAGCCGGTAGGGATACTACGGTTTGTGTCCAGCGAGGGCCTCAGCGACCGCCCGAGGCGGCGCGGGAGCCTAGCGGCGATGCCAGGCGTCGGGCTCGCCGAGGAGCGCGCGGACGTCGTCGGGCAGGCGCCCCGCGGCGAGATCGGCGAGGGTCAGGTGCTCCAGCACCCCGCGGACCGCTGCCCGGACCGCCACCCACGCGTCGCGCAGGTGCTCGGCGGAGCCGTCGTAGGCGACGTCCTCCGGGGCCCGGCCCGCGACCTGCCCCAGCGGCCCGTCGACCGCGCGGATCACGTCGGCGACGGTGATCTCCGTGGGCGGCTTGGCCAGCCGGTGACCGCCCACCTGCCCGCGCCGGCTCTCCACCAGGCCGCCGTTGCGCAGCGTCTGGAGGATGTTCTGGAGGAACGGCGCCGGGATGCCCTGCGCCTCCGCGATGGCCTCCGCCTTCACCGGCGTCGCATCGGGCGCGGTCGTGAGCTCGAGCATGGCCCGTACCGCGTAGTCGGTCTTGGCGGAGACGCGCACGGCGGGATCCTCCCCCAACCGGCGTCCGCCCGGTGTCAGCGTGCGACGAGGACCGCGCGCTCGCGGTCGGTGAGCACCCGGGTGAACGCGTCGACGACGGCCGGGTCGAACTGCGTCCCCGAGCAGCGTCGCAGCTCCGCCAGGGCGCCGCCCGGGGTCAGGACGTCGCCGTAGCAGCGCTCGCTGACCATGGCGTCGTAGGCGTCGCAGACCGCGCAGACGCGGGCCGCGATCGGGATGTCCTCGCCGACCAGGCCGTCGGGGTAGCCCGTGCCGTCCCAGCGCTCGTGGCTGGAGCGCACCGCCTTCGCGGTGTGCGACAGCGCCGGCGCGCTGAGCAGGACCCGCTCGCCCACCACGGTGTGGGTGCGCATGACCGCCCAGTCGTCGTCGTCCAGCGCGCCGGGCTTGTCGAGCACCTCCGAGGGCATCGCGAGCTTGCCGACGTCGTGCAGGGCGGCGACGCGGCGGACCTCCTCGCGCACCGGCTCGGGCAGGCCGAGCTCGCGGGCCGTGGCGTCGGCCAGCTGCGCGACGGACGCGGCGTGCTCGGCGGTCCCGGGGCTGTGCTCCTCCAGCAGGGCGACGAGCACGTCCGTGCTCTGGCGCCCGGCCGTCACGCGGCCCGAGGTCTTGCGCCGGTACATCCGCTCGTCGGCGACGTGGAGCGCCTGGTCGGGCTCGCACGCCTCGGCCGGCAGGGACGCCCAGCCGAAGGTCGCCGTGATGAGGAAGCCGTCGCCGCGCTGGACCGCGGCGCCCGCGAGCAGCTCGGCGCGGGCCTGCACGTCGTCGGCGCCGTCGACGAGGACGAAGAACTCGTCGCCGCCGGACCGGTGGACGGTCCCGTCGCGCCCCGCGGCGTGGACGAGCGCCTGGCCGATGCGCTGCAGCAGGACGTCGCCCGCCTGGTGGCCGTAGGTGTCGTTGTAGGTCTTGAAGCCGTCGAGGTCGAGGAAGACCAGCGCGTGGGGGCGGCCCGAGGCGAACGCGGTCTCGAGCTCGGCCAGCAGCCGCCGGCGGTTGCCCAGGCCCGTGAGGGCGTCGGTGAGGGCCTCGTGGCGGGCCTGGCGCAGGAGCCGGTGGTGCTCGACGACCGCGGCGGCGGCACGCAGGAGGACGGCGACGATGGCGATGGCCGCCAGGAGGATCGTGCGGGGGTCGGCGGCGTCGAGCGCCTCGACGACCAGGACGCCGAGCCCCAGGAGCCCGAGGAGCACGGGCGCGACGACGGTGCGGCGGCTGTCCTCGCGCGGCTCGGCGACGGTCACCCGCAGCCACGCGAGCGCGGCGAAGCCGACGGCCGACCACAGGTACAGCGCGTGGTCGACGCCCTGCTCGGTCCACGTGCCGGCGGCGGTGCGCACGAGGAAGAGCGAGTCCCCCGCGTAGAAGGCCAGGACGGCGAGCACGACGACGACGAGCCCGCGTTGCAGCTGCCAGCCCCGCAGGGCCAGGCCGCTGGCGGCGAGCGCCAGCAGGGCGACGTCGAGCACCGGGTAGGCCACGCCCGTCAGGTACGTGGCGAGTGCCAGCTGCTCCGAGGCGGCCATCACCGGCTCGATGACGACGTCGGCCGCCAGGGCCAGCACGACCGCTCCGGCGAGCACGGCGTCCAGCCGCGTGCCCAGGGAGGTGCGCGAGAAGCCGCGGCGGGCGAGCAGGGCCACGCCGGCGAAGGCCGGCACGTAGAAGGCGAACCAGACCGCGTCGGCGGCGGAGGGGACCGGCACCTCGGCCTCCCCCGCCGACAGGGCGTCGTAGGTGACGTTGCCCGCCGCCCAGAGCACCATGGATGCGGCGAGGAGCAACCGCGGAGGCCGCGCGGTGCCCTCGGGCGTGCGCAGCACGAGCACGGCCGCGCTCAGGAAGAAGCCGGCGTCGTTCATCCAGAGGTGCAGCGCGCCGTCGCCGAGGTCCACGAGCCCGGCCGACTCCCCGCTGTGGACCGTGGCGACCGCGACGAGCAGCGCCATGAGGGTGCAGGCGAGGCGGTCGGTGGTCACCGCCCCCGTAGTCGGCACGTCGCCGTCCTGATGTGAGCTGCGACCGCTCGGCGCAGAAGGTGGCACGCCCGGCGCGCCGGCCGTGGTCGCTTGGCCAGCGACCACGGCCGCCGCGCCGGGGCGCTAGGCGATCGTCCCCTGCTGCTCGTCGGCGCGGGCCAGCAGGCCGTCGGCCACCGCGCGCAGGTCGGCCTCCAGGTGCCCGCACAGGACGTCCCGGAGCACCGCGCGCAGGTAGGCGGTCAGCTCGTCCCCCAGCGGCTGGAGGGCCTCGTCCCCGGGTCCGACGCCGGCGACGAGCGCGCGCTCGAGCTCCGCGGCGTGGACGACGCGCTCGATCGTCTGCGCCTGCGCGTCGGGCAGGGCGCACAGCGCGGCGACGCGCGCGGCCAGCCGGCCGTGGTTCGCGCCCTCCGGGTCCAGCAGCGCGCGCAGCGCGAGCAGGACGTCGGTGAGCGCGTCGGCCGGCGCCGAGCGCGAGCAGGCGAGCTCGAAGCGGTGCAGCGCCCACGCCACCTCGCCGTGGCGCGGCGTGCGGCGGCCGACGAGCGAGAGGAACGCCCGCAGCTCGTCCTCCTGGGCGGGCGGGACGGCGAGCACGCCGCGCACCGGCGGCGCGGACTCGCCGAGCGCGAAGGGCTGCCAGCGCCCCGCTCCGGTCCTGCTCCAGCCCGTGCGCGCGAGGGCGACGGGGACCGCGTCGTAGAGCCGCAGGCCGCACAGCAGGCGGCGCAGGCGGACCTCGGCGTGGCGCAAGGGTGCCTCGTCGCCGGGCGCCGCCTCCCACCGCAGCGCGACGACGACGGGCGGCCGGCCGTCGGCGCGCGGCGCGCAGACCTCGGGCGGCAGGTCGGTGCAGCGATCCGCGCGCGCCAGCAGCAGGCTGTCGCCGAGGGCGATCTCGTCCGAGGCGATCGCCAGGCCGTGGACGGCGGCGACGACCTCGACGAGCGCGCGGCCCTCGAGCACCAGCGCCTCGAGCTCGTCGTAGGCGGCGTGCAGGCGCTCGGGCACGAGCGCGAAGTCCGTGGAGTCGCGGAAGACGCGCGCGAGCAGGAGGCGCAGCGCCTCCTCGGCGCGGCGCCGCGGGTCGGCCGGGACCTGCGCCTCGCCGCAGGCGGCGAGGTAGGCGTCGACGCCCGGGCAGGCCGCGAGCGCGTGGACCGCCGGCAGGTAGCTCGGCAGGCGGCCCAGCAGCGAGGCGCGCTCCTCGATGAACGCGCCGGTCAGCGGCCGGTAGCAGTACAGCGGCACGTCGCGGCGCCCACCACCGGCCTCGACGACCTCGAACGGGACCTCGGCGCCCTCGGCCGCGTCGGCGGCGAGCTGCCAGGCCGCCTCCTCGGCGAAGGCGGCCACCGCGGCGTGGAGCTGGCGGTTGCGCACGCCGCGAGGTTCGCCGCGCGCTCCCCCGCTCCTCCGGCGCGCACGCGGCGTTGCACGCGCTAGGCGGCGGGCGAGCGGCGCGCGACCCGCAGGGTCGAGCGCCGCACGACCGGTGCGCGGTCCGACGCCACGCGGACCTCGACGGTGTAGCGGCCCGGCTTGGCGCCCTTGGCGCTCCACCGCAGCGCCCGGGTCCCCGCCGGGGCGCAGGTCCGGGCGCGCTGGGCGACGACCGTCTTGCCGCGCAGCACGCGCATCGTGACGACCGCGGGCTGGGCGAGGCGCACGCGGGCGACCTCGGCGCGCCTGCCGGCGCGCATGGTGCGCCTGGCCGTCGGCCTGCCGCGGACGATGGCGCCGGGCGCGCTCGCGACCCGGACGGCCTTGTCGCTGGCCTCGAAGCCCGACGTCAGCGTGAGCGTCGCCGTGCCGGGGCACGCGCCGCGGAAGCGTCCGTCCTGGGTCTGGGTGGCCGCGTCGCGCCGCGGGTCGTCGCTGTCGGAGGCCACGGGCGCGAGGACCGCCGGGTCGCTGGAGGTCCAGATGCGCGCCGGGTTGGGCAGCGCGTCCTTGGGCGTCGAGGTCGGGATGGACTGCTGGGCGACGGAGAGGCCCGCCCCGCCGGCGACGACGACGGCGATGCCGCCCCCGACCGCCACGCGCCGGCGCGTGCCGGGGACCGCCGAGAGGCCGAGCGCGAGCAGCACGAGCAGGACCGGACCGCCGTAGGCGAGGTCCTTCAGCGCGATGCCCAGCAGCTGGGCCTGGCGGGCGGCCTTCGGCGTCGGGTTCGGGTCGCGCAGCTCGAGGCCGTCGACCTTCGCCGTGTCGTGGAACACGGGCTGGCGGCCGAAGCCCTCGAAGAGCTGCGTCTGGCCGGGCTGGACGACGTCGGGCCCGCTCAGGCGGATGCCGTCCGGGACGAGGACCGGGACGGTGTCGGTCGTCGCGATCCGGCCGCCCGCGACGCGCAGCAGGCGCAAGCCGTGCCAGTAGCCGTGGTCGGTGCCGACGGGGCCGGTCGTGTAGAGCTCGCCGCCGGCGCCGCCGTCGATGAAGTACGGGACGTCGCCGCGACCGCGGTAGAGGAACTGGCCCTTGATGTGGCCGACGAAGACGCCGTCCACCCCGGCCACCGCCGCGATCTCCTCGAACTTGCGGTTGTCCGCGGTGGTGCCCTTGCCCATGATGTGGTTCTGGGCGGTGACGTCCGTGTAGGACTGGTCGCGCGGGTCCCGCGTCGGGATGTGCATCACGACGAAGACGAGCTTGCCGGCACGCGTGGCCTCGGTGGCCTTCGCCCGCAGGAACTCGAGCTGGGTGCTGCCCCCCGCGTCGGCCCGGGCCTGGAACGCGTCGCAGCCCGACAGCGACCAGCACGAGTTGTCCAGGAAGATCCAGCGGACGTCGCCGACGTCGGCGCTGTAGGTCCCCGCCGCGCCCGACGGGTCGTTCGCGGGGCGCTCGGCCGGGCCGATGCCCGCGTAGGGCTGCGCGTCGCCCCACGGATAGGGACGGCCGGCGAAGAAGCGCTTGTACGTGTCGAGGCTGTTGGGCAGCGTCCCCCCGACGAGGCCGATGGTGCCGCCCGGCACGCCGGGAGGCGCCGTGCGGTCGTGGTTGCCGATGCCGGCGAGGTACGGGACCCCCGCGTCGTCGAGCTTGGACAGCGCCTTCTGCCACAGCTCGAACTGGTCGGCCTTGCCGTCGTTGGCCTTGTCGCCCGAGGCCGTCATCAGCGCCGGCCTGTAGCGGGCCACCGCGCCGACGACGGCCGGGAGGATCGTCTCGCCGTCGGCGTCGTTGATGTGCTCCTCGCCGATGTGCGCGAAGAGCTGGCCGTCGCCCTTCGCGGGCGGCCACGGCGTGTCGGTGGAGCGGGCGGAGGCGGCCGGCGCCGCGGCACCGGCGCAGGCGAGGACGGCAGCGGCGAACAGCGGGAGACGGCGCACGGACCCGAGCTTAGACACGCGTGCAGGTCCTCCACGCCGCCTCCGGTGAACGGCGCGTGAAGCCGCGTCAGTGGCCGTGGCCGGCGAGGTGGGCGATGGCGAACATCGCCCCGGCGCCGCCGGCCGTCGTGAGCAGGCCGCCGAGCCACGGCAGCCGGTTGGCCGCCGGCAGCAGGTGCGTGGCGGCGGCGTAGAGGAAGAGCCCGGCGAAGAAGCCCAGCGAGACCGGCAGGACGTCCTCGGGGACGGGTGCCACGGACGCCACGAGGGCGCCGACGATCGGCGCCGAGGCGACGGCGTAGAGCCAGCGACGCGAGCGCTCGACCGGGTGGCGGGCGGCCCGGAGGATGGAGACGGTGTTGAGCCCGTCGGAGAAGTCGTGCCCGATGACGGCGAGCGCGACGAGGAGGCCGAGCGCGTCGTCGACGCGGAAGCCGAGGCCGATGGCCAGGCCGTCGAAGAACGAGTGGGCGACGAAGCCCGCGGCGCCGACGAGGCCGGCCGAGCTCGGCCCCGCCTCCGGGGCGTCCGCGCCGGCGTCGTGGCCGTCGTGGTGGTGGTCCTCGCCGTGGTGCGTCCAGCGCTCGGCGAACGAGAACAGGAGGATCCCGCCCAGCATCGCGCCGATCGGGACGTCGGCGCCCAGGCCGTGCTCCTCGGCGTGCTCGACGGCCTCGGGCAGGAGGTCGAACAGCGCCGCGCCCAGCACGACGCCGCCGGCGAGCGCCATGAGCCACTCCGCCCGGCCCGGCCAGCGCAGCACGGCGAGGCCGCCCGCCATGGTCGACAGGAAGGTCACCCCGGAGAGGAGGAGCGCGGCGATCACGCAGCGCGGCGGCTGCTGGGAACCGTTCTCACGAGCCGTCCCAGCGTACGGTGCCGAGGCGCGAGCGGTCCCGCCGGGGGTGCGACACTGAGGCCGTGGGCCACAGGCACCACCACCACGACCACGACGGCCACGCCCACGACGGGCACGGCCACCACCACCACGCGCCCGGCCCCGACGCCGACCGCCGGTGGCTGACCGTCGCGCTCGTCCTCATCGCGTCCTTCATGGCCGCGGAGGTCGTGGCCGGCCTCCTGGCCGACTCGCTGGCGCTGCTCTCCGACGCGGCGCACATGCTCACCGACGCGGCGTCGATCGCCCTGGCGCTGTGGGCGGCGCGGCTGGCGGCACGCCCCGCACAGGGGCGGTTCACCTTCGGCCTCGGCCGCGCGGAGATCCTCTCGGCGCAGGTCAACGGCGCCTCGCTCCTCGTCCTCGCCGGCGTCATCGCCATCGAGGCGGTGCAGCGCCTGTTCGACCCGCCGTCGGTCGACGGCGGGGTCGTCGTGCTGGTCGGCGCGTTGGGCGCGGCGGTCAACGTCGCGGCGGCCATGGCCCTGGCCCGCGCGTCGCGCCAGAGCCTCAACGTCGCGGGCGCCCGCGCCCACGTCATGGCCGACCTCTTCGGGTCGCTCGCCGCGGTGGCCGCAGGCCTCGGCGTCCTGCTCTTCGACCGCCCGGAGGTCGACGGCGCCGCGTCGCTCGTGGTGGCGGCGCTCATGATGCGCACGGGCTGGTCGCTGGTCCGCGACGCGGGCCGTGTCCTGCTCGAGGCGGCCCCCGCGGGGGTCGACCCCGAGGCGGTGGGACGCACGCTCGCGGGGGTGCCGGGGGTCGTCGAGGTCCATGACCTCCACGTGTGGGAGATCACGACCGGCTTCCCGGCGCTGGCGGCGCACGTCCTGGTCGCGCGCGGCGACGACTGCCACCGCAAGCGCCGTGAGCTCCAGCTGCTGCTGGGCGAGCGCTTCGGCATCGAGCACGTGACCCTGCAGGTCGACCACGAGCGCGAGCCGCACCTGCTGTCCATCGAGCCGCGCGGCTAGCGGCCCGGGCAGCACGGAGGCCGGCCCGCTCGCGCGGACCGGCCTCGCCCCTCGGAAGGTGGTGGCGCCTAGGTCTGGCGCTCGAGGTTCGCGACGCGCTGGGCCTCGCGGTCAGCCTCCTCCTCCTTGCGCGCGAAGCGCTCCTTGGCCTCGCCCTTCTCCTCCTCCTTCGAGCCCTCACGCTTGAGGTGCGCGCTGTCGAGGAGGTCGCCCGCCGCCTGCTTCGCCCGACCGGTGATCTTGTCCGTGATGCTCATGCCTCGGGGCTTCCCCCTCGGCGGCCCGGAGGTGCGCGGGTGTCAGGCGCCGGACGCGACGCCGCCGGTGCCGCCCGTGCCGCTGCCCGGCGTCGACGGCGGTGCGGGGGCCTCGAGCGAGCCGTTGCGGCTCACCGCCCGGACCGTCACCGGCGCGCTGCGCACGGCGACGCTGCCCGCCTGCGCGCGCAGCGTGATCCGGTAGAGCCCGGCGCGGCGCAGGGCGACCCGCACGCGCGAGCGCGAGCGCTTCGCGCGGACGGGGACCTTGGCGACGCGCACCCAGCGCTCGCCGACCTGGCGCTCGACGAGGAGCGCCGCGCTCGTCACCGGCGCCAGGCGCAGGTCCAGCGCGACGCGCCCGCCGGCGCGGATGCGCGGCGCCGCCGCCTCCAGCTCGGCGACGGGGGTGACGCCGAGCTCCACGGTGGGCGTCACGGCGACCGGGGCCCCGGGCACGGCGGCCCGGGCGCGCAGCCGGCCCCCCTTGCGCCAGGTGACCTCGGCGCGCCACGCGCCGTCGTCGCCCGTCGTCGCCTTGCCGACGGTCACCCAGCTGCGGGCGCCGCGCTTCTGGACGGTCACCCGCTGGCCGGCCACCGGCCCGCCGTCCCCGCGCACGAGCCGGCCGGCCACCGCCAGCGCGGCGCCGTAGGTCGGGGCCTTGGGCGGCGGGTCCATGCTCAGCCGGGCCACGGCCGTGCTGACCGTCGGGGCGATCGCGGCGGCGCGCCGCCGGATCTCGGGCAGCTGCGCGTACAGCGCGTTGCCGGGGCACGAGGTCTGGTCGCCGTCGCGATGGCCGCTGATGCGGTTGAGCGTGACCGGCGTCCCCGCCTTGAAGCGGTTCTGACCGCCGCCGGCCGACTCGACCACGACCGTGCCCTCGACCGGCGCGCCGTGCAGCGGCAGCTTCCAGGCCAGCAGGCGGGCGACGGCGTCGACGGCCTCCGGCGAGGCGGCCACCGAGCCGTAGGTCCCGAGGACCGAGACGCCGGTCGACTGGGCGTTGTAGCCCTGGGCCTGGGCGCCGATGACGGCCTGGTCGATCCCGCCCGCGCGGCCCTCGAAGACCTGGCCGAAGCGGTCGACGAGGAAGTTGTAGCCCAGGTCGTTCCAGCCGTTGGAGTCGCGGTGGTACTTCGCGATGCCCAGGACGATCCCGGCGGACTGCTCGGGCGTGTAGTCGTTGGCGCCGACGGTGTGGTGGACGAAGCCGACCTGCACCGCGCCGTAGCTCGGCGTGGCGCGCGGCTTGACCGCGTCGCCGCCCCAGGCGCTGCGCGCGATGATCGGCGGCGGGCCGCCCTGGGCGGCCTTCGCGCGCCGGGACGCCGCGGCGGTCGCCCGCGCGCCGCGCCGCTTGGCGGCGCCGCTCACCGCCACGAGCTGGACCCGCAGGGGACCGGTCGTGCGGCGGCCGCGGCGGCGCAGCTGGAGCTCGTCGCTGCCGCCGGTCCACACCGGGTCGGTGGCGTGCCGGCCCGTTCCGGCGTCGGGCCGGTGCTCGGCGCCGTGGCCGAGGGGGACCCACGGGCTCCACGCCCCCCCGCGGCGGCGCACGCGCACCTCGAGGCCCTCGACGTCGGCGCCGCGCACCCCGACGAGGTCGAAGCGCCGGCGCGCCCGCAGCACGCCGGTGGTGCCGTCCGCGCCGAACGCGCCACGGGCGAGGTCGAGGCCGAAGCCCCGCGCACGCGGACGCGGCGCGGCCCAGGCGGGGGCGGCGGGCAGGCGCGAGAGCGTGACGCCGAGGGCGCCGGCGACGCCCGTGGCGAGGGCACGCCGGCGGGACAGACGGACGGCGGGCACCTCGCCCAGCGTAGTCCGGCGTCCGGCCGGCTCAAGGGCTGCACGGCGTCGTGCCATCGCCGCTGAGAACCGCCCGGAGGCGGCGGAGTTGCGGCCGCTAGACGAGTGCCGGGGCGACGTCGGGCGCGTCGTCGTCGAGCGGCGTGCAGTCGCCGCCGGCGCCGAGCCAGCGCTCGCCGTAGTCCTTCATGCCGTCGACGATGGGCAGCAGCGCGCGGCCCTTGTCGGTCAGCGCGTAGCCGTCGGTGCCGCGGCGCTCGACGATGCCCTCCTCCTCGAGCGCCCGCAGGCGCAGCGAGAGGGTGCGCGGGCTGATGCCGCTCAGCGAGCGCTCGAGCTCGCAGAAGCGCGCCCGGCCTGCCGCCAGGTCGCGCACCAGCAGGATCGTCCACTTCGCGCAGACGATCTCCGCCGTGCGGCACACGGGGCAGTTGGGGTCGACGGGCACACCTCCACTTTACCGACTGAAGCAGCGTGCCCGCGTGCGGGTGCCCCTACTGCCCGAGCAACCCCCCGAGCCCGCCGCCGCTGCCGTCCGTGGGGACCGTGGGGCGGCCCTCGCTGGGCTGCACGAGCACCCACCCCGCGCCGGAGAACGCCATCTGCAGCGTCTCCCCCGAGCCGCGGCCGATGAGGTTCTTGGCCTTGAACTCGGTCTTCAGCGACGTCTGGACGCCCGCCGACCAGGCGACGACCGCCTGGGCGTCGGCGAAGGTCGGCGCGCTCGCGACGTCGAGGACCATCGGCGTGCCGTCGGTCAGCAGCGCGACCCAGCCCGTGCCCTTGAGGATCGTGTTGAAGAGCCCGGCGCCCATGACGCCGCTGGCGCCCTTCACGCGCTCGACGTCCCAGTCGATGCCGTCGTCGAAGGCCAGGAGGCTCTCGCCGCTCACCGTCAGCTGGTCGTCCTCGAGGTGGACGAGGTGGACGTACTGGGCGGTGTCGGCGAGGAAGACCTCGCCCGTCCCGCTGACCTTCATGAGCCGCTGCCCCTCGCCGGTCAGCGCCTTCTTCATGAACCGCCCGACGCCGCCCATCCCGGCGTGCTCGAACGACACGTCGCCCTGGTAGGCGACCATCGAGCCGAGCTTGGCCTGGATCGTGACGTCGCGCAGCTCCACCTTGAGCAGCTGGGCGTTCTGGAGCGAGAAGGCGTCGGCGGACTCGCGCTCGCCGAGGTCCTGGAAGGTCGTGCGCACGGCCGCGACGCTACCGGCCGCGCACCGCGGCGCCTAGCGCAGCGTCGCGGCGGCCGAGCCGGGCGCCAGGCGCTGGTCCTCGGCCTGGGCGAGGTCGTCCATCGTGGTGCCGCGGCGGCCGTCGGCGGCGACGAGGAGCTTGAAGTCGTGCGGGCTGGAGGCGGCGGCGACGGCCTGGTCCATCGTGACCCGGCCGGCCTTGAGGTGCTCGAAGAGCGCCTGGTCGAAGGTCTGCATGCCGTAGAAGCCGCCGTCGGCGATGACCTCGCCGAGGCGACCGGTCTGCAGCGGGTCCATGACCATGTCGCGCACCCGGCCGGTCATCCGCAGCACCTCGCAGGTCGCGACGCGGCCGCGGCCGTCGGCGGCCGGGACCAGGCGCTGGGAGATGACGCCCTTCAGCGTGCCGGCGATCATCGAGCGCACCTGCTGGTGCATGTGGGGCTCGAAGAACTCGATGAGGCGGTTGACCGTCTCCGCGGCGTCGACGGAGTGCACCGTCGAGAAGACCAGGTGGCCGGTCTCGGCGGCGCTGAGCGCGGTCTGGACCGTCTCCTCGTCGCGCATCTCGCCGATGAGGATCACGTCGGGGTCCTGGCGCAGGACGCGGCGCAGCGCCTTCTTGAACGAGGCGGTGTCCATCCCGACCTCGCGCTGGTTGATGACCGCCTTCTTGTCCTGGTGCAGGAACTCGATCGGGTCCTCGATCGTCACGACGTGGCGGTGGCGCGTCGTGTTGATGTGGTCGATCATCGCCGCGAGCGTCGTCGACTTGCCCGAGCCGGTGGTGCCGGTGAGCAGGACGATGCCGCGCTCCTCCTCGGCGAGCTCGCGGATGACCGGCGGCAGGCTGAGCTCGTCGAGGGTGCGGATGCGCTCGGGGATCGCGCGGCAGACCATGGAGGTGAAGCCGCGCTGCTTGAAGGCGTTGACGCGGAAGCGGGCGACGCCCTCGATCGCGTAGGAGAAGTCGACCTCGCCGTCCTGGGTGAACTCGGCGAGCTTGTCCGGGTCGGTCAGGACGTGGTGCAGCGCCGCGTCGGCCTCCTGGGGCGTGAGCGGCTGGGCCCCGTCGATCGGCCGCAGCTCGCCGTCGACGCGCACCATCGGGGGCGCGGGGACCTTCAGGTGGAGGTCCGAGCCGCCGAGCGTGACGAGCTGGCGGAGGGCAGCGGTGATCTCGAAGGGGGCCACGCCTCACGGATCGGCGTGGCCCCCTCCGGGCTTGAGCGGGCTGGCTCGGGCTGGCCGGCTAGGCCGCCGGGGCCTGCTCCTCCTTGACGGACTGCTGCTGGTCCTCGCCCTTGCTCTCGGCCTTCTTGGGCGCCTTGCGCTCGACGGTCTCGCACGAGCCGTTCGGGTTCTGCGCGGTGGCGTCGACGATGACGTCGACCTGGTCGAGGAACGCGCGGTCGTTGCCCTCGCCGCAGGCGACGCGGTCGACCTCGCCGTCGCGGGTGCGCAGCCGGTCGTCGCCGGCACCGCCGTCGAGCGTGTCGCCGACCTGGTCGACGCCGCCGCCCTGCGCCACGTCGCCGCGGGCGAGCGCCCAGAGGACGTCGTTGCCGTCGCCGCCCTCGGAGGTGTCCGTGCCGAGGTTGGCGTAGATCACGTCGTTGCCGGCGCCGCCGCGCTGGACGTCGTCGCCGGTGCCGCCGGCCAGGACGTCGTTGCCGCCCTCGCCCTCGCTGGTGTCGTTGCCCGACCCGCCGCGGAGGCGGTCGCGGGCGTCGCCGCCGCGCAGCGTGTCGTTGCCGGGGCCGCCGAAGAGGCGGTCGAAGGACGTGCGGTCGCCGGTGTTCGCGGCGTCGCCGCTCAGGGTGTCGTTGCCGGTCGAGCCCCAGAGCCAGTCGTTGCCGGGCCCGCCGGAGAGGCGGTCGTCGGCCGCGCGGCCGTTGATGCGGTCGTTGCCGCCGTTGCCGGCGATCTGGTCGGCGCCGTTGGTGCCGCGCAGGCGCTCGGAGCGGTCGCTGCCGTCGATGGTCGCGGCCAGCGCGGTGGCCGGCACGAGCGCGAGCGCCGCGACGGCGCCGAGGGTGCCTCGGGTCAGGTGCATGGGCATGGCGGCGAGTCTGCGCCGCGCGGGATGGGCTGTGGGCGCGCTCTCACGGGCTTCTCACCAGGCGTGAGAAGCGCATGAGAGTCGTGCGCGCGCGGGAGCCTTGCGGTCATCATGCGTCGTCCTGTGCGCGCTGTCCGTCCCCTTGCCGTGGTCGCGGTCCTGGCCGCGACGGCCACCCCGGCGTTCGCCCGCACGTTCACCGGCGGCCCGGGCCCGGACCGCCTGAGCGGCACCTCGCGCGCCGACGTCCTCAACGGCCGGGCGGGCGACGACGTCCTCGCCGGCAACGGCGGGGGCGACCGGCTCGTCGGCGGGCCCGGGGCCGACACCCTCCTCGGCGGCGCCGGCAACGACCGCATCGTCGCGGGCGCCGGTCGCGACGTGGTCGTCGGGGGCGCGGGCAACGACGTCATCGCGGTCCGTGGTGGCGGCGCCGACCAGGTCTCCTGCGGGCCGGGGCGCGACCGCGTCACCGCCGACGCGCGCGACCAGGTCGGCGGCGACTGCGAGACCGTCCAGCGGTGAGCGCCCAGGCCGCGGCGCCCGTGGTCCTGCTCGTCGACGACGACGCGGCGATCCGGCGCAGCGTCGGCGAGGCGCTGGAGCTCGAGGGCTTCGAGGTCGTGCCGGCCTCGGGTGGCAAGGCGGCGCTGGCCGCGGTCGAGGCCGTCGACCCGCAGGTCGTCCTGCTCGACCTCGGGATGCCGGACCTCGACGGGCTCGAGGTGCTCGAGCGGCTGCGCGGGGCGGGCAACGACGTGCCGGTCTGCGTGCTGTCGGCGCGCGACGAGGTCGACGACCGCGTGCGCGGGCTGCAGGCGGGGGCCGACGACTACGTCGTCAAGCCGTTCGCGCTCGAGGAGGTCGTCGCGCGGCTCCAGGCGCTGCTGCGCCGCCGGCCGGCGCGGGAGGGCGGCCGGCTCGAGGTGGGCGACGTCGCGCTGGACCCGGCGGCCCACGCCGCGTGGCGCGGTGGGCGCGAGCTCGGGCTCACCCGGCGCGAGCTCGAGCTGCTCGAGCTGTTCCTGCGCCACCCCGGCGAGGTCCTCACGCGCCGTCAGCTGCACGAGGAGGTCTGGGGCTACACGTTCGACCCGGGGACGAACGTCGCCGACGTCTTCGTGGGCTACCTGCGCCGCAAGCTCGAGGCCGGCGGCGAGCCGCGGGTGCTCCACACCGTGCGCGGCGTGGGCTTCGTCCTGCGGCCCTGACAGGCTGGAGGGCGTCTTGATGCGCGGGCTGCGCGGGCGCCTCACGCTGGGCCTCACCCTGGTGCTCGCCGCGGTCCTCGCGGCGGCGGGGCTCTACGTCGCCCATGACGCCGACCGCTCCGAGCGCGAGGTCCTCGACGACCGGCTCCAGCGCACGGCCGAGCTGTCCACGGCGACGGCGGTGGCGGCGGTCCAGGAGGGGCTGCCCGGCGGCGACCGGCGGCTCGACGCGGTGCTCTCGGCGACGAGCTCGTCGCTGCGGCTCTTCGTCGGGCGCACGCCGGTGCTCGACACGGGCCGCCAGCCGCCGCCGCACCCGCGGCTGCCACGGGGCTTCGCGACCTTCGAGGCCGACGGCACGCGCTACCGCGCGTTCACGACGCGCCTGCGCGACCCGTCGCTGGGCGGGCTCGTGCGGCTCGAGGTGACGACGACGCTCACGGCGCTCGAGCGCCGCCAGGCGCGGCTGCGGCGGCGGCTGGCCCTCATCGGGCTCGCGGCGCTGGCGGTGTGCGCGGCGCTGACGTTCCTGGCCACGAGCGTCGTGCTGGCGCCGCTGCGCCGGCTGCGCAGCGCCACCGCGGAGATCGCGGGCGACGAGGACCTCGACCGCCGGGTGGCGGCGGACGGGCCGTTCGAGCTGCGCGCCCTGGCGTCGTCGTTCAACGCGATGCTCGCGCGGCTGGGACGCAGCGCCGCCGACCGCGAGCGCGCGCTCGCGGCGACACGGCGCTTCGCCGCCGACGCGGGGCACGAGCTGCGCACGCCGCTCACGAGCCTCCAGGCGACCCTGTCGTCGCTCTCGCGCCATCCCGACCTCCCGGCCGAGCGCCGCTCGCGGATGCTCGAGGACGCCGCCGACCAGCAGCACCGCCTCGTGGCCCTGCTCGACGGCCTGCAGGCGCTGGCGCGCGGCGACGCGGCGCCACCCGACGACGACGTCGACCTCGCCGAGCTCGTCGACGTCGCGGTCAGCGCGGCCGCCGAGCGCCATCCCGCCGTGCGCTTCGTGCCCGAGCTGCCCGAGGACCCCGTCGTCGTGCGCGGCTGGGCGCCCGGCCTGCGCTCCATCGCCGACAACCTCCTGCAGAACGCGGCGCTGCACGGGGCCTCCGGCGGCGGGACCGTGCGCGTCGCCCTCGAGCCCGGCCCCGTCCTGGTGGTCGAGGACGACGGCCCCGGCATCCCGGAGGCCGACCGCGAGCGCGTCCTCGAGCCCTTCACGCGCCTCGGCGCCGGCGAGGCGCCCGGCTCCGGCCTCGGCCTGGCCGTCGTCGCCCAGCAGGCCCGCCACCACGGCGCCGAGCTGGCCATCGGGACCTCGCAGGGCCTCGGCGGTGCCCGGTTGAGCGTCCGCTTCGGCGCGTCGTCGTAACTCCGGGCGCGTAGAACCCTCGACCACCGCCTCAGCCTCGCCCCGCCCGGTCGCCCCCGCGCGGCGCCGCGTCACCTCCACCCTCGACCTCGCCCCGAGAGTCGACAGAAGCCCACCCGGCAGCGGGCGCGGAACGGCGAAGGGCGCCCCGGAGGGCGCCCTTCGGCACGGCGTGGGTGTCGCGGTCGCGGCTAGGCGACGTCGCGGAGCTTCTGGGCCTCCGCGAGCGACTGGAGCTTCTTGAGCGACTGGTTCTCGATCTGGCGGATGCGCTCGCGCGTCACGTTGAACGTGCGGCCGACCTCGTCGAGGGTCCGCGGGTGCTCGCCGCCGAGGCCGTAGCGCAGCTCGAGGACGCGGCGCTCGCGGTAGGAGAGGTTCTCCAGCGCCTCGCGCAGCGCCTCCTTGGTGAGGATCTCGGCGGCGCGCTCGTACGGGGACTCGGCCCGCTCGTCGGCGATGAACTGGCCGAACTCCGACTCCTCCTCGTCGCCGACGGGCTTCTCGAGGGAGACCGGGGCCTGCGCGGAGCGCTTGATCGAGTCGACCTCCTCCGGGTCGATCCCGGTGACCTCGGCGATCTCCTCGGCGGTGGGCTCGCGGCCCAGCTCCGTGACGAGCTTGCGCTCGGCGCGGCCGATCTTGTTGAGCTTCTCGACGACGTGGACCGGGATGCGGATCGTGCGCGCCTTGTCGGCCAGGGCGCGGGCGATCGCCTGGCGGATCCACCAGGTCGCGTAGGTCGAGAACTTGAAGCCCTTGCGGTAGTCGAACTTCTCCGCCGCGCGGACGAGCCCGAGCGTGCCCTCCTGGATGAGGTCCAGGAACGGCAGGCCCTGGTTGCGGTAGTTCTTGGCGATCGAGACGACGAGGCGCAGGTTCGACTCGACCATCTTCTGCTTCGCGTCGAGGTCGCCGCGCTCGATGCGCTTGGCGAGGTCGACCTCCTCCTGCGCGGTCAGGAGGCGCACCTTGCCGATGTCCTTCAGGAACAGCTGGAGGCTGTCCGTGGTCATGTCGGCGCGCAGGTCCAGCGCCGACGGCGCCTTGCGGGCGCGGCGCTGGCGCTTGTCCGGCGCGCGCTCGACCTGGTTGGCGGCGGCGGTCGCGGGGTCGATCTCCTCGACGAGCTCGATCTCGGCCTGCTCGAGGTACGAGTGGAGCTCTTCGACGTCGGCCTCGTCCAGGTCGAGCTCGGAGACCGCGCCGGCGATCTCGGCGTACGTGAGCACGCCGGCCGCCTGGCCCTTGACCATGAGGCCCTTGATCTCTTCGAGTTCCTGGAGTTCCACTACTGACATCGGCGTCCGTTCGAGATGGCCGGTGCGCGCTGCGCGTCCCGGCGAGGTGGTCTTCGGGCGGAAGGTCTGCCACCCGGCTCCGCCGCTGCGCGGTCGAGGCCAGAAGGCGTGAGCCCTCCATGGTACGTCCTGCACTGCCGTGCTGCCACGACTGTGTGATCGCCGTCACACAAGCACGTCGCAGCCGAGGCCGAGCGGGACGGCCTCGCCGGGCAACAACACCCGGGAGGGGGCTTGGTTTCAGGGGCACAGAGCGAATCGGCACAGCTGTGCAGGCGCTTGAGGTCCGACCGTGCCGGATCGCGCGCCCCCGCGCGCCCCGTGGGCGCCGTCTTGCACGCCCGGGTGCCGCGCGCCGCGCGCGTGCGCGAACATGTGCGCATGAGCCCGAGCGACGGCGACCGCGACGTCCTGAAGAGCCTCCCCCGCACGCGCCCAGCCCGTCGCAGCGCCAAGCGCGGCGGCGGCCAGGCGACCCCGGACGCCGCCGAGCGCGTCGCCGAGGCGGCCGCCGCGGAGGCCGGGCCCGCGGCCAAGGCGAAGCCCAAGGCCGCCAGGGCGGGCACGGCGAAGGCGGGGGCCGCCAAGACGAGGGCCGCGGCGAAGCCGAAGACCGCCGCCGGGCCCAAGGCCGCCGCGAAGCCGAAGGCGGCGTCGACCGCGAAGCCCAAGGCCGCGACGAAGCCGAAGGCGGCGTCGACCGCGAAGCCCAAGGCCGCAACGAAGCCGAAGGCCAAGCCGGCGCCGAAGCCCACGTCGGTCAAGGCCGCCGCCAGGCCGAAGGCCGCGGCCCCCGCCAAGCCCGGCCCGGCGCCGGCCCCCGGCGCGCAGGCCGAGCCGCTCGCGCCGCCGCCCGCCGGGTGGGCCACGCCGCAGGACGGCGACCAGCGCGGTCCGGCGGAGGAGCTCGTCGAGGCCGCCCGCCAGGTCGCCGGCGGCGTCGCGGGCGTCGTCGGCAAGGTCCTCGGGCGCCTGCCCCGTCCGTAGCGGCGCGCTAGGCGACCGGCTGGCCCGCGGCGCGGGCCGCGAAGCAGCGCTCGTCTGCGCGGGCGACGACGGCGCTGCCTGCCTCGTCGCCCTCGCGGACCGCGACGCCCGCGTGCACCCCGAGCTGGGCCGCGAGGCGCTCGGCGACCGCGCGAGCACCGTCGGCGGGCACGACGACGAGCCAGCGTCCGGGTTCGGCCGCCAGCACGTGGCCGTCGGGCACCGCGGGCGCGGAGGCGACGGTCGGCGTGTGCGGCGCCGCCTCGAGCGCGATCACCGCGCCCTCGGCCTCGGCCTCCACGAGCCGCGCGGCCCGGACCTCGGCGTCCGTGGCGACCGGCGGACCTCCACCGCCCCTGACCTCCGGTGCAGCCGCCGTCGCCGCGGCCGCCGCCGCAAGCCTCGCGCACGCGTGCGCGAGACGGTCGCCCGCCGCGCTCGCCACCTCGGGGTCGGCGCGCAGCCACGCGGCGCCGATCGCGCGGCGCAGCGCCTCGACGGCCGCCACGGCGTCCGCGGGCCCCGCCGCGCCGGTCACGTCGTGCAGCGCCTCGGCCGGCGACGGGCCCGCACCGCCAGCCCCGCCGTCCAGCCCCTCGAGCCCCCGGTCGTCGGCCACCGCCGCGGCGACGGCCCGGACGAGGTCGGGACCGCGCACCGCCACCGCGCCCACCGGCACCAGCTCGGCACGGTCCAGCGGACGGCCGGCGAGCAGCGCGAGCAGCCAGGCGTGGGCGACCGCGTCGGCATCGAGCGGCGGCAGGCCGGCGACCGGCCGCGGGCGGCCGGGCAGCTGTGGGCTGCGGTCCACGTGCGCAGCATCGCACCGGCCGCGACGGAGCCCGAGCCCCGGCGGTGCCTCCGCACAGCCTCGACGCGCCGAACGTGTCGCCGAAGCTGCAAGATGGCGGCGTGCTGTCGATCGACGAGGCGCGCGCCGAGGTGCTCGCGGCGGTGACGCCCCTCCCGGCCGAGGAGGTCGCGCTCGCCGACGCGCAGGGCCGCGTCCTGGCCGAGGACCTCACGACGCCGCACGCGACGCCGCCCTTCGACACGACGGCGATGGACGGCTTCGCGGTCCGCGCCGGCGACGCCGGCCGGCGCCTGCGCGTGGTCGGCGAGTCGCGCGCCGGCGCGCCGCACGAGGGCCCCGCCCTGCAGGACGGCGAGGCGATCCGCATCTCCACCGGGGCCGCGCTCCCGGCCGGCGCCGACGGCGTCCTGCAGGTCGAGCTCGTCGACGACGACGGCGACCACGTCGTGCTCCGGGACCCCGTCGCCGCCGGGCGCAACGTCCGCCGCGCCGGCGAGGACACCCAGGCCGGTGCCACCGTCCTGCGCGCGGGCGCCAGCCTCGGCCCCGCCGAGCTCGGGGTCGCCGCCAACGCCGGCCATGCCCGCTTCGCCGTCGCGCGCCGTCCGCGCGTCGTCGTCCTGGGCACCGGCGACGAGCTGGTGCCGCCCGGCGAGCCGCTCGGCCCCGGGCAGGTGCACGACGCCAACACGACGACGCTCGCGGCCCTCGCCCGCGACGAGGGCGCGCGGGTCACGACGCGCCGCGTCCCCGACGACCGTGCCGCGACCGAGGCCGCCATCGCCCAGGCCCTCGACGAGGCCGACCTCCTGCTGCTGTCGGGCGGCGTCTCCGTCGGCCCGCACGACCACGTCAAGCCCGCGCTCGAGGCCCAGGGCGTCGTCGAGCGCTTCTGGCGCGTGGCGCTGCGCCCCGGCAAGCCGACGTGGTGCGGCAGCGCGCGCGACGGGACGCTCGTCCTCGGGCTCCCCGGCAACCCGGTCTCCGCGCTGGTCACCGCCGTCCTCTTCGCGCGCCCGGCCCTTCGGGCGATGCAGGGCGCCAGGCCCCTCCCCCGCCCGGGCCGTGCGCGCCTGGGCACGGCGATCGCCCGCAACCCCCAGCGCGACGAGTGCGTGCGGGTGCGCCTCGACGACGACGGCGTCGCGCACCCCACCGGGCCGCAGGGCTCGCACGTCCTGACGTCGATGCTCGGTGCCGACGCGCTGGCGCTCGTGCCCCGCGGCGAGGGTGAGCTCGCGGCCGGCGCGGCCGTCGAGCTCCTGCCGCTCTAGCCCGCCTGCTCGATGTAGGCGACGGCCCGGTTCACGAGCGCCGTCAGCCCCGGCGCCGGCGTGTCGAGGGCCAGCGGCCGGTCGGCCAGCAGCCGCTCGAAGCGCTCGCCCACCTCGGCGTCGGCGCGGCCCGCGAGGCGCGCCGCGACCTGCGCCGCACGCCGGACCGCCGCCGGGTCCATCGTCCACAGCGACTCGAAGCAGCGGTCGAGGTCGTCGGGCCCGCCGGGCTCGGTGACGCCCGGCTGCTCCCAGGCCAGCAGGCAGGCGGCGTAGCCCGGGGCGTCGACGATGACCGCCCACTCGTTGCCGAGGACGTCCTCGTCGGCGATCGGCACCTCGACCGGTCCGCCGTCGGGCTTGTGCACCCCGTCGAAGTCGGCGAAGACCGCGGCGGCGTCGGCGTACTGGGCCATCTTGCGGTAGCGCGGCTCGACGGCCCGGTAGAAGCGCTCGACCTGGAAGGCCCCGAAGAGCACGGGCGCGGCCGCGTGCGCGAGGCACTCGTGCTCGATGGCCCGGGAGAGCGCGACGAGCGTGCGCTTGGTCAGCACCTGCGGGCGGGCGGCGACGTCGGTGCTGACGACCGCCGCGTAGATCGACGGGTGGTCCGACGCCCCGCCCGACTCGCGTGCCCGCTCGATCGCCGCCGGGATCGACAGCCCGCGGTGGCGGAAGGCGGTGACGCGGCGGATCGCCTCGACGTCGTCGGCGCTGTAGCGCCGGTAGCCCGACTCGGTGCGCTGCGGCTCGGGGAAGCCGTACCGCTGCTCCCACATGCGGATGGTCCCGGCGGAGACGCCGGTGCGCTCGGCGACGTCCTTGATGGCGAGGTCGGTCATGGGGTGCGGACCGGACAGAGGCGGGAACCTCGCACACGACGCGGCGTCATGCTGACCGGCACGGTCGGGGTACGACGCAGGACGGCGCAGGGGTCATCGCGGACGAGCGCCGGGTCGTACCTGTCCCGTGGACGCTCATCGAGGGCCCAAGACGATCCTCCTCACCGGGGCCACCGGCTACGTCGGCGGCCGGCTGCTGCCCGAGCTGCTCGACGCCGGCCACACGGTGCGCTGCCTGGTGCGCGATCCCGGCAGGCGACGCGGCCAGCTGCCCGGGGCGGCCGAGGTCGTCGGCGGCGACGTCGTGACCGGCGAGGGCCTCGACGAGGCGCTGGCCGGCGCCGACGTCGCGTTCTACCTCGTGCACTCCATGGAGTCGGGCGCCGGCGGCGACTTCGCCGAGCGCGACCGCCGCGCCGCGCGCACCTTCGGCGACGCCGTGCGCCGGGCCGGCGTCGCGCGCACGGTCTACCTCGGCGGCCTCGAGGACGACGCCGGCGGCCAGAGCGAGCACCTGCGCTCGCGCCACGAGGTGGCCGAGCTCCTGGCCGAGCGGGTCCCGTGCCTCGTCCACGTGCGGGCGGCGATGGTGGTCGGCGCCGGCAGCGCGTCGTTCGTGATGCTGCGCAGCCTCGTCGAGCGACTGCCCGCGATGGTCTGCCCGCGCTGGGTCGACACGCCCTCCCAGCCCGTCTCGATCGTCGACGTCGTGCGCACCCTCGCGGAGCTCGCCGACCGCGACGAGGTCCCGCGCGAGGTGCAGCTCGGCGGCGCCGACGTCCTCACCTACCGGGAGATGATGGAGCGCTACGCGAGGGTCGCGGGCCGCCGCGCGCCCGCGATCGTCAAGGTGCCGCTGCTCAGCCCGCGGCTGTCCTCGTACTGGGTCGGCCTCGTCACCCCCGTCGAGAGCGCGCTGGCCCGCCCCCTGGTCGAGGGCCTGGGCGCCGAGATGGTCGTCCGCGAGCCGCCGCCGGAGGGCATCAACGACGCGCCGCTGGGCTTCGACGAGGCAGTGCGCGTGGCCCTCAGGGGGTAGGGTCGCAGGGCGAGATGCCCGCCGCGATCGCCGCCGCCGTCGTCGCGCTGCTCGTCGCGCTCCTCGCGGGCGCGCGCCGCGCCTTCTCGGGCGCCCACGCCTTCCAGGGCGCGATCATCCACACGCCGACCGACGACACCGGCATCGACGCCGACGGCGCGGTGCGCTCGGTCCAGGGCGCGGACATCATCGTCCCCGCCAGGGCCATCGAGGGCATGTGGACGCCCGAGAACCTCGAGCGCCTCGCCCGCACGTACTGGCGGTCGCTGAGCCGCTTCACCTTCGGGCTCGTGCGGGTCGTCTACACGCCCGGCGAGCGCTACGTCGTGCTCCTGCACCCCCGGCTGCGGCTGCTGACCTTCCGCAAGCCCGAGTACGAGATGGACGAGTGCGCCGGCATCGTGCGCTGGCGCATCCAGAAGGGCCTGCTCGTCGCCCCGCGCGGCCGCGAGGGCGACGGCTACCTCGAGCTCGAGGTGCAGCGCCACGACTACCCCGACTGGGACAAGGTCCGCATCCACGTCGAGGTCGAGGTCGCGAACTTCTACCCCGCGATCGCCTCGCGCCTGGGCCGCTGGGTGTACGCCAACACCCAGTCGCGCATCCACGTCATCGCCTGCTTCTTCTTCCTGCGCTCGCTCGTGCGTCGCGAGCTCGAGCGCTCCGAGGTCGGCCAGTTCGCCGGCCCGCTGACGGTCGACGAGGCGCCCGCGCCCTCGCGCGAGCGGGCCCACGCGCCCGACCAGCGCATCGCGAGCTAGCGCCCGCGACCCCGCTCAGCCGTACCTCGAGCCGATGAGCTGGCGCATCTTGGCCCGGTTGTGCGAGGCCTTGACGCGGCGCACCGTGCCCGAGCGCGAGCGCATGACCAGCGACTCCGTCGTGGCGCTCGCGCCGCTGTAGCGCACGCCCTCGAGGAGGTCGCCGTCGGTGACGCCCGTGGCCGAGAAGAAGCAGTCGTCGCCCTGGACGAGGTCGTCCTGGGTGAGGACGCGGTCGAGGTCGTAGCCCGCGTCCAGCGCGGCCTGGCGCTCGTCGTCGTTGCGCGGCCACAGCCGGCCGACGAGGCCGCCGCCGATGCACTTGACCGCCGCGGCGGAGATGACGCCCTCGGGCGTGCCCCCGATGCCCCACAGCAGGTCGACCGGGCGGTCCTCGGAGACCGCGACCAGGACCGCGGACACGTCGCCGTCGGAGATGAGCCGCACCCGCGCCCCCGACGCGCGGATGGCGTTGATGCCCTCCTCGTGGCGCGGGCGGTCGAGCACGATGACCGTGAGGTCGCCGGGCTCGCAGCCGCGGCGCTCGGCCATCAGCCCGATCGTCTCGCCGACCGGGCGGTCGAGGTCGAGGAGGTCGGCGAGGTCGTCGCGCGCCGCCATCTTCTCCATGTAGACGCACGGCCCCGGGTCGAACATCGTCCCGCGCGGAGCCAGCGCGATGACCGACAGCGCGTTGGGCATGCCCTTGGCGGTCAGCGTCGTGCCCTCGAGCGGGTCGACCGCGATGTCGACCTCGGGCGCCGAGCCGTCGCCGATGCGCTCGCCGTTGGCCAGCATCGGCGCCTCGTCCTTCTCGCCCTCGCCGATGACGACGATGCCGTCCATCTGCACGCTGCCCAGGACGGCGTGCATGCCGTCGACCGCCGCCTGGTCGGCCGCGTTCTTGTCCCCCGCGCCCACGAGGCGGGCCGCGGCGAGCGCGGCGGCCTCGGTCGTGCGCACGAGCTCGAGCGCGAGGTTGCGGTCCGGCTTCGAGGAGTCCACGGCCATGGGCGGGGACCCTATGCGGCGAGGCCTAGAGCGTGCCCGGCGGCTTGCGCGGGCGCCCGGTCTCCGACGAGCGCAGCGCCGAGGTGACGAACATCACGACCGTCCCGAGCAGCGCGAGCCAGTAGCCCAGCTGCAGGCCGATCTCGCCCGAGGGGTCGCCCGGCCGGTCGACGATGCCGTTGTAGAAGACGAGGCCGAACGCGGCGACGGCGACGACCGCCGTCATCTCGCCCCGCGCCCACGACAGCGTGTGGCCGCGGGCGATGATCCACGCGAGCACGAAGGGCGCGATCGCCGCGAGCAGCAGCAGCCAGCGCAGGATCGGGTGCACGTCGAACATCGACTGCGCATCGCGTGCGCCGTCGATGTTGGCGTTCGGGTTGTCCTCCGAGGGCTTGTAGGCCGCGAGGAGGACGCCCAGCACCAGCAGGAGCCCGCCGACCATCCCGGCGAGCTCGCGGCGACCCAGCCGGGAGACGTCCATGGGCCGACCCTATCCGGCCACGGACGCGGCGATGCGCACCACGTCCTCGACGGCCCAGGGGCCCTGCGCGGTGAGCCGCAGGTGCAGGCCGTCGTGCGTCCAGCAGAGCTCGAGGACCGGGCGCAGGGACGCGTCGGCGTGCGCCAGCGGCGCCCGGCGCAGGCGGCCCGGGGCGCCGTCGACGTCGACGGGCTCCGCCGGCGCCTCGCCGTCGCCCAGCGGCCGCGGCGCGGCCTCGGTGAGCGCGACGTGCAGCGCCAGCCGCCCCGGCGCGCCCTCGCGCGTGTCGTCGAGGTTCCACGAGACCTCGACCGCCCCCGGGCCGTCGGGCTCGACCTCGACCCAGCGCGCCAGCGGCAGCGCCACGGTGGGCAGCGGGACCCGCCGTCCCAGGTGCGCGTCGGCCTCCCCGATCCCCTGCATCCCTGCCGGTAGGGTCGCACGCCCGTGCCCGAGCGTCGCACCGCCCTCACCCTGCCCTTCGCCGGCGTCCCCCTGACCGAGCACCCCGCGCTGCTGCGCGAGGCCGAGCGGCTGGGCTTCCACGACGTGTGGTCCGGCGAGACCGCCAACGGCACCGACGGCTTCACGCCGCTGGCCCAGGCGGCCGTCGTCACCGAGCGGCTGCGCCTCGTCACCGGGATCGTGAACCCGTACACGCGTGGCCCCGGCCTGCTCGCGCAGAGCGCGGCCGCGCTGCAGGAGCTCAGCGGCGGGCGCTTCGTCCTGGGCCTCGGCGCGTCGTCGGACGTCATCGTCGAGCGCTTCAACGGCGGCGAGTTCCGCAAGCCGCTGACGAAGATGCGCGAGACCGTCGAGGCGCTGCGCCCGGTGCTCAGCGGCGAGGGCCGCGGGTTCGGCGGCCTGAAGCTCGAGCGCCCCGTCACGACGCCCGTGCCGATCGTCCTCGCGGCGCTGCGCGGCAAGATGCTCCAGCTCGCCGCCGACCAGGCCGACGGCGCGTTCACGAACTTCCTCCCGCTGCGCGGCGCGCGCCAGGTCGCCGGGGCCTTCGGCCGTCCCGACAAGGAGCTGGCCTGCCGGTTCTTCCTGCTGCCCAGCGAGGACCTCGCCCCGCTGGCGCGCCAGATGTTCGCCGCCTACGTGAGCGTCGGCGTCTACCGCGCGTTCTTCGAGTGGCTGGGCTGCGACGAGATCGGCCCCATGGCCGACGCGTGGGCGACCGGCGATCGCGCCAGGGCCGTGGAGCTCGTGCCCGACGACCTCCTGCGCGACGTCTTCCTCGTCGGGCCCGTCGAGCACCTGCGCGAGCGGCTGGACGCGTTCGCCGAGGCAGGCATCACCACGGCGGTCCTGACGTTCATCGCCCCGCCCGACCAGCTTCCGGGGCTGCTCGAGGCCTTCGCGCCCGGCCGCGACTGAGCCATCACCGACCCCGGCGGTCGGCTTTGCGTTAGGGTGACCTAACGCATGGGCAGGTACACCGGACCCGTCGAGAAGCTCGAGCGCCGCGAGGGCGTCGCGCTGGACCTGAAGGGCGAGCGCCACCTGCGGCGCAAGACCGCCCTGGAGCGCCGCGGCGCGCAGCCGCCCGGGGAGCACGGGATGCGCCGGCGTCGCGCGCCCAGCGTCTACGCCCAGCAGCTGCGCGAGACGCAGAAGCTGAAGATCGCCTACGGGGTGCGCGAGCGCCAGTTCCGCCGCTACGTGCTGCTGGCCCGCAAGCGCCGCGACATCACGGCCGGCGAGGCGCTGCTCGAGCTCCTCGAGCGCCGGCTGGACAACGTCGTCTTCTGCCTCGGGCTCGCGACGACCCGGCGCCAGGCGCGCCAGTTCGTCGCCCACGGCCACGTGCACGTCGACGGCCGCCGCGTCGACATCTGCTCGGCGCTCCTGGACGAGGGGGCGCGCGTCACGCTGCGGGCGGGCTCGCCGGTCGAGCCGCTCGCGCGTGACGCGACGGAGACCGTCGGGCGCGTGCCGGGCTGGCTCGAGGCCGACCACGACGGCCTCAGCGGCCGCGTCCTGCGCCGCCCCCGCCGCGACGAGATCTCGATCCCGGTGACCGAGCAGCTCGTCATCGAGCGCTACAGCCGCCGCTAGCGCCGTGACGCCCGTCCCGTTCGCCCACCAGATCGCGATGGCCGAGCCCGCGGTCGAGCCGCTGCTCGTCGCCCTCGCCGACGCGTTCTCGCCGGTGGACGACGCGGCGGTCCACGACCACGTCGGGCGCCTGGCCGAGCGCCTGCGCCACGTCGCGCCCGACCCCGCGGCCCAGCTCGCCGCGCTGGGCAGCCGCGTCGTCGCCGGCTTCCGGCGGCCCAACCGGCGCGTGCTGGCCGGCGACCTCGACGACCTGCTCCTCCCCACGGTGCTGCAGGGGCGCCGCGGGGACGAGCTGCTCGTGGCCGCCGCCGCGGTCGCCGCGGCGCACCGCCTGGGCTGGGACGTGGGCGTCCTGTGCGCCGAGGACCGCGTCTTCGTCGGCCACGACGGGCTCGAGGAGCCGCTCGTGGTCTCCCCGCGCGACCGCGGACGGCTGCTCGACGTGCGCGACGTCACCGGCGCCGACGTCTTCTGGGTCGAGCCGCACGGCCTGGCCGACCGCGTCCTCGAGCGGGTCGCCGAGCGCGCCCGGGACCTCGGCCTGCACCACGTCGCGCTGCGGGCCGCCGAACTGGCCCTGGCGCTCCCGGTGGAGCCTCGCGAGCACCTCGTGCGGGCGGTCGCCCTGGCCCGCGTCCGCGCCCGCTTCAACTGAGCCCGACGTGACAACCCCGCCCCGACCGGATAGGAAGCGGGGAAGTGGCACAGCGCCTGATCGGGGTGGACGTCGGCGGGACGAAGGTCTCCGTGGCGACGTTGGAAGGCACGACGCTCTCGGAGCCGGCGCTCCAGCCCACCGTCCTCACCAGCGAGGACGCGCTGCTGGACCAGCTCGCGACGCTCGTGCAGGAGCGGCTGCCGGCCGACGCGATCGGCATCGGCGTGCCGTCCGTCATCGACTTCGCAACAGGCACGGCCCGCTCGTCGGTGAACATCCCGCTGCAGGACGTGCCGCTGCGCCGCCTGCTCACCGAACGCCTCGGCGTCCCCGTCTTCGTCGACAACGACGCCACCGTCGCGGCGCTCGCGGAGGCCTACGACGACGCGCTGCGGCTCGTCGCCCAGTCGCTCGTGCTCTTCACGGTCGGCACCGGCGTCGGCGGCGGCATCGTCATCGGCGGGCGGATCTTCCGCGGCGCGACGGGCGCGGCGGCCGAGCTGGGCCACACCGTCATCGGCGCCGACCTCGCCACGGGCGCACCGGCGACCCGCGACAAGTGGCCCCAGCGCGGCACGCTCGAGGAGCTGGCGGCCGGGCGCGCGCTCGACGGCCTGGGCCGCGAGCGCGGCTTCGCCGGCGGCCCCGCGGTGGTCGCCGCCGCCCAGGGGGGCGACGCCGAGGCCGTCGCGGCGATCACGCTGCTGGGCGAGCGCCTGGGCATCGGCATCGCCAACGCCATCAACACCTTCGACCCCGAGCAGGTCGTGGTCGGCGGCGGGGTCTCCGCCGCCGGCGAGCTCCTGCTCGCACCCGCCCGCGAGACCGCGCAGCGCTACGTGCTGCCCGGAGTGGGAACACGCACAGAGATCCGCCTGGCCCGCTGGGGTCCCCGCGCCGGGGTGCGCGGGGCCGCCCTCCTGGCCGGGCAGGAGGTCAACGCACCATGAGCACCACGCCCGCCGTCAACGAGCGCCTCGCGCGCCTCACCAGCCTCGGCACCGCCGTCTGGCTCGACCAGATCCGCCGCTCGCTCGTCCAGTCGGGCGAGCTCGAGCGCATGGTCCGGGAGGACAGCCTGCGCGGCGTCACCTCGAACCCGGCGATCTTCGAGAAGGCGATCCTCGGCTCCCCCGACTACGACGAGCAGCTCGAGCGCCTGGCGGCCGAGGGCCGCACGACGCGCGAGGTCTACCGCGCCATCGCCGTCCAGGACGTGGGCGAGGCCGCCGACGTCCTCAGGCCGGTGTGGGACCAGACGGGCGGCCACGACGGCTTCGTCTCGCTCGAGGTCGACCCCGACCTGGCCTTCGACACCGACAAGACCATCGAGCAGGCCCGCGAGTACTGGCAGGAGCTCGGCCGCCCGAACGTGATGATCAAGATCCCCGGCACCTCGGAGGGCCTGCCGGCCATCGAGCAGGCGCTCTACGAGGGGATCAACGTCAACGTCACGCTGCTCTTCGGCGTCCATCGCTACGAGGCGATCATGGAGGGCTACGTCAAGGCCATGGAGCGCCGCCACGCGGAGGGCAGGTCGCTCGACGTGCACTCCGTCGCCTCGTTCTTCGTCTCGCGCGTGGACACCGAGGTCGACAAGCGCCTGGAGGAGCTGGGCCGCACGGACCTTGCCGGCCGGGCCGGCCTGGCCAACGCCCGGGCCGCCTACCAGGCCTACCTGCGCGTCTTCGAGGGCGAGCGGTTCGCGACGCTGCGCGACGCGGGCTGCCCCGTGCAACGGCCGCTGTGGGCCTCGACCGGCACGAAGAACCCCGAGTACTCCGACGTCCTGTACGTCGAGGGCCTCGCCGGCCCCAACACCGTCAACACGATGCCGATGCCGACGCTGCTGGCGGCGGCCGACCACGGCGAGTTCGAGCGCGAGACCTGCACGATCGACCCCCAGGAGGACCTCGACGCGCTGCGCGACGCGGGCATCGACCTCCACGAGGTCACCGAGAAGCTCCTCTCCGACGGCGTCGACGCGTTCGTCACGCCGATGGAGGCGCTGCTGGCGGGCATCGAGACCAAGCGCGAGGCGATCGTCACCGGGCGCCCGGAGACGATCGAGTCCTCCATCCCCGACGAGCTGGAGGGCGCGATCGCCCAGCGGGTGCGCCGCGCCGCCGACGACGAGGTCGCCCGGCGCATCTGGCGGCGCGACGACACGCTCTGGGGCCCCGCCGGCCAGGCCGAGGTCGCCGACCGCCTGGGGTGGCTGACGATCGCCGAGTCCCTGCGCGACGAGGCCGACGACCTCGTCGCCTGGGCCCAGGAGGTCCGGGCCGACGGCGTTCAGCACGTCGTCCTGCTGGGCATGGGCGGCTCGTCGCTGGCGCCCGAGGTCTTCCGGCGCTCCTTCGGCGCCGAGCTCCACGTGCTCGACACGACCGACCCGGAGGCGGTGCGCGCCGCCCCGCTGGACGGCGCGCTGTTCGTCGTCTCGTCGAAGTCGGGCGGGACGGTCGAGACGATGAGCGCCTTCCACCACTTCTGGGAGGCGACGGGCGGCGACGGCTCGCGCTTCGTGGCGATCACCGACCCGGGGACCTCGCTCGAGGCGCTGGGCCGCGAGCGCGGCTTCCGCCGCGTCTTCCGCAACGACCCCGAGATCGGCGGGCGCTACAGCGCGCTGTCGTACTTCGGGATCGTCCCCGCCGCGCTGGCCGGCTGCGACGTCAAGGCCGTCCTGGAGGGCGCGGGCGTCGCCGAGCAGGCGTGCGCGCACTTCGACACGACGCGCTCGAACAGCGGCCTGTGGCTCGGCCTGGCGCTCGGCGAGCTGGCCCTCCACGGCCGGGACAAGCTGACGTTCGTCGTGCAGGAGCCGATCGCGTCGTTCGGCCTGTGGGCCGAGCAGCTCGTGGCCGAGTCGCTGGGCAAGCACGGCAAGGGCGTCCTGCCCGTGGCCGACGAGCCGCTCGGCGCGCCCGAGGCCTACGGCGAGGACCGCGTCGTCGTGCAGCTGCGCGACCCGGAGTCCCCCGACGAGGCGCAGGACGAGGCGGTCGGCCAGCTGGCCAAGGCCGGCGTGCCGGTGCTGCGCCTCGCCGTCCACGGGCCGGCCGACCTGGGCCGCGTCATGTTCTTCGCCGAGTTCGCGACCGCCGTGGCGGGCTGGGTGCTCGAGATCAACCCGTTCGACCAGCCCGACGTGCAGTCGGCCAAGGACGCGACCAAGAGGGTGCTCGCCGAGGGCGCCCCCGACCTGCCGGCGGCCGACGGGGGCGCGCTGCGGGCGCTGCTCGATGCGGGCCCGCCGTCGTACCTCGCGCTCCAGGGCTACCTGGCGCCCGACCCGGAGGTCGACGCCGCGGTCGCCGAGCTGCGCGCCGCCATCCGCGACCGCACGCGGATGACGACGACCTTCGGCTACGGCCCGCGCTACCTGCACTCGACCGGCCAGCTGCACAAGGGCGGCCCGCCGACCGGGCGCTTCCTGCAGCTCGTGCGCCACGAGGGCGAGGACCTCGCGGTGCCCGGGGAGACGTTCTCGTTCGGGACGCTGATCCGGGCCCAGGCCGACGGCGACCTGCTCACCCTGCGCGAGCGCGGCCTGCCCGCCGAGCGCGTCGTCCTCGAGGGCGACCCCGCGCAGGCCATCCGCAACCTGATCAAGGAGCTCTGAGCCCGATGGCGCAGATCGGCTTCGTCGGTCTCGGCCGCATGGGCGGCAACATGGTCGCCCGCATCAAGCGCGACTCCGACCACGACGTCGTCGCGTTCGACCCCTCCGAGGAGGCCCGCGAGAAGGCCGCCTCCCACGGCGCCCGCCCCGCCGCGTCGCTCGAGGAGCTCGTGGGGCTGCTCGACGCGCCGCGGACCGTGTGGCTCATGGTCCCGGCGGGCGAGATCACCCAGCGCTCGGTCGACGCGCTCGCCGAGCTGCTCGAGCCCGGCGACGCGATCGTCGACGGCGGCAACTCCAAGTGGACCGACGACCAGGCCCGTGCGGAGGTCCTCGCCGCCAAGGACATCGGCTACGCCGACGCCGGCGTGTCGGGCGGCGTGTGGGGCCTGGACGTCGGCTACTGCATGATGGTCGGCGGGCCCGACGACGCCATCGGGCGGATCGCCCCGATCCTCGACGTCCTCGCGCCACCGGCCACCGAGGAGCACGGCCCGGGCTGGCTGCACGTCGGCCCGACGGGCGCGGGCCACTACGTGAAGATGGTCCACAACGGCGTGGAGTACGGGATGATGCAGGCCTACGCCGAGGGCTTCGCGCTCTTCGACGCCTGCGAGTTCGAGCTCGACAACGCGAAGATCGCCCACCTGTGGATGCAGGGCTCGGTCGTGCGCTCGTGGCTGTGCGAGCTCGCCGCCCGCGCCTTCGACCAGGAGGGCAACGACCTCGAGGCGCTCGCCCCCTACGTCGAGGACTCCGGCGAGGGCCGCTGGACGATCGAGAGCTCGATCGACCTGCGGGTCCCGACGCCGGTCATCACCGCCTCGCTGCACGAGCGCTTCGCCTCACGCGGCCAGGGCGACTTCGCGGCGAAGGTCAACGCGGCCCTGCGCAACCAGTTCGGCGGCCACGAGGTGCGCCGCGGCGGAGGGACGGGCGCATGAGCGCCCCGGCGAGCACCGGCACGCCCGAGGAGGAGCTCCCGAACCCCCTGACCGAGGGCCTCGAGCGCCTGCCCGTCCACTCGACGGCGCTCGTGATCTTCGGCGCGACGGGCGACCTGTCGCGCCGCAAGCTCCTGCCCGCCCTCTACAACCTCGCCCACGAGGGCGCGCTGCCCGAGCGCTTCGAGCTCGTCGGCGTGTCGCGCTCCGAGCACTCCGACGCGGAGTTCGCCAAGGACGCCGCCGAGGCGATCCGCGAGTTCAGCCGCCGCGACCCCGACGAGGAGGTGCTCAAGGGCCTGCTCGAGCACGTCCGCTACGTCTCGGGCTCCTTCGACGACCCCGACGTCTTCCGCCGCCTCGGCCAGGTGCTCGGCGAGCTCGACGACGCGGCCGGCCAGCGGCTCAACCGCTGCTTCTACCTCTCCACGGCGCCCTCGTTCTTCCCGGTCATCGTGTCGAACCTCGGCGAGCAGGGGCTCGACCGCCACGACGACGCCGAGGTGCGCTGCGTCATCGAGAAGCCGTTCGGGACGACGCTCGAGGAGGCGCGCGAGCTCAACCGCTGCGTGCTCGCCGTCTTCGACGAGCGCCAGGTCTTCCGCATCGACCACTACCTGGGCAAGGAGACCGTCCAGAACGTCCTGGCGTTCCGCTTCGCCAACTCGCTCTTCGAGCCGCTGTGGAACCGCAACGCGATCCGCAACGTGCAGATCACCGCGGCGGAGGACATCGGGATCGGCTCGCGCGCGGGCTACTACGACAGCGCGGGCGCGCTGCGCGACCTCGTGCAGAACCACATGCTCCAGCTGCTGTGCCTGCTGTGCATGGAGCCGCCGGTGGACTTCTCCGCCGACGCGGTGCGCGACGAGAAGGTCAAGGTCCTGCGCGCGATCAAGCCCCCGCCGCCCGAGCGCACGGTCCGCGCGCGCTACGGCCCGGGGACCGTCGGCGGCGAGCAGGTGCCGGGCTACCTCGAGGAGGAGGGCGTCCCGGCCGACTCGTCGACCGAGACCTACGCGGCGCTGCGCCTCACGGTGCAGAACTGGCGCTGGGCGGGCGTGCCGATCTACCTGCGCACGGGCAAGCGCCTGGCCCGCAAGTCCACGGAGATCGCGGTGACGCTGCGCGAGGTCCCGCACGCGATGTTCAAGCAGGACGGCTCGGTCGGCGTGCAGCCCAACCAGCTCGTGCTCGGCGTGCAGCCCAACGAGGGCGTCTCCATCAAGCTCTCGGCGAAGATCCCGGGCACGCGGATGAGCATCCGCCCGGTCAACATGGAGTTCCTCTACGGGACCTCCTTCCTCTCGCAGTCGCCCGAGGCCTACGAGCGCCTCATCCTCGACGCGATGCGCGGGGACGCCACGCTCTTCACCCGCAACGACGAGGTCGAGGCGCAGTGGCGGATCTGCGACCCGATCGTGCGCCGCTGGCACGAGGAGGACCAGGGGCCGCTGCCGACCTACGAGTCCGGCACGCAGGGGCCCGAGGAGGCGAACTCGATCCTCGTGGGCGACGACCAGTGGCGCGCGATCTAGGGCGATGAGCGCGGCGGCCGAGAACGGGACGGGCGCCCAGGACCTCGTCTGGAGCGCGCAGGACACGACGCCGGGCGAGGTGGACAGCGCGCTGCGCCAGATGCTCGGCGAGCTGCACGCGCGCGACAGCGCCTACGTGCCCGGCCGCGTGCTCAACCTCGTCAGCGTCGTCGACCGCGAGTGGAGCGGCGAGGTCGCCAACCGGATGCGCCGCGTCGGGCGCTTCCACCCGTCACGCACCATCGTCTGCGCGGTCGAGCCGGGGCGCACGACGCTCGACGCGCGGGCGACGATCGCGGTGCCGGGGCCCAGCCGCGGCGGCGCGCCCGCCGTCGCCCGCGAGCTCATCGTCCTCACCTGCGGCGCGCGTCACCTCGAGCACCTCGACCGGCTCGTCGACCCGCTCGTCGTCACCGACCTCGCGACCGTCGTCTGGTCGCCGCACGGCCATCCCGAGGCGGTGCGCAGCGTGCTGCCGCTCGCGCAGGTGGTCCTGCTCGACAGCGTCGACGCGGCCACCCCGGCCGACGCCATCGCCCGCGCCCGCGAGCTCTCCCAGGACGTCTACGTCGTCGACCTCGCGTGGCTGCGCACGACGCCGTGGCGCGAGCGGATCGCGGCGACGTTCGACCCGCCGTGGGGACGGGCCGAGCTCGCGACCCTCGACCGCGTCGTCGTGCGCCACCACCCCGAGTCGACGATGGCGGGCCTGCTCTTCGTCGGCTGGCTCGCGTCCCGGCTGGGCTGGGAGCCGTCGGGCCTCGTGGCCTCCGGCAAGGGCCTCGAGGGACGCGCGCACGCCCGCCGCCAGGACGTGGCGATCCGCCTCGAGGTCGACCCGACGATGCAGGTCCGCGGCCTCGCCGGCGTCGAGCTGGGCTCCGCGGGCGGCCGGACCCTGAGCTACGACCGCGGGCCCGGCGGGCTGCGGGCGCGCTACGCCCACCGCCGGGGCACCGAGCGCGAGTGGACGATCATGGGCGCCTCGCGCGGCGAGGCCGGCATCCTCGGCGAGGGCATCCGCCAGGCGCTGCTGCGCGATCCGACCTACCGGCCGGCGCTCGACGCGGCCGCGGCGCTGGTGGGCTAGCGAACACGGCCTGGTTGCCCGGCGCCGCGTCGGGCAGGATGCGTGGCGGATGGGCCGCCCCAAGTCCTTCGACGCGCTGCGCAAGCTCCCCGTGGTGGGCCGCGCCGCGGACTGGGGCATGGGACCGGCGGCGGTCTCGGGGCGCACGAAGCGGGCCGGCTCGCGCATCGCGGGGCTCAAGGCGACCGAGTCGGTCTGCCCCTACTGCGCCGTGGGCTGCGGCCAGGTCGTCTACACCCGCGGCGGAGAGCTCGTCGACATCGAGGGCAACCCGCGCTCGCCCATCAACCAGGGGACGCTGTGCCCCAAGGGGTCGGCCTCGCGCCAGCTCGTCCAGCAGCCCGGGCGGATCACGAAGGTGCTCTACCGCGCGCCGCGCGCCACCGAGTGGCAGGAGCTCGAGCTCGAGACGGCGATGGACATGATCGCCCAGCGGACGATCGCCGCCCGCGAGCGCGGCTGGCAGGACCACGACGACCAGGGCCGGCGCGTCGACCGCACGCTGGGCTTCGCGCACCTCGGCGGCGCGACGCTCGACAACGAGGAGAACTACCTCATCAAGAAGGGCTTCACGGCGATGGGCGCCGTGCAGATCGAGAACCAGGCCCGCATATGACACTCGAGCACGGTCCCCGGTCTGGGGACCTCGTTCGGGCGCGGCGGCGCCACCGACAACCAGCAGGCGCTGCAGAACGCGGACTGCATCCTCATCCAGGGCTCCTCGCTGGCCGAGGCGCATCCCGTCGGCTTCCGCTGGGCGATGAAGGCGCGCGAGCGCGGCGCCAAGCTCATCCACGTCGACCCGCGCTTCTCGCGCACGAGCGCGGTGTCGGACCTGCACGTCCCCATCCGGGCGGGCACGGACATCGCGTTCCTCGGCGGCCTCATCCGCCACGTGCTCGAGACCGAGTCGTACTTCCGCGAGTACGTCCTGCGCTACACGAACGCGTCGACGATCATCGACGAGCGCTTCCGGGACACCGAGGACCTCGGCGGCGTCTTCTCGGGCTTCGACCCCGAGACGGGGATGTACGACCGCACGAGCTGGATGTACGAGGGCGGCGAGGTCGCCTCGGCGGCGGGCATGCGCGAGCACGCCAGCCAGGCCTTCGACGAGAACACGGGCGCCGGCCTGATGGAGGGCCGGGTGCAGCGCGACGAGACGCTCCAGCACCCGCGCTGCGTCTTCCAGCTGCTGCGCAAGCACTTCGGCCGCTACACGCCCGAGATGGTCCAGCAGGTGTGCGGCATCTCGCCCCAGCAGTTCCAGCAGGTGGCGGACACGCTGGTCGCCAACTCCGGTCGCGAGCGCACCACGGCGCTCTGCTACGCCGTGGGCTGGACCCAGCACTCGCTCGGCGTCCAGATCATCCGCACCGCGTCGATCCTCCAGCTGCTGCTGGGCAACATCGGGCGCCCGGGCGGCGGCATCATGGCGATGCGCGGCCACGCGTCGATCCAGGGCTCGAGCGACATCCCGACGCTCTACGACCTGCTGCCGGGCTACCTGCACATGCCGCGCGCCCGCGAGGAGGAGCTGACGCTCGAGCAGTACATCTCCTCGGGCGGCGCCGACCGCGGGTGGTGGTCGCACTTCGACCGCTACATCGTCTCGCTGCTCAAGGCGTGGTTCGGCGACGCGGCGACGCCCGAGAACGACTTCGGCTTCGCCCACCTGCCGAAGATCAGCGGCAACCACGCGCACTACCCGACGATGATGCGCGCCGTCGACGGCGGCCTGGACGGCCTGTTCGTCATGGGCCAGAACCCGGCGGTCGGCTCCCAGAACGCGGGGCTCATGCGCCGCGCGCTGCGCGGGATGAAGTGGCTGGTGGTGCGCGACCTGCGCGAGATCGAGACCGCGTCGTTCTGGAAGGACGCGCCGGAGGTCAAGGCCGGCGACGTGCGCCCGGAGGACATCGAGACCGAGGTCTTCCTCATGCCGGCAGCGACCCACATCGAGAAGGAGGGCTCCTTCACGAACACCCAGCGGCTCGTGCAGTGGCGCGACAAGGCGCTCGAGGCGCCGGGCGACTGCCGCAGCGAGCTGTGGTTCATGCACCACCTGGTCAAGCGGGTGCGCGCGCACTACGCCGACTCGACCGCCGAGAAGGACTGGGCGATCCGCCACGTGCGCTGGGACTACGAGGAGCACGGGGCCGAGCGCGAGCCGCTGCCCGAGGACGTCCTGCGCGAGATCAACGGCTACGACGTCGCGACGGGCACGCCGCTGCCAGGGTTCGCCCAGCTGGAGGCCGACGGCTCGACGGCCTGCGGCTGCTGGATCTACTCCGGCATCTACGCCGACGGGGTCAACCACGCGCGCAAGCGCGACCCCGGCGACCTCGACGCCCCGGGTGGCTGGGTCTCGCCGCACTGGGCCTGGGCGTGGCCGGCCAACCGCCGGCTGCTCTACAACCGCGCCTCCGCCGACCCCGACGGGCGGCCGTGGTCCGAGCGCAAGCGCTACGTCTGGTGGGACGAGGAGCAGGCCAAGTGGGTCGGCTACGACGTCCCGGACTTCCCCGTTGACAAGCGCCCGGACTACCGCGCCCCGGAGTCGGGGCCGCCCGCCCAGGGCATGGACGCGATCGGCGGCGACGAGCCGTTCATCATGATGGGCGACGGCCGCGGCTGGCTGTACACGCCCAGCGGCCTGCTCGACGGGCCGATGCCGACCCACTACGAGCCCGTCGAGTCGCCGGTGCCCAACGCCCTGTACCCGGACGTCGGCGCGAACCCGGTGGCGATCCGCTGGCAGCGCCCGGACAACCCGATGAACGCGTCGGACGACCCGCGCTGGCCGTGCGTCCTGACGACCTTCCGCCTCACCGAGCACCACACCGTCGGCGCCATGAGCCGCAACCTGCCGTGGCTGGCCGAGCTCCAGCCGGAGATGTTCGCGGAGATCGACCCGGTGCTGGCCGCCTCGCGCGGCATCGAGGACGGCGGCTGGCTCGTCGTGATGACCGAGCGCGGCGAGATCGAGGCGCGCGCGAAGGTCACCGACCGCATGCGCCCGCTGCAGGTCGGCGGCCGCCGCGTGCACCAGGTCGCGCTCCCATGGCACTGGGGCTACGGCGGCGACGCGCCCGGCGACAGCGCCAACGACGTCCTGCACCTGTCGGGCGACCCGAACACGAACATCGAGACGACCAAGGCGCTGACGTGCGACGTGCGCGCGGGCCGGCGGACCTCGGCGCGCACCTCGATCGTGCACCGGGCCGAGGCCGGGCACAGCGAGGTCGGCCACGACCACCCCGCCGAGCAGCCGAAGATCGGACCGAGCAAGGCATGAGCCCCGTCGTCCCCGTCCCCCACGCGCCGCCGTCCGAGGTCTCCGTCCGCCGCGACGGCGCCCAGCGGATGGGCTTCTTCACCGACACGACGGTGTGCATCGGCTGCAAGGCGTGCGAGGTCGCCTGCAAGCAGTGGAACGACCTGCCCGCCGACGGGTCGGTCTTCCGCCGCGGCGGCTCGTACGACCACACGGGGTCGCTGGGCGCGGCGACGTGGCGCCACGTGCGCTTCGTCGAGGAGCTCGAGCCGGCCGACGCCGAGCTGCCCGACCTCGTGGCGATCGCCGAGGGCAAGGGGCTGGCGTCGGACTCGGTCGACGTCGACGGCGAGGGCGCGCCGGTCGACGTCGCGGCCGCGGTCCGGGACATGAGCCGCTGGGTGTTCATGTCCGACGTCTGCAAGCACTGCACGAACGCGGGCTGCATGGACGCGTGCCCGACGGGCGCGCTCGTGCGCACGGAGTTCGAGACGGTGGTGCTCCAGGCCGACGTCTGCAACGGCTGCGGCTACTGCATCCCCTCCTGCCCGTTCGGCGTGGTGGACCGCGACCACGACGACGGGCGCGCCGCCAAGTGCACCCTCTGCTACGACCGCCTCCAGGACGGGCTCGAGCCGGCGTGCGCGAAGGCCTGCCCGACGGACTCGATCCAGTTCGGCCCCTACGACGAGCTCGTCGACGTCGCGCGACGGCGCGTCACCAAGCTCCACGAGAAGGGGCGCACGAGCGCCTACCTCTACGGCGCGGGCGACATGGAGGACGAGCAGCTGGCCGGCGGCCTGGGCGCGTTCTTCCTGCTCACCGAGCCGCCGGAGCGCTACGGGCTGCCCGCGCAGGCCGACTCGCCGATCCAGGAGAACGTCGTGCCGGCGACGCTCGCGGCCATGGGCGCCGGGCTCGCGGCGGCCGCCGGCGTGGCCGCGGCGTTCGTCCTGCCCCGCCGCCACGACACCTCGAAGGTCGTGGCCGGGCTGGCGCTCGCCTCGGGCGTGGCCGAGCTCGTGACGGACTGGCGGCGCTCGCGGAGGCGCGCGGCGTGAGCGGCCACGAGGACCGTCACGCCGGGCGGCGGATGGCGCGCTCGCGCCGGGCCGCCAAGGCGCGCGCGGACGCGGCGCACGAGGTGCGCGACATGACGCCCGCCGTCGGCAAGGCGGGCGAGCCGGCGTCGTGGGAGCGCGCGCAGGAGGGCGCGCCCGTCGCGCTGCACATCGGCCAGTGGGAGGACGGGCGCTGGTCCTACCTCTTCGGCGAGGACACGCAGTACGCCGCGGCCGAGGCCGACGAGGAGGCGATCGTCGCGGCGTCCCGGGCGGCGCGCGAGGGCCCGCCGCCCGCGCTCGTCCAGGGCCCGATGATGAAGGCGCCGGTGTGGACGTGGGAGGTCCCGGTCTACTTCTGGTTCGGCGGGATGGCGGCGGGCGCGTCGTTCGTCGCGCTGGCCTGCGACCTCGCGGGCGACGAGCGCTCGGCGCGGATCGCGCGGCGCGTCGCGGTGGCGGCGCTCGGCCCGTCCCCGCCGCTGCTCGTCATGGACCTCGGGCGCCCCGAGCGCTTCTACAACATGCTGCGGATCTTCAAGGTCCGCTCGCCGATGTCCATGGGCGCCTGGGCGCTCAGCGCGTTCGGCGGCCTGGCCACGGCCGCGGCGGGCGCGGACCTGCTGGGGCGCCGGCGAACCGCGAAGGCCCTCGGCGCGGCCAACGCGGTCGTGGGCGGCTACCTGGGCTCGTACACCGGCGTCCTGCTCGCCTCGACGGCGGTGCCGGTGTGGGCGCGCTCCCGGCTGTTCCTCGGGCCGATCTTCGTGGCGACGGCGACGCTCACCGGCGCATCGACGACGCGACTCGTGCTCGTGGCGAGCGGGCTCGAGGAGGGCCACCCGACGCGCGAGGCGCTCGGGCGGGTCGAGAGCGGCGCGATGGTCGCCGAGCTCCTGCTCTCCGAGGTCAACGAGCGCCGGCTCGGGCGGTTGGCCTCCGTGCTCGAGGAGGGCGAGGGCGCGCGGTGGTTCAAGCGCGCGAAGTGGCTGGCGCGCGCCGGCATGGGGCTGCGCTTCGCCCGGCGGCGCGGCGGCCCCTGGACGCACCACGTGGCGAGCTGCTGCTACCTGGCGGCGGCGCTGTGCTTCCGCTTCGCGTGGGTGCGCTCGGGACCGTCGTCGGCGGGCGACGACGAGGCGGTCGCCCGGATGGCGCGGGCTCACGCGACCGCCGGCGAACCGGACGCCGACGTCCGCGTGGTGCACCACCGCTGACGCGGGTATCCCCCGCGCCATGTCCTTCAAGAGCCCCCCGGAGGTCGCGAAGGCCGGCGTGCAGGTGGGCGCCCAGAAGGCCGGGCTGTCCTGGGACAAGGCGGTCGTCGCCGGCTTCCTCGCCGGGGCGTACATCGCCTTCGCCGGCATGCTCGCCGTCGTCACCTCGGCGGGGATGGACCCGCAGGTCTGGGGCGGCGTCCAGACGCTCGTCACGGGCGGCGTCTTCACCCTGGGCCTCGTGTTGGTGGTGGTCGCGGGCTCCGAGCTGCTCACGGGCAACATGGCGCTCGTGCCGCTGGCCGCGCTGGGCCGGCGGGTGCGGCTCTCCCAGCTCGTGCACAACCTGAGCTTCGTGCTCATCGGCAACCTCCTGGGCTCGCTGTTCGTCGCGTACTTCCTCGCCAAGGAGACGGGCGTCATCACCGCGCAGGCGCCGCTCGAGCGCCTCGGGGAGATCGCCACCGCCAAGGGCCTGACCGAGAGCGACTGGCAGATCTTCCTGCGCGCGGTCGGCTGCAACTGGCTCGTCTGCCTCGCCGTCTGGATGGCGCTGTCGGCCGAGGACGTGGCCGGCAAGGTCCTGGCCATCTTCTTCCCGATCATGGCCTTCGTCGCCATGGGCTTCGACCACGTCGTGGCGAACATGTTCTTCCTGCCGGCGGCGATCTTCGCCGACGTGCCGGGCGTCGACTGGGGCCACGCGCTGGAGAACTGGGCCTTCGCCTTCCTGGGCAACTTCGTCGGCGCGGGCGTCTTCGTCGCGACGAGCTACTGGTACCTCTACGTCAAGCCCGAGCAGGGCGAGGCGAGCGGCGGCGGGACGCGGGCCGAGGGCGACGGGCACGGCGACGGCCGCGTCGCGCGCGACGAGCGCACGACGGCGAGCTCGAGCGCTACCGCGTAGTCGCCCGGGAGACGGCGCCGGCGGCGAGGTCCACCTCGTCGTCGGCGAGGGTCCGCGGGTCGACGAGCACGCGGGCGTCCTGGATGCGCGCGAGCAGCGGCGGGTCGCCCGCGCGCAGGGCGGCCGCCAGGGCGCCGGGCCCGTCGGGGTGCTCGAGCACGACGGCGGGGCCGGGCAGCTCGAGCAGCGGCAGCGCACCGCCGCCGACCTTCGCGACGGCCTCGACCACCGCGCCGCCGGTGGCGGTGGCCAGGCGCTGCGCGCGGTCGCGCAGCGTGGCGTCGTCGACGGTGAGCATCGCCAGGACGGGGACCTCGCGGCGGGCGAGCTCGGGGTCGCGGTGCAGCGCCAGCGTGGCGGCCAGCGCGGCGAGCGGCAGGCGGCCCACGCGCAGGGCGCGAGCCAGCGGGTGGCGGCGGCAGGCGCTGATGGCCTCGGCGGTCCCCACGAGGATCCCGGCCTGCGGGCCGCCGAGGAGCTTGTCGGCGCTGAAGGTCGTCAGGGCGGCGCCGGCGGCGACCGAGTCGCGGGCGGTGGGCTCGTCGCGCAGGACGTCGAGACCCCGCCGCAGGACGCCCGAGCCCAGGTCGTCGACGACCGGCACGCCGAGCGTGCACAGCGCCGCGACGTCGACGTCCTCGACGAAGCCCAGCGTGCGGAAGTTCGAGGGGTGCACGCGCAGGACGACGTCGGCGCCGTCGTCGACCGCGGCGCGGAAGTCGGCCAGCCGGGTGCGGTTGGTCGTGCCCACCTCGACCAGCCGGGCGCCGGCCTGGCGCACGACGTCCGGGATGCGGAAGCCGCCGCCGATCTCGACGAGCTGCCCCCGCGAGACGGCGATCGACCGGCCGGGTCCGCCGAGCGCCGCGGCGGCCAGCAGGACGGCGGCGGCGCCGTTGTTCACGACGAGCGCGTCCTGCGCGCCGGTGAGCTCGGCCAGCAGCGGCGCCACGTGCGCGTCGCGCGCGCCGCGCCGGCCGGCGCCGAGGTCGAGCTCGAGGTCGACGTAGCCGCGAGCGGCCTCCGCGGCCGCCCGCGCGGCGACCTCCGCCAGCGGCGCCCGGCCGAGGTTCGTGTGGACGACGACGCCCGTGCCGTTGAGCACCCGGCGCGGCGCGGGCCGCAGGCGCTCGCGCACACGGGCGACGAGGTCGGGCTCGTCCTGCGCGCCGTCCAGCAGCTCCGCCCGCCGCGCCTCCAGCACCGCCCGCGCCGCGGCGACCGCCTGGGCCGCCGTCACGGCAGGCGTCGGACGCCCGTCGGGGCGGCCGGTGTCAGACACCTGCTGTGCGAGGGCGTCGACGGCGGGCAGCGAGCGCAGGCGGGCGCGGAGCTCGTCGGGCGGCGCGCTCATCGCTCGGCGCTCCGGCGCAGGACGCGGCGGTCGTCGGGCAGGCGGCGGGTGACCCGGGCGGCGTCGAGGTGCTCCAGGACCGCCTGGGCGCTGCGCCGCGACGTGCCGAGCTCGTCGCGCAGGCCCGCGAGCGTCACGGCGCCGTCGCGCTCCACCATCGCGACCACACGCGCCCGCAGCTCGTCGAGGACCTCGGCATGGGCGTACAGCCTCCCAGCCACGCGCACCGCGCGCCCGTGCTCGCGCAGCGCGCCCAGCGCCTCCCCCAGCTCGTCCTCGCGCAGGAGGCTCGCACCGGCCTCCCGCAGCCGCGCCTCCACCGCCAGCGCACCCTCCTCCAGGGGTCGAGGGTGGCGGGTGCCAGGCACCCCTTCGACCTCGATCGAACTTGAACGGGTGCCTGGCAGCTTGCAGGCGCGCTCATGGACCTGCCGGCCGTCGCGCAGGGCGGCGAGGCGGTCCAGGACGTCGGGGCGGCGGCCGTGCCGGCGGGCGGCGGCGTCGAGGACGCGGCCGCCGCCGAGGGTGTCGGCGGGTGACGAGCGGCGGACGACGACGCGGTCGCCGTCGGCGGCGAGCAACGGCCTGTCGAGGCGCAGCTGCCACAGGCCGTCGCCGAGGTCCGAGAGGCGGCCCGGGGCCTCGCGGGTGCCGTGGTGGACGTGGACGCGCTCGCCGTGGCGGGCGCCGTCGAGGTCGAGCGCCGCGTCGAGGACCGTCGTCTCGCGCAGCGCCCCCGGAGCGGCGAGGACGTCGCCGCGCGCGACGTCGCGCAGCCGGACGCCGCCGAGCGCCACCGCGACGCGCTGGCCGGCCTGCGCGCGCTCGACCGGCGCGTCGTGGACCTGCAGCCCCCGGACGCGCACCGCCGTGGCGCCGGGCAGGAGCTCGAGCGCGTCGCCGTGGGCCAGCGCGCCCGACCACAGCGTCCCCGTCACCACGACGCCGCGTCCCGGGACGGTGAACGCGCGGTCGACGTGCAGGACCGGCGGCCGGTCGTCCCCGGCACGGCTCGCGACCCGCGCCGCGACCGCGTCGAGCGCCGCGGCGACGTCCGCCACACCCTCCCCCGTACGGGCCGAGCACGCCACGACCGGGACCTCCGGCAGCAGCCGCGCCGCCTCGCCGGCCGCCCGCGCCGGGTCGGCCAGGTCGGCCTTCGTCACCGCCACCACGCCCTCTCGCACGCCCAGCGCGCGCAGCACCGTCGCGTGCTCGAGGGTCTGCGGCATCACGCCGTCGTCGGCCGCGACGACCATGAGGAAGAGGTCGATGCCCGTCGCCCCCGCCACCATGGTCCGGACGAAGCGCTCGTGGCCGGGGACGTCGACGAGCGAGAGCCGCCGCCCCGACGGCAGCGCCAGCGGCGCGTAGCCCAGCGCGATCGAGATCCCGCGGGCGCGCTCCTCGGGCAGGCGGTCGGTGTCGACGCCGGTGAGCGCCCGGACGAGCTGCGTCTTGCCGTGGTCGATGTGCCCGGCGGTGCCGAGCGTGAGCGGGCCGGGCGCGGTCACGGCGCAGCGGAGCGGCGAAGGAGTCGAACCTCCCCGGCGCGGTCGACGCGCCGCCAACGGCTTTGAAGGCCGTTCGGGGCACCGGCCCCGGGCCGCTCCACGGCGAGGCGGGGCCTCACCGGACGCGGATGGTGCCAGGCGCGCCCTCGACGAGCCGCCCGACGACGGTGCCCGGGAGCGTCGCGGCGACGTCTGGCGCCGCGGCGGCGAGCAGGCCGCCCGAGGTCGTGGCGTCGCACACCAGCCTGGCCCGCCAGGGCGCGACGGCGTCGTCGATCGCCGCGAACGTCGCCGCCCACTCGGCGTTGCGCGCGCTGCCGCCCGAGACGGCGGACGCGTCGGCCAGGAGCGCCTCGACGCCGTCGATCGCCGGCACGGCGTCCGCATCGACCTCCGCCGCGACGCCCGACTCGCGTGCGAGGTTGTGCACGTGGCCGAGCAGGCCGAAGCCGGTCACGTCGGTCATCGCCCGCACGCCGGCACCCACCGCGGCCTCGGCCGCCGCCGCGTTGAGCTGCACCATGACGTCGACCGCCGCCTGCAGCAGCGCGTCGTCGGCGGCGCCGCGCTTGCGCGCCGTCACGATCGCGCCGACGCCCAGCGGCTTGGTCAGCACGAGCACGTCGCCCGGGCGCCCCGCCGCGTTCGTCGTCATCCGCTCGGGGTCGACGATCCCGGTCACGGCCAGGCCGTACTTCGGCTCGGCGTCCTTGATCGAGTGGCCGCCGACGACCGACGCGCCCGCGGCCGCCACGACGTCGAGCCCGCCGCGCAGCACGTCGCGCAGGACGTCGGGACCGAGCTGCTCGAGCGGGAAGGCGACGACGTTGAGCGCCGTCACCGGCGTGCCGCCCATCGCGTAGACGTCGGAGAGCGCGTTGGCCGCCGCGATGCGCCCGAAGTCGTAGGGGTCGTCGACCACCGGCGTGAAGAAGTCGATCGTCTGCACGAGCGCGAGGTCGTCGCGCAGCCGGAAGACCGCCGCGTCGTCGCCCGTCGGGGTGCCGACCAGCAGCCGCTCGTCGGTCGCCTGCGGCAGGCCCAGCACGACCGGCAGCACGTCCTGCGCGGCGAGCTTGCAGCCGCACCCCGCTCCGCTGGCCAGCGACGTGAGCGGCACGGCGGGCGTGGTGGCCATGCGCCGCAGGCTACCCAGCGCCTTCACGCTTGCCCGCCGCGCAGGTGGGCAGGATGGCGCCCATGCAGATCGAGCGCTGCCGGGACGCCGAGGAGGCCGCCCTCTACGCCGCCGAGGCCCTCGCCGACGCCGCCCGCCCCGGGGCGAACCTCGGCCTCGCGGGCGGCTCCACGCCGATGCGCGCCTACGAGCGCCTCGACGGCCTCGACGACGTCGCCTGGGACGGCGTGCACCTCTGGTACGGCGACGAGCGCTGCGTCCCCCACGACCACGAGGACTCCAACCACGGGCAGGTCCGCACGCGGCTGCGCGCCGACGGCGCGGTCTGGCACCCGATGCCCGGCACGCTCGGCCCGGACGAGGGCGCCAAGGCCTACGCCGACGAGCTGGGGTCCGCGATCCAGGACCTGCTGCTGCTCGGCATGGGGCCCGACGGCCACACCGCGTCGCTGTTCCCCGAGCACCCGCTCCTGGACGCCACGGGGCTCACGGCCGGGATCAGCGACTCGCCCAAGCCGCCGCCCGAGCGCATCACCCTCACGCTGCCCTACGTCAACGCCTCGCGGCGGATCGTCCTGCTCGTGACGGGCGAGGAGAAGGCCGCGGCGCTCGCCCGGGTGCTCCGGGGCCCGGACCGCGCGGCGCCGGCCAGCCTCCTCGCGCGCGACCGCCTGACGATCGTGGCCGACGCCGCCGCGCTCGACGCGTGACGCCGACGCACGTCTGGCTGGCGCGCCACGCCGAGACGGCGTGGTCGATCACGCGCCGTCACACGGGCCGCACCGACCTCCCGCTCACCGAGGACGGCCGCGCCGCCGCCGCGACCCTGCGTCCGGTCCTCGCCGGCCGCGACTGGTCCCTCGTCCTGTGCTCGCCGCTCCAGCGTGCCCGCGAGACCGCGGACCTCGCCGGGGTCGGCGACCGCGTGCAGCTGCGCGACGACCTGCTCGAGTGGGACTACGGCGAGGCCGAGGGGCTGACCACCGAGGAGGTCCGCGAGCAGCAGCCCGGCTGGCTGCTGTGGCGCGACGGGGCCCCCGGGGGCGAGGCGCCCGAGGACGTCACCGCCCGCGCCGACCGCGTGGTGGAGGAGCTCCTGGCGATCGAGGGCGAGGCGCTCGTCGTCGCCCACAGCCACCTCCTGCGCGTGCTCGCCGCGCGCTGGGTCGAGCAGCCCGCCGCCTTCGGCCAGCGCCTGCCGCTGCCCACCGCCGGGGTCTCCGTCCTGGGCTGGGAGCGCGAGGCCCGCGCCATCGTGCGCTGGGGCACGCCGCCCGGCTAGACGGACGTACGAGGCTGCGGCGCTCGCAGGACGGAGCCCGCGCCGGGCGGCCGACTACGGGGTCGTGGCCGTCCCGACCAAGCGCTCCAAGAAGGCAGCCAGCGCGTCCTGCGCGCCGGCGAAGCCTGCGCGCAAGGCGGCGGCGAAGTCCCGGGGCAAGGCGGCCACGAAGAGGGCGAAGGCCGCCGCGAAGAAGGCCAAGGCGAAGTCCGCCGCCGCGGCCCGCGGCGCGAGCGCCGGCGGTGGCGCGAGCGCGACCTCGCTGGCCAAGCGCCGCGCGGGCCTCGCGGCCGGCAAGGCCAAGGCCGCCTCGGCGGGCTGCGCGCCCACCAGCCGCCGCAAGGCCCTGAAGCAGGTCGTGCAGCAGATCGCGCCCAAGCCCGCTCCCACGCCGACGCCGGCGCCGGTCACCGCGCCCAAGCCGCCGTCCGTCGCACCGAGCGTCTCCAAGCCGACGCCGGCGACCCCCCAAAGCGCCCAGAACCCGTCGACCCCGGCGCCGACCGGCTCTACCCTGCCCGCCGCGACGGCGCCGAGCGGCGCCGCGCCAAGCACCACTCCGCCGGTGTCCACCTCCCCGACCACCTCCGGCTTCGGCCGCCGCGAGGCCGAGCGCCTGCTCTGGCGCGCCGGCTTCGGCCCGCGTCCCGGCGACGTCGATCGCCTGGTCGCCCTCGGCATGGAGGGCGCGGTGGACAGCCTGCTCAACCCGGGGACCGAGGCGTTCGTCGGGCCTGAGCCGAAGGTCAACGGCAAGGCCCTCGACGCCACCGGCACCTGGGGCCACGACCAGCTCCTGCTGATGGACCGCATGGTCCGCTCCACCGACCAGCTGCGCTGGCGGATGGTCCTGGTGTGGCACGACTGGTTCGCGACGAGCCGCGCGAAGGTCCAGCTCGGCTCGATGCTCGAGCAGGTCGGCCTGTTCTGGATCCACGCGCTCGGCAAGTTCGACGACCTCGCCCGCGACGTCACCGTCAACCCGGCGATGCTCGACTGGCTCGACGGCATCCGCAACACGCGCACGAGCCCGAACGAGAACTACGCGCGCGAGTTCTTCGAGCTCTTCACCCTCGGCGCGAACCGCGGTGCCTACACCGAGCAGGACATCCGTGAGGCTGCCCGCGCGCTCACGGGCTGGCGTGCCGACTGGGACGCGAGCACCAACCAGTTCGTGGGCTTCCGGTTCGACAGCCGCATCTTCGACCCGGGCCAGAAGACGATCTTCGGCAAGACCGGCGCCTTCGGCTGGCAGGACGTCGTCCGCCTCGCCGTCGAGCACCCCAAGCACGCCGGCTGGTTCGTCACCCGCCTGTGGAGCGCCTTCGTCGGCGAGCCCGCCGACGCCGGGACGCAGGCCCGCCTCGAGCAGCTGTACGTGGACGGCGGCCGGCAGGTCAAGCCCGTGCTGCGCGCGATCCTCACCCACCCGCGGTTCTACGCCGGGCCGTCGATGGTCAAGCCCCCCGTGGTCCAGACGGTGGGCCTCCTGCGCACGCTCGAGCGCGGGATCGACACCGACGTCTGGGCGTGGCTGTCGGACATGAGCGGCCAGGTGCTGCTCGCGCCGCCCAACGTCGCGGGGTGGGACGAGCGCCGCTGGATGTCCACCGGGACCTGGGCCGGCCGCTGGCACACCGCGACCTTCGCGCTGGCCACGAAGCTCATCGACCCCTGGAACGCGGGCACGCCGTACGACGCCGCCGAGACGCCCGCCCAGGCCGTGGACCGCGCCCTCGGCCTGCTCGGCAACCCCACCATCACCACCGCCGCGCGCGAGGAGCTCCTGCGCTTCGCCACCGCGTCGGTCTCCCCCACCGCCCCGGACTGGCAGCGTGGACCGCTCCGCGCCATGCGCCAGAACGCGCTGCGAATGCTCATCGCGACCTCCGGCGACTTCGCCGTCTGCTGATCCCCATGGCCCTCGACCACCGCTGCTGCACCGACTTCGTCCGCGCCGGCCGCGGCCTGCCCGCCATCGAGGCCGGCATGCCCACCCCCGCCGGCACGGGCCTCACCCGCCGCACGTTCGTGAGCCGCGCCGTCGCCGGCGCGCTCGCCGTCTACGGCGCCTCGAAGCTGCCGATCGCGGCCTTCGACGAGGGCATCGCGCAGGCGGCAGGCAGCTCCTCGGGACGCGTGCTGCTCAACGTCTACCTGCCGGGCGGCATCGACTCGCTCTCGGTGCTCGCGCCGGTCGGCGACCCGCAGTACGAGGCCATGCGCCCGACCCTCAAGCTCGCCGAGGGCGCCGGCGCGGCCTTCACCGAGGACCAGCGGCTGATGTGGGCGCCCGCCGCCGACGCCCTGCGGGTGCTCCACGAGGAGGGCAAGGTCTCCGTCCTGCCGGCGATCGGCTACGACGGCCCGGACAACTCCCACTTCACCTCGCGCCACTTCTACGAGGTGGGCGCGACCGACGCCACCGGCACGACCGGCTGGCTCGGCCGATTCCTCGACCTCCACGGGTCCGACGCCAACCCGCTGCAGGGCGTCGCGCTCGACGACACCCTCGCCCCGAGCCTCGCCACGGCGTCCAAGCCGGTGGCCGCGGTCCCCGACACGGGCGCCTACGACCTCTGGACCTACGGCGTCTCGGACCCGGTGTGGACGGCGGCGCTCGAGTCGGTCAACCGCCTCGGCGGGCTGGCGACCGAGGACCCCGCCCTGCGCGATGCGCGCACGGCCGCCCTCAGCGTCCAGAAGCTGCGCGCCGACCTCGCCCCGCTCAAGAGCGGCATCACCCCGAAGGCGACGTACCCCAGCTCCGAGTTCGCGACCCGGCTGAAGAACTTCGCGGCGATGGTCGACCTCGGACTGCCGATCAAGGTCGCCACGGCCTACGGCGTGGGCGGCTACGACACCCACGCCGACCAGGCGCGCACGCTCGCGCCGAACCTCAAGGCGACCTGCGACGCGCTCCTCGCGTTCCAGCGCGACCTCGAGGCGCGCGGCATCGCCGACCGCGTCCTGGTCCAGGTCTGGTCGGAGTTCGGCCGCCGCGCCAAGCAGAACGACACGGGCACCGACCACGGCGCCGCCGGCATCGGGTTCGTCATCGGCACCCGCGCCAAGGGCACGATGGTCGGCGAGTTCCCCGGGCTGGCGACGCTGGACCCGTACGGCAACCTGCGCGCGACGAGCGACTTCCGCGCGGTGTACTGCTCGCTGCTGGAGCAGTGGATGGGCGTCGACGCGGCGCCCGTCATCCCGGGCGCGGCTGCATTCGCGCGCCCGGCGCTGGTGCGCACCTGAGCGCCGGTGCTTCAATCGGGGGTCTCCCATGGAGCGCGCGAGCCTTCCCGAGACCGAGACCGACGACCGCGACCCCGGCGCGGTGACCCCGCCGCCCGGCGCCAACGGCCATCCGCCGCGCATGGGCGCGATGGACCCCGGCCGGGTCGAGCACCGCGACACGACGCCGTTCGTCGAGCGCACGCCGATGGCGTCGCCGTTCCCGCCGATCGCGGACTACGGCTTCCTCAGCGACTGCCACACCGGCGCGCTCGTCGCGCCCGACGGCACGGTCGAGTGGCTCTGCCCGCCGCGCTTCGACGCCCCGAGCGTCTTCGCCGCCATCCTCGACCGCAGCGCCGGCGGCTTCCGCCTGGGCCCCAGCGCGATGGGCGTCCCGGCCGGCCGGCGCTACGAGCCCGGCACGATGATCCTCGAGACCACGTGGGCGACGTCCACGGGGTGGCTCATCGTCCGCGACGCGCTCGTCATCGGGCCGTGGCGGGAGCGCACGATGGGCACCTCCACCGCCCACACGCGCCCGCCGACCGACTACGAGGCCCACCACGTCCTCGTGCGCACGATCCAGTGCATCCACGGGCAGGCCCAGATCGAGCTGCTCTGCGAGCCCATGTTCGACTACGGCCGCAACCCCGCCACGTGGGCGGCGGTGGAGAACGACCCGTACGCGCTGGACGCCACCGACGGCACCCGGACGCTGCGGCTGATGAGCGACCTCAACATGGGCGTCGAGGGCGGCATGGTCCGCGCGCGCCACCGCCTCGAGAAGGGCGAGACGCGCTTCTGCGCGCTGTCGTGGTCGCGGCTGCTCGACGGCCCGCGCACGGCCGAGCAGGCCACCCAGGCGCTGCAGTCGACCTCGGAGTACTGGCGCGGCTGGATCGCGGACGGCAAGTTCCCCGACCACCGCTGGCGCGGCCACCTCGAGCGCAGCGCGCTGACCCTGAAGGGCCTCACCTACGCGCCGACCGGCGCCCTGGTCGCCGCGCCGACGACGTCGCTGCCCGAGACCCCGGGCGGCACCCGCAACTGGGACTACCGCTTCACCTGGATGCGCGACGCGACGTTCACCCTGTGGGGGCTGCACTCGCTCGGCCTCAACTGGGAGGCCGACGACTTCATCCAGTTCGTCGCCGACCTCGGCCGCGACGAGGACGGCGCCCTGCAGATCATGTACGGCATCGGCGGCGAGCGCACGCTCGAGGAGTCGACGCTCGACCACCTCACGGGCTACGAGGGCGCGCGGCCGGTGCGCATCGGCAACGACGCCTACCACCAGCGCCAGAACGACGTCTTCGGCGCGGTGCTGGACTCCCTGTGGCTGCACGCCAAGGAGTACGGCCACAACTCCGCGCGGCTGTGGCCGGTCATCCACGACCAGGTCGAGCAGGCCATCGCGAGCTGGCAGCTGCCCGACCAGGGCATCTGGGAGGCCCGCTCGGAGCCCAAGCACTACGTCTCGAGCAAGCTCATGTGCTGGGTGGCGCTCGACCGCGGTGCGCGCCTGGCCGGCCGGCGCGGCAAGGAGGACCTCGCCGACCGCTGGCGCCTCGTGGCCAACCAGATCCACGCCGAGATCTGCGAGAAGGGCGTCGACGACCGCGGCGTGTTCACCCAGGCCTACGGCACGAACGCCCTCGACGCGTCGAACCTCCTCATCCCGCTCGTGCGCTTCCTGCCCCACGACGACGAGCGGGTGCGCAACACCGTCCTGGCCATCGCCGACGAGCTCACGGAGAACGGCCTGGTCCTGCGCTACCGCGTCGGGGAGACCGACGACGGCGTGGGCGGCGAGGAGGGCACGTTCCTCATCTGCTCGTTCTGGCTCGTGAGCGCGCTGCTGGAGATCGGCGAGCGCAAGCGCGGCCGCCAGCTCTGCGAGCGGCTGCTCTCGCACTCGTCGTCGCTGGACCTCTACGCGGAGGAGCTCGACGCGGCCACGGGACGCCACCTGGGCAACTTCCCGCAGGCGTTCACGCACCTCGCGCTCATCAACGCGGTCATGCACGTGATCCGCGACGAGGAGCTCAACCCGCTCGCCACGTCCACGTAGGCCGCGCGTCCGCTAGGCGCTCAGCAGGACCGGCGCCGCGGAACCGCGGTCGAGCTTGACCACGATCGCCACGCGGCGGCTGTGGCCGGGCCGGCCGACCCAGAGCCTGAACCGCCGGTCCCTGGGGAGGCGGACGGTCCGGGTGACCTTGCGGTCGCCGTGGCTCACGGTGACGGCGAGCTTCGCGCCGGCGGTCCTGCCCGGGCCGGTCACGGAGCCCTCGATGCGCACGCGGCTGCCCTTGCGCTGGGCCTTCGCGTGGACGACGAGCTTGGGCTTGGCCCCGATGCGCGAGCTGAGCGCGGCGGCGGCCTGCCCGACGTCGGCGCCCGGCGGGCGGCCGAAGGCCTGGGCGAAGCGCAGCCGGCCGTCGGCCCCGATGGCGATGCCGACCCCGAGCTCGGTGAAGGCCGGGTCGAGCAGCGTGTGGCGGTGCGTCGGACTGGCCATCCACGCCTGGATGACCTCGTAGGCCGTGCTCTGGCCCCAGGCGAGGTTCTCGCCCCACGCGGCAGCGGCGTAGCCGACGGTCGCCAGGCGGTCCTCGAACGTCACGCCCGCCGGCGTGGGCGGCGGGGCGTTGTGCGCGAAGAAGCCGCGGCGCGCCATGTCGGCGGCGTGGCCCTCGGCCTCCTGGTCGAGCTGGCCGTCGACGCCGAGGCGCCCGTCCATCCCCGCCTCGCGGCGCTGCGCGTCGGTGAGGCAGCGCAGGGCCGCCTCGACGCGCGCCCTCGTGGCGGCGGAGAACTCGAGGCCGGCGTCGTCGCAGACCGTCGGCGGGACGGGGACCTTGGCCGAGGCGGGCAGCGCGGCGTCCAGCGCCTTGGCGTTCGCGGCGCTCTGGCTCGTGCCCGTCGAGGTGTTCGGGCGGCTCGTGGTGCCGCCGGTCGGGCTCGGGGACGGGATGCCGCTCGAGCCCGCGTACGGGTCGCTCTGGGGGCCCGAGCCGGGCTTGCCGGGCTTGCCCGAGCCGCTGGGCACCGTCGTCGTGGGCGTCGTCGACGTGGTCGTCGTCGGCGGCGGCGGGTCCTGCGTCGTCGTGGTCGGCGGCGGCGGGTCCTGCGTCGTGGTCGTCGTCGGCGGCGGGTCCGGCGTCGTCGTCGTGGTGCCCGTGGTCGTGGTCGTGGGGTCCGTCGTCGTCGTGGTCGACGGGTCGGTCGTCGTGCCGGTGGTCGGGCAGGTCGACGGGTCGGTCGCCGTGTCCGTGCAGGTCGGCGGCGCGTCGTCGGCCGCGGCCATGCCGACCGCGAGCCCGGCACCGCCCACCGCGGCCCCACTGACGACGAGCGCGATCGACGTCGCGCGGCGCAGGCGCCCCGCCTGGCCCTTCCCTGGGTGACCCCCCACGGCCGGGATGGTCGCAGAGGTCCGCGGGGCACGGGTACGGCTGACCACACGATCGTCACCACGCCAGGCATCTCCCTGGTCGAGCGCCGACGCGCCAACTCCGCAATCCGGACTGGATCTGACCGCGAAGAGCTTGAGGATGTCCAGCATGCTCGGGGCGGCGAAGACGGCGACGTGCGAGCTCGAGGACGTGCGGGAGCGCACCCTCGGCCTGGTGGCGCACCTGAGCGACGCCGAGCTCGAGCGCCAGGTCACGCCGTTCATGTCGCCGCTGGTGTGGGACCTCGCCCACATCGCCGCCTTCGAGGAGCTCTGGCTGGCCCATCGCCACGGCGGCCTGCCCCTCCTGCACCCGGAGCTCGCGGCGACCTACGACGCCTTCGAGACGCCGCGCGCCGTGCGCGGCGAGGTCGAGCACCTCGACCCGGCCGGCGCCCGGGCCTACCTCGGCGAGGTCCGGGCGCGGGTGCGCGAGGTCCTCGAGCGCCGCGGCCCCGACCCCGTGCTGCACGAGCTCGTCCTGCGCCACGAGCTCCAGCACACCGAGACGATGCTGCAGGCCATGCGCCTGGGCGGCCTGCTGCCGCCCGGCTTCGGCCACCTCGCCGCCCTGGCCGGGCCGTCGGACTGGGTCGAGGTCCCGGCCGCGACCGCCACGATCGGCGCGGGGACCGACGGCTTCTCCTACGACAACGAGCGGCCGCGCCACCCGGTCGAGCTCGGGGCCTTCGAGATCGCCCGCCGGCCCGTCACCAACGGCGCCTGGCTCGAGTTCACCGCCGACGGCGGCTACGCGCGGCGCGAGCTGTGGAGCGCCGAGGGGTGGGCGTGGCGGGCCGCCGAGGGCGTCGAGGGCCACGTCGACGCCCACCTCGAGGACCCGCTGGCGCCGGTCTGCTGCGTCAGCGCGCACGAGGCCGACGCGTTCGCCCGCTGGGCCGGCGCGCGCCTGCCCACGGAGGCCGAGTGGGAGCACGCGGCGGCCACGGGCGCCGTGGAGGACACGGGCCTGGTGTGGGAGTGGACGTCGAGCACGTTCGGCGGCTACCCCGGCTTCGTCGCCGAGCCCTACCGCGAGTACTCGGAGGTCTTCTTCGACGACGGCTACCGCGTCCTGCGCGGCGGCTCGTGGGCCACCGACCCGCGGGTGGCCGGGACCACGTTCCGCAACTGGGACCTCCCGGTGCGCCGCCAGCTCTTCGCCGGCCTGCGCCTGGCGCGCGACCCGCAGACCCCGACGTGCTCGCGCGACGGCGCCGTCACGATCCGCCAGCTCCTGGGCCGCGACGACGAGCGCGCGCTGGCCGACGACGCGCTCGACGGGCTCACCCAGCCCTTCAAGGAGCTCGCGCCCAAGCACCTCTACGACGCGCGCGGCGCGGAGCTGTTCGACGCGATCTGCGACCTGCCCGAGTACTACCCGACGCGCGCCGAGCGCCGGCTGCTCGAGGTCCACAGCGCCACGATCGCCCGGCGCACCGCAGCGACGGAGCTCGTCGAGCTCGGCTCGGGGACCGCGGCCAAGAGCCGCCTGCTGCTGCGGGCGATGCACGAGGCGGGCCGCCTGCGCCGCTACGTGCCGATCGACGTGACCGAGTCGATGGTCCGGCGCACGGGCGAGGAGCTCGTGGACGAGCTGCCCGGCCTCGAGGTCCACGGCATCGTGGGCGACTTCGAGCGCCACCTCGGCCACGTGCCCGCCACCCTCGGCGACCGCCTCGTCGCGTTCCTCGGCGGGACGATCGGCAACTTCACGCCCGGCACGCGACGGCGCTTCCTGCGCCGGCTGGCCCAGCTCGCCGGGCCCCAGGGCCGGCTGCTCGTCGGCTGCGACCTCGTCAAGGACGTCGCGACCGTCGAGGCGGCCTACGACGACGCGGCGGGGGTCACGGCGCAGTTCAACCGCAACGCGCTGCACGTCCTGAACCGGGAGCTGGGGGCGGACTTCGACGTCGACGCCTTCGAGCACGTCGCGTTCTTCGACCGCGAGCACGAGTGGATCGAGATGCGCCTGCGCGCGACGCGGCCGATGCGCGTCCACGTGGCGGCGCTCGACCTCGACGTGCACTTCGCCGCGGGCGAGGAGCTGCGCACGGAGATCAGCGCGAAGTTCACGCCGCAGCGTCTCGAGGCCGACCTCGCCGCCGCGGGGCTCGAGCTCGAGGAGCTCTTCGTCGACGAGGAGGGCTTCGCGCTGGCGCTCGCGCGCCGCGCGGCGAAGTAGGAAGTGGCGCGCGCCACTCCTCGTCTAGGGTGGCGCCATGGACATCGAAGGCTGCGGCGCGCTCGTCTCGGGCGGCGCCTCCGGACTGGGCGAGGCCACGGTCCGCCACCTGCACGAGCGCGGCGCGACGGTCGTCATCGCTGACGTCAACGCCGAGAAGGGCGAGGCCCTCGCCGGCGAGCTGGGCTGCGCGTTCGTGCCCTGCGACGTGCGGGAGGAGGCGCCCGTGCAGGCCGCGGTCGACAAGGTCGTCGAGGAGGCCGGCGGCATCCACGTCGCCGTCTCCTGCGCCGGCACCGGCCTGCCTCTCAAGCTCGCCTCGTCCAAGGGCCCGCACCCGCTGGACGCCTTCAAGGTCATCATCGACATCAACCTCGTCGGCACGTTCAACGTCATGCGCCTGGCGTCGTTCAAGATGTTCGACAACGCCCCGAACGCCAGCGGTGAGCGCGGCGTCCTCGTGCAGACCGCCTCCGTCGCCGCCTTCGAGGGCCAGGTCGGCCAGGTCAACTACTCCGCGTCGAAGGGCGCGATCGTCGGCATGACGCTCCCGGCCGCGCGCGACCTCGCGCCGAAGGGCATCCGCGTCTGCACGATCGCCCCCGGTCTGTTCAACACGCCGCTGCTGGCCGCCCTGCCCGAGGAGGCCAAGGAGTCGCTGGGCAAGCAGGTCCCGTTCCCGCCGCGCCTCGGTGAGCCGTCGGAGTACGCGCAGCTCGTCGGCTCCATCGTCACCAACCCGATGCTCAACGGCGAGACGATCCGCCTCGACGGCGCGATCCGCATGCAGCCCAAGTAGGTCTAGGCTCGCGGCCAGCGATGGCCGAGCCGCTCTCCCCCGCCGACCGCTCCTCCCTGGCCGCCGAGCAAGGCCCGGTGAGCATGGCGGTCGGCGGGGTGATGGTCCTGGAGGCGGGGCCGGGCCTCCACCACGACCGGGTGCTCGAGCGCGTCCGCTCGCGCCTGCACCTCATCCCGCGCTACCGCCAGCGCCTGCGCCAGCCGGCCCCCGGGGTGACGAACCCGGTCTGGGTCGACGACGACCACTTCGACCTCGGCTGGCACGTGCGCCGCGCCGCCCTGCCGCCCGGCTCGGGCGAGACGGCGCTCGCTGAGCTCGTCGGCATCGAGATGTCGCGCAAGCTCGATCGCAGCCGGCCGCTGTGGGAGCTGACGGTCGTCGACGGCCTGGAGGGCGGGCGCGCCGCCCTGCTGGCCAAGATGCACCACGCGCTCGTCGACGGCGTGGCGGCCGTCGACATCGGGACCGTCCTGCTCGACCCGTCGCCGGAGCCGCTGGACCTCCCGGCGCCCGAGGGCGACTGGCAGCCGCGTCCGTACGACCGCCGCCGCCACCTCGCGCGCCTCGCCAGCACGCCGGCGGTGCAGGCCACGAAGCTCCTGCGCGACTCGGCCCAGCGCGCGCTGGCGACGACCGACCCGCGCCGGGCGGTCGACGACCTGCGCGGCGCCACCGAGCTCCTGGTCCAGCTGGCCCGCACCCGGCCCGCCGCGCCGATGACGTCGCTGAACGACGGCATCGGACCCAACCGCCGCTTCGCGATGGTGCGGGCCCCGCTGGCCGGGGTCAAGGCGGCGGGCAAGGCAGGCGGCGGGACGGTGAACGACGCGCTGCTGGCCGCCGTCGCCGGGATGCTGCGCCGGACGGTGGACAGCGGCGGCCGCGAGCCGGTGGTCCTCGTCCCGGTGTCGGTGCGCCGCGAGGGCGAGTCGGGCGGCAACCGCATCTCGACGGTCCTCGTCGACCTGCCCACGGACGTCGACGACCCGCTCGAGCGCGTCCAGGCGGTGCGCGGCGCGACCGAGCGGCTGAAGGGCTCGGCCGCGGTGCGGGCGGGCGCGCTGCTGGTGGGCGCCAGCGGCTGGGCGCCGCCGCTGGTGTCCTCGACGCTGGCGCGCGCGATGAGCGGCGTGCGCGCGTTCAACCTCGTCGTGTCCAACGTGCCGGGCCCGCAGCAGCCGTTCTATCTCAACGGCTGCCGCGTGCTGGCGGCCCATCCCGCCGTGCCGCTGAACCCGTCGAGCCAGGGGCTCACCGTCGGGATCATCAGCTACGACGGCCAGGTGTGCTTCGGCCTGCTGGCCGACCGGGACCTGGACCCGCCGCTCGCCGAGCTCGACGCCGCCCTGCGCGCCGCGCTCGACGAGCTGCTGGCTGCTGCCTAGGAGAGGCGCTCCACGAGCATGGCCTCGCCCTGGCCCTGGGCGACGCACATCGTCTCGAGGCCGATGGTGCCGTCGAGCGTCTCGAGGTCGTTCAGGAGCGTGGTCATGATGCGGGCGCCCGTCATCCCGAACGGGTGGCCCAGGGCGATCGCGCCGCCGTGCGGGTTGAGCTTGTCCATGTCGAAGCCGACCTCGTCGGCGATCGGCAGGACCTGGGCGGCGAACGCCTCGTTGAGCTCGTAGACGTCGACGTCGCCGATGCTCATGCCGGCGCGCTGCAGCGCCTTCTTGATCGCGCCGATCGGCGCGACGCCCATGAGCTCGGGCTCGTTGCCCCAGGTGGCCGCGGTGATGACGCGGGCGCGCGGCTTGAGGCCGAGCTCCTTGGCCTTCGTGTCGCTCATGACGAGCACGGCGGCGGCGCCGTCGTTGAGCGGGCAGGCGTTGCCGGCCGTGACCGTGCCGTCCTCCTTGAAGGCCGGCTTGAGCGAGCCGAGCTTCTCGAGGGTCGTGCCGGGCCGGGGACCGTCGTCCTTGGCCACCACGGTGCCGTCGGGCAGCGTGACCGGGACGATCTCGCGGTCGAAGACGCCGTTCTCCTGCGCGGCGACGGCGAGGTCCTGCGAGCGCTTGGCGAACTCGTCCTGCTGCTCACGCGAGACGCCGTACTTCTCGGCGACGTTCTCGGCGGTCAGGCCCATGGCGATGTACGCGTTGGGCTGGCCGGGCTCCTTGCCCTGCAGCGCCTCGTTCTGGTCCTCGGGGTGCGCGGCCTCCTGGGAGCCCGTGTAGCGCGAGACGAACTCGACGCCGGCGGCGATGTACACGTCGCCCTGGCCGGCGACGACGGCGTTCGCGGCCTGCTTGATCGTCTCGAGCGACGAGGCGCAGTAGCGCGAGACCGTCACGCCGTTGGTCTCCTGGCCGAGCTTCTCGCTCAGCAGGACGGCGATGCGGCCGATGTTGTTGGCCTGCAGCCCCTGCGGGAGGCCACAGCCCATGATCACGTCCTCCACCAGCGCGGGATCGACGCCGGGGTTGCGCTCGAGCAGCTGGTCGAGCACGTAGGCCGCGGTCTCGTCGGGGCGCAGCTGGGCGAGCGAGCCCTTGAAGGCGCGGCCGATCGGCGTGCGGACGGCGTCGACGATGACAGCCTCAGGCATGGTGTCCTGGTTCTCCTTGAGAGTGTGAGGATGCTCGGCGGTCGCACTCCACGAGCAGGTTTATCCCCCGGCGGTCGCACTCCACGGGGCCTTGTACGCGGCGGAGGGTACCCCGCGCGCGCTTGACGCCCTGTCGAGCTAGAGCCCGAGGTCGCGCACGCCGAGCTCGTCGAAGCCGACGTGGTGGGCGAGCTCGTGGCGCACGGTGATGGTGACCTGCTCGCGCAGGAGCTCCGGGTCGTGTCCGAAGTCGCGACGCAGCGTGTCGCGGTAGATCACGATGCGGTCCGGGACGTCGTCGCGGTGCGCGCCGTCGCCGTGGTAGAGGCCGTAGGCGCGGCGCTTGCGCCCGCCGTCGGAGATGACGACGGCGACGTTGCGCTGCAGCGCCTGCTGGAGGAGGTCCGGGAGGTCGTCGAGCGCGTCGCGCACGAGCTCCTCGAAGTCCTCGTCGTCGTAGGGGTCGAGGTCCAGGAAGTCGGTCTCGTCGGGCTCGTAGGCGATGCCCTCCCGGGCCAGGCGCTCGGAGCGCAGCACGATGCGCTCGAACTCGGCCTCGGACTCGGGCTCCTCCCACCCGGCCATCCGCACGCCGATGAAGCCCATCGCGCCGAAGAGCGCGGCGGCGGCGACGACCACGACGCCCGCCGTCTCGATGATCCGCATGAGCGGCTGGCTCGAGAAGCCGCCCTGGAGCACGACGATCGTCGTCAGGCCGAGGCTCATCGCCACGGCGGCGGCGAGGAGCGTCGTGCGCAGCCCTGGCGGGCGATGGAAGGGGCGGCCGAGCATGACGGTCTAGCGGAGCATCTGGCGGGCGATGACGAGGCGCTGGATCTCGTTGGTGCCCTCGTAGATCTGGGTGATCTTGGCGTCGCGCATGTAGCGCTCGACGGGGTACTCCTTGACGTAGCCGTAGCCGCCGAGGACCTGGACCGCCTCGACCGTGACCTCCATGGCGCTGTCGCTGGCGAAGAGCTTGGCCATGGAGCTGTACTTGGGTGCCTGGGGGTCCTTGCGGTCGGCCAGGGCGCAGGCCTTGTAGAGCAGCTCGCGCGCGGCGGCGGTCTTGGTCTGCATGACCGCGAGCTTGTCCTGGATGGAGGGCAGCTGGGCGATCGGCTTGCCGAAGGCGATGCGCTCCTTGGCGTACGCGAGCGCGTAGTCGATGGCGCCCTGCGCGATGCCGACCGCCTGGGCGGCGGCACCCAGACGGGTGTGCTCGAGGGTGCCCAGCGCGACGCCCAGGCCGCGGCCGACCTCGCCGATGACGTTCTCCTGGGGGACGCGCACGTCGGTGAACGACGGCTGGCCCGTCGGCGAGCCCTTGATGCCCAGCTTGTGCTCGAGCTGGCCGGGGTCGAAGCCCTCGCGGTCCTTCTCGACCACGAACGCGGTGATCCGTCCCGCCTCGCGGTCGGTCTTGGCGAACACGACGTAGAAGTCCGCGATCCCGGCGTTGGTGATCCAGTTCTTCTGGCCGTTGATCACCCACTCGCCCGTCGCCTCGTCCAGCTCGGCGTGCGTGCGCATGGAGGCCGGGTCGCTGCCGGCCTCCGGCTCGCTCAGGGCGAACGCGGGCGACCACTCGCCCGTCGCGCACCGGGGCAGGAAGCGCTCCTTGAGCTCCTGGCTGCCGAAGAGCTGGATCGGCAGCGACCCCAGCTCCTGGACCATCAGGATCAACGCGCAGGAGGCGTCGACCTTCGCGATCTCCTCGACGGCCATCTGCAGCATGAGCGTCCCGGTGCCCATGCCGCCGAACTCCTCGGCGAAGGGCAGCGCCAGGACGTCGTTCTCGGCCAGGAGCTTGCGGACGTCCCACGGGTACTCGCCCGTGGCGTCGATCTCGGCCGCACGCGGGGCGATCTGCTCCTGGGCGAGCTGCCGGACCAGCGCCACGAAGTCGCGATGCTCCTGCGGGACGTCGTACAGGTCGAAGTACGCGGACTCGGTGGCGGCCATGCCCGCATGGTATTGCCGCCCCCGCCGACGCGGATGGTGTCGGGGCACGTCGGGTAGCCCTCGCGCCATGACCATGGGAACGTCGGTCTTCCTCATCGCCCTGGGCGCCATCCTCCGCTATGCGGTCGAGGATGCGATCTCGGGCGTCAACCTGGCCACGGTCGGCCTCATCCTCATGATCGCCGGCATCGTCGGCATCGTCCTGAGCTTCCTGATGATGGCCATGGCGCGTGACCGCAGGGCGGAGGTCGTGCACGAGCGGCGCACGGTCGACCCGTACGCGCGTCCGTAGCGTCCGCTGCGCGGCGCGGCCGATAGCGTGGGCGCCGTGCTTCGCGCGGCGCCGCGCATCCGTCCCGCCGAGGACACCGAGGTCCCGCTCGCCGTCGAGGCGCTGCGCCGCGCGGGCTTCTCGGGCGACGGCATCGTCCGGCTGCTCGAGTACCCCCGCCGGTCCGCGCACGGGATCGTCATGCTCGCCGACGGCCGGACGAGCCCCCAGGGCGTCGTCTGCTGCGCGGTCTTCGCGCGCACCGGCTGGATCGGCGCGCTCGGCGTCCTGCCGGGCGCGCGGCGCCGCGGCCTGGGCCAGGCGCTGACCGAGACGGCGACGGCGTGGCTGCGCGAGCACGGCGCCGAGACGGTGCTGCTCTACGCCACGGAGATGGGCCGGCCCGTCTACGAGCGCCTCGGCTTCGTCGCCGAGGGCAGCGCCACGGCCTGGCGCGGCGTCGCCGGCGACGGCCTCCCGTCCGGCGTGCCCGCCGCGCGCCCGCTGGTCGAGGGCGACCGCGCCGGCATCCGCGCGGTCGACGAGGCGGCGACCGGCGAGCGGCGCGACGTCATGCTCGACGCGGTCCGCCCGCTCTACGGGATGGGCGTCGACGCGGCCGACGGCTCGGGCCTCGCCGGCTGGGCGCTGCGCTCCCCGTGGGGCACCGGGGCCGCCATCGCCGCCCGCGACCCCGACGCCGGCCTGCACCTCCTGGCGGGCGCGACCGACGGCCCGCTGCCGGGGACGCTCGTCGTCCCGGACGCCAACGAGCCGGCGCGCAGGGCCCTGCGCTCCTGGGGCTTCGCCCGGCTCAACAGCGCCGAGCGCATGCGCCTAGGCCCGGCCGTCGCCTGGCGCCCCGAGCGGCAGTTCGGGCTCTTCAACCTCTTCTGGGGCTGAGAGGGCGGCGAGGACCTCGCGCGCCGCGCGCTCGCCCGAGCTCACCGCGCCGTCCATGTAGCCGTTCCACACCGTCGCCGTCTCGGCCCCGGCCCAGTGCAGCGGGCCGACCGGCGCGCGCAGCGCCTGGCCGAAGTCCGTCCAGCCGCCCGGCGGCAGGTAGCCGCCGTAGCAGCCGCGGCTGAACTCCTCGTCCATCCACGCCTTGTCGACGTAGCCCGTCGGGCGCAGCGCGCGGGCGCCGAAGAGCCCGGCGAGGCCGTCGAGCACGACCCGGCGGCGCTCGTCCTGGGATGCCATGGCCATGCGCCGCGCGACGCGCCCCTCGAGGAAGCCGAGCAGGACGCCGGGCGAGCCCGACGGCGGCGTGTTGTCGTAGACGACTTTGCAGGCCCCCTCCGGGTCCAGGGCCTGGCCCGAGAGGCCGTCGGCCCGCCAGAACGGCTCGTCGTAGACCGCCATGCACTTGATGACGCTGCCCTGGGCCATGCGCTGCGTGAGCCCGTCGCGCACCGCGGGCAGCGCCGGGCGGTAGACGAGGCGCCCGGCGAGGGCCGGCGGGACCGCGAGGACCGCACGGCGGGCACGCGCCTCGCCGCCGTCCCAGCGCACCGTGACGCCGCGGGCCTCGTCGTGGTCGACCTGGCGCACCGGCGTGCCGAGCAGGATCCGGTCGTGGCCGACGCGCTCGGCCAGGCGCAGGCTCAGCAGCTGCGAGCCGCCGTGGAAGCGCCACTGCTGCGCGCCGCCCTCGGTGTCGACGAGCGCGTCGAACCCGCCGGCGCTGTGGATGTAGAAGAGGACGTGCAGGAGCGAGACGTCGCGCGCGTCGGCCGCCCAGACCGCGTCGATGGCGGTGCGCAGCAGCGTGCGGCCGGCCGCCGTCGCGACGGTGCGCCGCACCCACGTCTCGAAGGTCAGCCCGTCGAGGCGCTCGGCGTCCGGCGCCGTCCAGGGCGCATCGAGCGGGACGGTGCGGGCGAGGCGGTCGAGGCGCAGCTGGGCCTGGCCGACGTCGGCCAGCGCCACGGGCGACAGCCACGGGATCGTCCCCCGGTAGCGGCGGGTGCGGCCCTTCCAGCGCACCGCGTTCCAGCCCTTGCCGTGCGTGGGGTAGGTCGCGACGCCGAGCTCGCGGGCGAGCTCGAGGAGCCGATGCTGGGTCGGGCCGACCCACTGGCCGCCGAGCTCGACGACCTGCCCGGCGTCGTCGATGGGCTCGTTGAGCGTGCGCCCGCCGACGCGGTCGCGCGCCTCGACCACCAGCACCTCGCGCCCGGCCTGCTGCAGCGCCCGGGCGGCGCTCAACCCCGCCAGCCCCGCCCCCACGACGACGACGTCGGCCTCCATGCGCAGACCCTATGCGCCGCCGTCTAGGCTCGCGAGCCGATGGACCACGCCGCACTGCGCCGCCGCCTCGACGCCGCGACCGCCGGGCTCGAGGCGCCCTTCGCGGTCGTCGACCTCGACGCGTTCGACGCCAACGCCGCGGACATGGTGCGCCGGGCCGGCGGCACGCCCATCCGCCTCGCCTCGAAGTCCGTGCGCTGCGTCGCCCTGCTGCGACGAGCGCTGGAGCGCCCGGGCTTCGCGGGCGTCCTGGCCTTCACCCTGCCCGAGGCGCTGTGGCTCGCTCGCCAGGGCTTCGAGGATGTCGTCGTCGCCTACCCGACCGCCGACCGCCACGCCGTCGGCGAGCTCGCCGCGGACGCGCGGCTGCGCGAGCGGGTCACGGTCATGGTCGACGACGTGGCACACCTCGACCTGCTCGCCGATGCGACGGGGTCTGACCCCGTCGCACTGCCGGATGCGACGGGGTCTGACCCCGTCGCATTGCGGGTGTGCCTCGACCTGGACACGTCGTGGCGGCCGCTCGGTGGGCGGGTGCGCATCGGCGCACGCCGCTCGCCGCTGCGCACGCCGGCGCAGGCGGCGGCCCTGGCGCGCGCGGCGCTCGACCGCGGCCTGGTCGTCGACGGCGTCATGGCCTACGAGGCGCAGGTGGCGGGCGTGGGCGACGCGCCGCCCGGCAAGCGGCTCTACGGCACCGCGCTGCGGGCGGTGCAGGCCGGGTCGATGCGCGAGCTGCGGGCCCGCCGTGCCGCGGTGGTGGCCGCCGTGCGCGGCGTCGTGCCCGACCTGCGGTTCGTCAACGGCGGCGGCACCGGCTCGCTCGAGCGCACCGCGGCGGAGCCCGCCGTGACGGAGCTCGGCGCGGGCAGCGGCCTCTTCGGCCCCACCCTCTTCGACGGCTACCGCGCCTTCCGCCCGCGCCCCGCCGCGCTCTTCGCGCTGCCGGTCGTCCGCCGCCCCGGCCCGGGCGTCGCGACGGTGCTCGGCGGCGGCTACCCCGCCTCCGGCGCCGCGGGCCGCGACCGGCTCGTGTCCCCGTTCCTGCCCGACGGCCTGCGCCTCGACGGGCAGGAGGGCGCCGGCGAGGTCCAGACCCCGGTCCTCGGCGCCGCCGCGGACGGCCTGCGCATCGGCGACCGCGTGTGGGCGCGCCACGCGAAGGCCGGCGAGCTCTGCGAGCGCTTCGCCGCCTTGCACCTCGTCGCCGGCGACGAGGTGGTCGAGACCGTCCCGACCTACCGCGGCGAGGGCCAGACCTTCCTCTGAGCGCACGAGCACGGTGACGCCGCCACGTCGGCGACTGCGACGCGCTCGGCGTCGGCGGGCGCCGCCGGTCAGGCCGCCGCCGCGACGCCCGCCGCCGCGCGGAGGTTCGCCGCCGGCGCGCCGCCGGGCACCGGCCCGTCGCTGAGCACGAGGTCCGCTCCGGCGCGCTCGGCCGCCGCGGCGATCGCCGGCCAGCGCGCGGCGAAGGCGCCGGGGTCCTGGTCCCACAGCGCCGGGTCCAGCCGGACGGCGCCGCCGGCCGGCGGCTCGCCCGTCCCCGCCCACGCCCGGGCCACGGCGGCGTACCCGCCGGCCACGGCGTCCGCCCCCACGCCGTCGGGCAGCCAGAGGACACCGTCGAGGCGGTGGTGGGCCAGCGCGCGCACGAGCGGCCGGTGCGCTCCCGCGCGGTCGACGTCGTCCAGCGCGCCGGCCCCCTCCTCCACCACCACGACCAGCGAGGCGCCCGCCTCGGCGTAGGCGCCGAGGAGCGCCGCGAGCGCGTCGGCCACCAGGTCGGCGAGCTCGGCCTGCGCGCCGGCGTCGTGCGCCGCGTCGCCCAGGACCTCCGGCGCCAGCCGCGCGGCGACCGTCCACGGACCGGTGAGCGTCGCGGCGACCGGCCGGCCCGCCCGCCCCACGCCGACGAGCGTCCGCACGAGCTCGGCCGCCTCCGCGGTGGGCGCCGTCCGGGCGAGCGGCGCCGCGTCGAGCAACCGGTCGCTCCAGTGCGCACCGCCGGCGAGCGCCGCGCGCAGCGCCGCCGCCTCGAGCTCGCCGTCGAGGTGCGAGACGACCACCGCCGGCTCGGCGACCGCGACGGCGTCGCGCAGCGCGTAGGCCCAGCCGACCGGGTCCCGGAGGCGGTCGGTCCGCGGCCGGCCGCTCAGCCGGGCGGCGACCTCGTCGAGGACCGGGGCGATGCGCAGGGCCATGGCGCGAGCGTCCCAGCGCCCGCCCGCCGCCGCCCCGCGCAACCTCACATCGTCGCGGCGCCCGCCTGTCGGGTCTCGACAACGCCGGGGGCGCCGAGGACCTGCGCCACGTGGGCGTTCGTGAAGACCCCCTCCGGGTCCAGCGCCGCCCGCTGGGCCTGGAAGGCGTCCCAGCGCGGGTACAGCGGCGCGAGCTCCCGGGCGGTGAGGGCATGGCGCTTGCCCCAGTGCGGCCGGCCGCCGTGGGCCAGCGCAATGGCCTGCACGGCGGCGAAGAGCTCCTCGAACGGCATCCCGCGGTACGCGTGCACGGCGACGTACGCCGACGCGCGGCCGTGGGCGGTCCCGAGATCGGCGTCGTCGGGCGCCACGAAGCGCACCTCGAAGGGGAAGTTCACCGGGTAGCGGCGCTCGTCGCACCACGCCCGCACCGCCCGCACGACGTCCGCCGCGGCCGCCCGCGGCAGCGACCACTCGGTCTCCGTGAAGCGCACGTGGCGTGGCGAGGCGAAGCAGCGGAAGCTGCGGTCGACCTTCGTCGAGGTCCCGGCGAGGCGGGTGACGAGCCGGTTGAGCAACGGGATGGACGAGGGGAAGCGCGCGCCCAGGCGCACCAGCAGCTCGAGGCCGGTGTTCGTCGTCCACGTCTCGCGCCGCTGGCCCCACGGCCCCGGCGGCCGTGGCGGGCCGTCGACGACGTCGCTCGTGCGCGTGAGCGCGTCGCGCGCGTACGGGAAGCAGAACAGCTCGAAGTGCGGGTGGGCGGCGATCCGCTCGTCGAGGCTGTCGAGCACGTCCTCGAGCGGCTCGGGCCGGTCGACGCGCCGCAGCGTGAACGCGGGCACGACGCGCAGCTCGACCGCCGTCACGACGCCCAGCGCCCCCACCGCGACGCACGCCGCCCGGAAGAGCCCGTCGTCGGCGTCGTCGCGCGCCGCCCGGACCACCGAGCCGTCCGCCGTCACGAGCTCGACCGCCTCGACCTGCTGGGGCAGCGACGGCTTGGCGCCGCCCGTGCCGTGCGTCGAGGTCGCGAGCGCGCCCGCGATGGCCTGCACGTCGATGTCGCCGAGGTTCTCCAGCGCGAGTCCGTGGCGGTCCAGCTCCCGCGACAGCGCGTTGATCGTCGTGCCGCCCGCGACGCGCACGCGGCCGCCGGCCCGGTCGACGTCCAGGACCCCCGCGAGCCGGTCGAGGGACAGGAGCGTCCCGTCGGTCAGGACGACCGGCGTGAAGGAGTGCCCGGCGCCCGCGACGCGCACGACCTGCCCGGCCTCGCGGGCCTCGACGACGGCCCGGGCCACCTCACCCGCCGTCGACGGCCGCAGCGTGCGCGCCGGTGCGCAGCGCAGCTCGCCGGACCAGTTCTCCCACACGGGGGCGACTGTACGCTGCCGCACTACCCTGCGAGGACGACCCCGTCCCCGACCGCGATGGCCCACCCCTTGAGCGACCCCGAGATCGAGAAGACCCCCCAGGAGGTGGCGCAGGCCCTCGAGCAGGGCAGCGTCCAGCTCATCGACGTCCGCGAGCCCTACGAGTGGGAGGCCGGCCGCATCGACGGCGCGCGCCACATCGAGCTCGAACGGCTCTCCTCGCAGGCCGCGTCGATCGACAAGGACACGCCCGTGGTCTTCCAGTGCCGCGCGGGCGTGCGGTCGATGATGGCCGCCCAGGCGTTCAAGCGCGCGGGCTTCGACGCGTGGTCGATGGCCGGCGGCATCGAGGCGTGGGACCAGGCCGGCCTGCCGCTCGTGCCCGAGGGCGGGCACGTCGCCGACCACTAGCCCCTGCGCCGCCCTCGCCCCCGCGCGCGGCGCCTGGCGCCGCTGGTCCTCGCCGCGCTCGTGACCGGGTGCGGTGCGGCGACCGAGCCCGAGCGCGAGCCGCCCGGTCCGCCGCTGCCCGCCCGTTGGGAGCACGGCCTCGACGTCACGGCCTACGAGCGCGACGCGTTCAGCTGGCCCCGGGCGGCGCGCGCGATCGCCGACGCCCGGACCCGCGCGGGCGCGACCGTCGTCGCGATCGCCCCGGTGCTCTACGTCGACGACGCGCGCGACAGCACCGTCGCGCCCGACCCGCGCAAGACCGTCACGCCGGCCGGCGTGCAGCGCGCCGTGCGCGCCGCGCGCGACGCGGGCGTCCAGGTCGCGGTCAAGCCCCACGTCGACGCGCTCGACGGCACCTTCCGCGGGGCCCTGCAGCCGGTCGACCGGGTCGCGTGGTTCGCCTCCTACAGCCGCGAGCTGCTGGCCTACGCCCGCGCGGCGCAGGCCGCCGGGGCCACGACGTTCGTCGTCGGCACCGAGCTCACCTCGCTGGCCCTGCGCGAGGCGGAGTGGCGCTCGCTCATCGCCGCGGTCCGCCGCGTCTTCCGAGGGCGGCTGACCTACGCCGCCAACTGGGTCCAGGGGGCCGAGCGCGTGCGCTTCTGGGACGCGCTGGACGTGGTCGGCGTCGACGCCTACATGCCGCTGGACGTCCGCGGCCGCCCGACGCCCGAGGCCGTCCGCGACGCCTGGGCGCCGTGGAAGGCCCGGCTTGCGGCGCTGCACCGGCGCACCGGCCGCGACGTCCTGCTCACCGAGCTGGGCTACGCGAGCCGGACCGGCGCGCTCGCCGAGCCCTCACGCGAGGAGGGCGGCGCTCCCGACGGCGGGGCGCTGCAGGCGGTCGCCTACGAGGGCGCGCTGCGGGCCTGGGAGGACGTGCCGTGGCTGCGCGGGATCTGGTGGTGGGACTGGCCCGCAGACCAGCGCGTGGCGACCGCGCCGCCGGCGATCGCCTACACCCCGCGCGACCGTCCCGCCGAGCGGGTGCTGCGCACCTGGGCGCCGCGGCCCTGACGGCGCAACGCCAGCGGCCCGCCTCAGGAGCGGGCCGCGGTGGTGGGACTTGCGGGTGGCGCCGGGTCGGCGCCGCCGCCGTCAGACCTTCGTGACGTTGACGGCCTTCGGCCCCTTGTCGCCGGCCTCCTCCTCGTAGAGGACGCGCGTGCCCTCGGCGAGCGTGCGGTAGCCGTCGGCGACGATGTTCGAGTGGTGGACGAAGAGGTCACGGCTGCCCTCATCCGGGGTGATGAAGCCGAAGCCCTTGTCGTCGCTGAACCACTTGACGGTGCCCGTGGGCATTGGTGTGGGACTCCTCCCGTTGGAGCGTGCTGCGAAGACGGCGAGGAACCCCTCGTTGCAACGCCTGCACTGCGTGGCCGAGCCCCTCGCTCGGCCGCTTTCGGCGCCACCGTACCAGAGGCCGCCTACCCCTCCGGGTGGCTTTGCCGTGAACGCGGATCAGGTGTGCTACGCGCGCGTGCGCGCGATGCGGACCTCGCCGCGCGCCTCGGATGACCGGCAGGTGACACGGCGGCGTCGCGCCTCGGGGATGATGGCGGCGTGTGGGTGCCCGATGCCGCCGTCTCGCGGCGCACGTTCGTCGCGGGGGCGACGGCGTCGCTGTTCCCGCTCACCTCGGCTGCCGCGCGCCAGCGCCGCAACCCGGTCGCGCGTGGCGGGACGTTCCCGTCCGCGGTCGCGGCCGGCGCGCCGCGCACCGACGGCGCGCTGCTGTGGACGCGCTGCGACGGCGTCGGGAAGGCGAAGCTGCGCTTCGAGGTCGCCGAGGACCCGGAGTTCCGCCGCGTGGTGCGCCACGGGCTGGCCCAGGCCACGCCGCTGCGCGACCAGACCGCGCGCCTGGCGGTCAAGGGGCTCGAGCCGGGCCGGCCCTACTGGTACCGCTTCGCCACCCGCGGCGCCTCATCGCCGGTCGGGCGCTTCCGGACGCTGCGCCCCGCCGACAGCCACGAGCCCGTGCGCATCGGCTGGTTCTCCTGCCAGCGCTACGAGCACGGCTGGTTCACGCCGCACGCCGGCCTCGCCGCGGAGGAGGACCTCGACCTCGTCCTCTCGCTCGGCGACTACATCTACGAGGAGGACAGCACCCCGAAGGTCCCCGAGCGCCGCGACCCGTCCGGGAGGCCCAACGGCCACGTCGAGACGCTCGAGCAGTTCCGCCAGCGCCACCGCACCTACCGCGGCGACCCCAACCTCCAGGCCATGCACGCCGCCCACGCGGTCGTGCCGATCTGGGACGACTGCGAGGTCGAGGGCGACTGGGCCGGCGAGCAGGAGTCGGCCGCCGGGAACCCGAGCGGTCCGCGCTCCATCCCCTTCGCCGACAAGCGCCGCAACGCCTTCCTGGCCTACTTCGAGAGCATGCCCGTCGAGCGCTCCAGAGGCCCTGAGCAGTTCAAGGTCTTCCGGTCGCTGCGCCTGGGGCGCACGGCGGAGCTCCTGCTGCTCGACACGCGCCAGTACCGCGACCCGCAGCCCTGCCGCGACGGCTCGCTGGACAGCGGCACCCTCTACTGCCCGGACACGGAGAAGCCGCGCAAGCGCCTCGGGGCCGAGCAGCAGGCGTGGCTGCGGCGCAGCCTGAGGGAGTCGCCCGCGACGTGGAAGGTCCTGGGCAACGCGCAGATGATGATGGCGCTGGAGTTCCCGCCCGGCTCGCCCGTGGCGGTGGACTCGTGGGACGGCTACGCCGCCGAGCGCCGCCAGGTCCTCGAGGCGGCGAAGGCCGACGGCGTCAGGAACCTCGTCTCGATCGTCGGCGACGTCCACGTCTTCTTCGCCGGCCAGCTCACCACGACCGGCCGCGTCGGCGGGACCCCGGTCGGCACGGAGTTCGTCGGCGCGTCGATCTCGCACGACGCGCTGAGCCTCCCCGGCCTGCCGCGCGACCTGAGCGACCCGGTCCTCGAGCAGCTCCCACTCGTCAACCCACACCTGCGCTACGCGCGCTTCCGCAACCGCGGCTACGCGACGCTCGAGGCCCGCCCGGACGAGCTCCGCGTCGTCTTCAAGGGCGTGCGGACGACGCTCACCCCGACGTCCCCGAGCTTCGAGCTCGCGCGCTTCCGGGTGCCCGAGGGCGCGACGGACCTCGAGCGCGGCTGATGCGGGTCGTCGTCATGGCCCGCCAGCCGGTGCCCGGCGCGTGCAAGACGCGGCTGGAGCCGCTGCTGGGCCCCGACGGCTGCGCAGCGCTCCAGGCCGAGCTGGTCCGCCACACCGTCGCCTGCTGCCCGCGCGGGCGCACGCTCGTGGCGACCAGCGGCGGGGACCTCGCCGGGCTCCTGCCGCCCGGGACGCCGACGGTCGCCCAGGAGGGGGCGCACCTCGGCGAGCGCATCGCCCACGCGGTGGGCGTGGCGGGGACCCCGGCGACCGTCATCGGGACCGACCTGCCGTCGCTGCGGCCCGCGGACCTCGCGGCCGCCGAGGCGGCGCTCGAGGGCCACGACGTGGTGTTCGGGCCGGCCGACGACGGGGGCTGGTGGGTCTGCGCGCTGCGCGCCCCCGCGCCCGAGGTCTTCGCGATCGCGCCGGCCCTGTGGGGCGGCGAGGAGGTCCTCGACGCCTGCGTCGCCGCGGCGCGGGCGGCCGGGCGGCGCGTGGCGTTCATCGACGAGCGCACCGACCTGGACACGCCGGCCGACGCCGCGCGGGTCCTGGAGGACCCGGCGACGCCGGCCGCGGTCGCGGCGGTGCTGCGCGGCGCCTAGCGGCGGGCGGCGCCGCGCTTCCTGGCCTTGGCCTTCTTCGCGCGGGCCTTCTTGGCCTTGGAGGCCTTCACCAGCGCGTTCCAGCTGCGCACCGTCCTGCGGAAGGTCGCCGCGCTCAGCGGGGCGATCGTCTCCGCGGTGCGCAGCTCGACCTCGCGCGACACGAGCTCCTCGGCCTGGCGGAACTGGCCGAAGCGGCCGTTGTCGGCGGTCGAGATGCGCGCGAGCGGCTTGTGGGTCTCCGGCTCGAGGACGATCTCCGTCCCGGCCTGCGTGTTGTCGGTGACCCACTTGTCGTCGCCGGCCTTGGGGTCGCTGGTCTTGCGGTCGCCCGGGACGGTGTAGACGATGCCGGCGATCCCCGCGACGGTGCGCTGGCCGATCGGCTGCAGGACGCCGCGCCCGACGAGCTTGGCGTTGTAGGCCGCGGTCCAGCCGGCGAACGGCGGGACGTCGGGGCCCTTGCCGCGCAGGACGCGCGGCTCGTTGCCGGCGTGGTTGACGTAGACGAACTCGGTCTTCGTCGAGAACGCCTCGCGCAGGACCTTGCCCGAGTCGGGATCGAGGGTGCGAGAGCGCCACCGATCAGCGGTCGCCCAGTACTCGGTGCGCGTGTGCTGGTTGGACGACGTGCCGGTGATCGAGAGGTCGATGACGCCGTGCTCGACCTGGCCGGCCGGGATCCCGGTGTCGTAGACGGCCGGGTCGATGCCGCGGGCGTCGGCGGCCGGCGCGGCGGCGAGGCCGAGGCCGGCGAGGGCCGCGACGGTGGCGGCGGCCCGGCGAGGGGTGAGGGACAGGGTGGGCATGCCCGCACAACGACCGCCGCGGCGGGAGGTCCCGCCGCAGGTGGGCCGGGGATCCCCCTAGTCCCGGGCCGCGACGGCCTCGCCGCGCCAGCGGTAGCCGAAGCCGCGAACCGTCTCGATCGGGTCGGCGTCCCCCGCCGTGGCCTGCGTGATCTTGCGCCGCAGGTAGCCCACGTAGAGCTTGACCTGGTCGGCGCCGACGCCCTTGCCCTCGCCCCACACGAGGTCGAGCAGGCGCTCGCGCGTCAGGACCTCTCCGGGGTGGCGCACGAAGGTCAGCAGCAGCCGGAACTCGAGCGGCGTGAGGCCCACCTCGTGGCCGAGGACCTCCACCCGCGCCCCGGGCACGTCGATGCGCACGACGCCGTCCTCGTAGGTCTCCGGCGCCTCCTCGCGCTGCGCGCGGCGGGCGCGGCGCAGCAGCGCGCCGACGCGCGCGAGCAGCTCCTGGCGGCCGAAGGGCTTGACGACGTAGTCGTCGGCGCCCGCCTGCAGGGCCCGGACCTTCTCGAGCTCGGCGGCGTGTGACGTGAGCATCAGGACCGGCACCTCGGTGACGTCACGCAGGCGCTCGAGCGCCTGCCAGCCGTCCATCCCCGGCATCGACACGTCGAGGACGACGAGGTCGGGACGCAGCTCGAAGACCGCCCGCAGCGCCGCCTGCCCGTCGCCGGCCTCCTCGACCGTCGCCCCGGCGCGCTCGAGCAGCTCGCGCAGCAGCAGCCGCGTGCTCGGGTCGTCGTCGACCACGAGGATGCGCGTGCCCTCCACGGCTAGTCCTCCTGCCCTGGCCGGCGGCGGTCGGCCTTGCGCGCACCCTGCCGGCGCTTGGCCTCGAGCCGCCGGCGGCGTGACGCGGCCGTGGGCTTCGTGGCGGTGCGCGGGCGCGGGACGTGCAGCGCGCGGGCCAGGCGGTCCTCGAGGCGCTCGAGCGCGAGCTGGCGGTTGCGCTGCTGCGAGCGGGCGTCCTGCGCGACGGCGCGCACGACGGGTCCGCAGCGCCCGAGGACGCGACGGCGCTGCTCCTCGCTGAGCGCCGTGCTGGCCGCCACGTCGAACGACGCCTCGATGCGCGAGGACGTGACGTTGGCGTGCTGGCCGCCCGGCCCCGAGGAGCGGCTGGCCCGCACGACGACCTCGTGCGGCGGGATGCGCACGCCCCGGGCGGGTCGCAGGTGTCCGTCGGCGTCGGGCACGACGACGTCGGACAGTAGCCACCCGTACGCTGCGGCGGTGAGCGACGAGAGGCTGCGCCCGCGCGATCCGCACAGCGCCGACGAGGAGCTCCTCGAGGCCGACACGCTGGCGATCGTCTCCCAGCTCGACGACGCCGCGCGGGTCCGGCGCATGGCCGCCGAGATCGAGATGGGCTTCGACCGCCTGCGGCCGCTGCGCGGCCACGCCGTCTCGATCTTCGGCTCGGCGCGCACGCCGGCCGACAGCCCGGAGTACGCGGCGGGTCGCACCGTGGCGCGCCGGCTGGGCGAGGAGGGCTTCGCGATCATCACCGGCGGCGGTCCCGGCCTGATGGAGGCCGCCAACCGCGGGGCGCTCGACGCCGGCGCGCTGTCCGTCGGCCTCGGGATCGACCTGCCGGGGGAGCCCGGCCTGAACCCGTACGTCGGGATCCCGCTCGAGTTCCACTACTTCTTCGCGCGCAAGATCATGTTCGTGCGCTACGCCCGGGCGTTCGTCGTCCTGCCGGGCGGCATCGGCACCGGCGACGAGCTCTTCGAGGCGTGGACGCTCGTGCAGACCGAGAAGATCCGCCACTTCCCGATCGTCCTCTTCGGCAGCGACTACTGGGGTGGCCTGCTGGACTGGATGCGCGAGGCGATGCTCGCCGGTGGCAAGGTCTCCCCCGGCGACCTCGACATCGTGCACCTCACCGACGACCCCGAGGAGGTCTGCCGGATCGTGTGCGCCGCCGAGGAGCTGCGGCCGCCGGCGCCCTAGAGGCCCGGCGGGTGGCGCACGGTGAAGCCCGCGCTCGAGCGGCTCGCCGTCTGCCAGCGCGAGCCGGTCTTCTGGCGGCCCGAGGTGTCGAAGCGCAGGCCGGCCACGACCATGTACATGTGGCCGCCGTTGGCGTAGATCGTCACCCACTGGCCGGGGCCGGCGTCGCCCCAGCTCTCGAAGGAGCCGGAGGGCATCGGGGCCTTGAGCAGGTCGGCGCCGTGCAGGGCGTAGGAGACCGAGCCCGAGCAGTCGTAGCCGGTGTCCTGCCACTTGCCGTGGCCGCCGCCGTAGCGGTAGGGCTTCGTGGCGATCGCGTTGCCCGCGGCGATGATCTGCTTGACCGCCTCGGGCGCGTTGGCCGGGGCGATGGCCAGGCCGTCGGGGCCGACCGTCGCGCGGTCGCCGGGGGCGAGCTTGGCGGGGGCGACGGGCTCGGCCGGGGCCAGGCCGCGGTCGCCGTCGACGGCGCCGCGCAGGGCGTCGATGTCGCCGGCGTCCATGACGCCGTCGTCCTCGCGCTCCTGGAGCTGCTCGAACTTCTTGACGTTCTTGACGGTGCCGGCGCCGAACTCGCCGTCGACCTTCGTGCGGATGCCGGCGCGACGCAGGTAGTCCTGGAGGACCTTCACGTCGTGGCCGTGCATGCCCTTGCGCAGCGGGATGCGGTCGCCGAGCGAGCGCTGCCTGCCGGCGCCGTCCTCGGAGTCGAAGCCCCCGAGGCTCTGGAACGCCGTGCCGCTGGTGGCCTTGCGCAGCGCCTGGACGGTCTTGCGACCGACGACGCCGGAGGTCTCGAGGCGCGCGGCGCGCTGGAAGCGCTGCACCGCGCGGACGGTGCCGGGGCCGAACACGCCGTCGACCGCGGTCTTGAAGCCCGCCTTGCGCAGGAGCTGCTGGAGCTCCTTGACGTCCGCGCCCTTGGACCCGGAGCGCAGGGCGCGCTTGCCGAGCTGCTGGGAGGCCGACGAGGCCGACGGCGACGCGGCGCTGCTCTGCGCGTCCGCGGAGGACGGCAGGAGGAGCAGGGTCGCGGCACCCAGCGCGCAGAGCGCACCGAGGACGGCCAGGCGGAACGACGAGACGTATGCGGACAAGCGTGAACCCCTCTCTTCGGTGCCTGCGGGGTTAGCTGTCGGGCTCGCGCCAAGAGAGCGGCGCTACACGGCTTCTGCGTGATTCGCCCCGGACCGGGTACGTCCCGGTCAGTGGGTCCCCCGCCCGCCGCCCTGAGGACGGGTGGCGGTTCGGCTGGTCTTCAAGACTGCGCGCGGCAGCGTAGCAACCGCGACGGTCTTATGAGTCGGCGTCGGCGCCCCGCCGCTTGAGGACGGCGTTCGCGACGGACAACGCGACCTCGGCCCGTGTCCGCAGGGAGCCCTCCAGGACGTGCTCGTACGGGGCGTGGGCCCCGCCGCCCCGCGGGCCGAGGCCGTCGATGGTCACGGCGATGGCCGAGGCGAAGTGGCTCGCGTCGCTCGCCCCGCCGCGGCGGGCGCCCACGACGGGCCGCCCGAGGTCCGTGGCCGCGTCCGCGAGCACCGGCGCGGTGGCCTCCCACGCGTGCATGCCCGGCCAGACGCGCAGGAGGTCGGCCTCCAGCGTCGCGCCGTCGACCTCGGCGGGCAGCGCGGCGATGACGCCGTCGAAGGCCTCCGCGCGCTCGGCGCGCAGGTCGCAGACGAGCTCGCCGGCGGCGGGGACGACGTTGAACGCGTCGCCGCTGCGCATGACGGTCGGCACGGCGGTCAGGCGGTCGGGGCCCTGGGGGTCGTGGCAGCCGGCCACGGCCTGCGCCGCGCGCGCCAGGGCCAGCAGCGCGTTGACGCCCTTGTGCGGCGCCGACCCCGAGTGCGCGGAGCGCCCGTGGCCGCGGACGCGCAGGGTCCCGGCGGCCTTGCGCTCGACGACGACGGCGTCGCGGCCCTCGCCGTCGACCTCCCCCGCCTCGAAGCACAGGCACGCGTCGAATCCGGCGAAGCGCTCGACGTGGCCGAAGGGGGCCGTGCGCCACTCCTCGTCGACCACGAGCAGCAGCGCCGCCTCGGCGAAGCGCGACGGGTCCTCGGCCAGGGCGCGCAGGACGCCCAGTGCCAGCACGTCTCCGCCCTTCATGTCCACCGAGCCCGAGCCGACCAGCCGCTCGCCGTCGCGCGCCAGCGGCCGGTGGGCGTCGTGGGCGACGACGGTGTCGAGGTGGCCGAGGAGCACGATGCGGCCGGCGCCCGTCCCGCGCACGCGCGCGACGAGGTCGTCGGCGTGGCCGGGCGAGGAGCACGGCACGCGCTCGACCTCGGCGGCCTCCGGCAGGAGCGCCGTGGCCACGGCGACGGCCTCGTCGGCGCCGCGGACGTCGCCCGAGGGCGACGAGACCGCCACCAGCGCCTCGAGCTCACGCGGCGCGCGCGTGGCGATCCGCTCGGCGTGCTGGGCGATCCAGGCGTCCACGAGCCCCGTAGGGTGCCATGGGATGGCCTCTGGACCGCAGGTGGGCGACGACGCCCCGGACTTCGAGCTGCCCGGCACGGACGGGCCCTTCCGCCTCGCCGACCACCGCGGCGAGCGGGTGGTGCTGCTCTTCTACCCCGGCGACGGGACGCCGGTGTGCACCCGGCAGTTCTGCTCCTACCGCGACGACTCCGAGGAGATGGCGGCACTCGACGCCACCGTCGTCGGGATCTCGCACCAGGACCTCGACAGCCACGAGCGCTTTCGCGACAAGCACCGCCTGACGGTGCCGCTGCTCGCCGACGCCGGGAAGGTCGTCGCGCGGCTCTACGGCGTCACGGCGCCGGTGCTCGGCACCCGCCGCGCCGTCTTCGTCGTCGACGAGGCGGGCGTGGTCCGCCACCGCGCGGTCCACGCCCTGGGCCTCGACTTCGCCGACGCCGACGACCTCAGGGAGGTCCTGGCGGCGCTCCCCCGCGCCGCCTAGCGGGCCTGCAGCGCGTCGATCGCGACGGCGATCGCCAGGACGAGGCGGCGGTCCAGCGTGCGCCCCTCGTCGGCCGTGAGGTCGATGTCGTAGACGTCGACCCACTTCCAGCGCCGCCGGCGATGGACGCCGATGACCTCCTCGCCGCGGCGGAACTCGAAGTCGTACGGGATCGGCAGCCAGTCGGCGACGCTGTCGACGTAGGGCACGAAGCCGATGAGCCGGCGGAAGAGCGCGACCGGCAGGCTGCGCTCGCGGACGGTGGCGACCTCGTTGCCGGCGGCGTCGAAGAGCGTGTAGGTCGAGCGCAGCAGCGACGCGCCGAAGACCTTCTGCACCTCCCCGACCTTCCCCCCGTCGGGCGTCGTGACGTCGTAGCGGGCCGCCGGGTCGAAGCGCTGGCGGGCCTTGATGCGCAGGAGCTCGGTCTCCTTGCGCTCGTCCGTGAAGAAGCGGATGTCCTCCTTGAACTTGAAGCGCGCCTGCTCGACGAAGCAGAACGCCTCGCCGTCGCCCTCCTCGGCCGGGACGGAGAACTCGTACTGGTTGATGACGAGCTTCACGCGCTGGCGCAGGACGAAGCGGTCGTGGTGGTTGGGGTCGACCATGGCCGCGGATCCTCGCGCACCGGGTGTCAGCGGCGTGTTGCCCTACCGCTGACCGCCGGTCGCGTTGCCGCAGCCGTCGCGGACGCCGAGCAGCCGTACGCGGGCGCGACGCCCGACGCGGACCTCGAGCGTCCCCTTGGCCGCCTTGGGCCGGGCGACGACGGTGCGGGCGCGTGCCCGTCCGCGCGGGTCGACGCGCAGGCGCGCGCGACCCGTGGTGACGAAGCGCTCCTGGGCCAGCAGGGCGCCGGCACCGGGGTCGGGGTAGCGCGCGCGGACGGTGACGACGCCGCGGGGGCTCACCTGCACCGGGTCGGCGTCGAGCGCGAGCGCCCGCACCACGAAGGGCCGCGAGGTCGCCGTGTAGGGCGCGACGCCGCGGCCGCGGTCGGCGCGACCGGTCGCCCGCAGCCGGTAGGTCCCGAGCGGCTGGCAGGCGTCGAGCTGCAGCGTCTCGGTCCACGTCCCGCGCACCAGGCGCGTCGTGTCCTGCGGACCGTCGTCGGTCGCCTCGGTCCTCCAGCTGTCCCCGACGCGCCGCTCGAGCCGGACGAGCGTCGCGCCGCGCGGCGCGTCCAGCGCGGGCGCCCCGCCGCGCCAGGCGAAGGTCACGCGCTCGCCGCGGCGGGCCTCCTGCACGGGCTCGCGGACCACGCGGCCGGCCTGCGGCGTCGTCGGGGCGGGCAGGCGCAGCGGCGTGGCGAGTCCCGTCGGCAGCGGCTCCGGCGCTCCGGCGGGCGCGGGCGCGCCGGTCAGGACCGGCTCGACCAGCGCGCGGGCGCCGTCGAGCAGGCGCCGGCCCTGCTGCTTGCCGAACAGCGTGAACGAGCCCTCGTACCCGCAGGCCCCGTACTCCTCCGGGGTCGCGGTGTAGGAGATGTAGCCGTTGGTGAGGCCGGCGAGGGCGACGCGGTCCACCCGAGCGCCCGCGGCGGCCTGCAGCCCCGCGCGGATGCGCTGGCCCATCTGCTTCGTGACCTCCGAGGGCAGCCCGGCGACGGCCAGGCCGCCGACGCGCCAGAGCGACAGCGGCACCGTGGAGGGCGCCAGGCCGGGCGCGGCGAGGAACGGCAGCTTCTCCCCCTGCCCCGGGCCGGCCAGGCCGTCGACCGGCGCGCAGGTGCCGTCGCCCAGGAAGATCCCGCCGGCGCCGAGCGCCGGGACCGGGCCGACCGGGGAGCCGCCCGCCGGGGTGCCGTCGAAGGCCAGGAAGGTGCGGCGCGCCTCGAGGGCGGGCGTCGCGGTCCGCCGGTCGGCCGCCGCCCGCCAGGCGCGCAGGATGCCCTCGGCGGTGCGGCGGCCCGCGAGGTCCACCTTCGCCGTGTCGCCCTCGGCGACGTCGGCGGGTCCGGGATCACCGTCGGGCGAGACGTCGCCCTGCGCCCCGTTGGTCCACACGTTGACCGGCGCGCCGTCCGCCGCGGGCGAGCCGCCGCCCTCGGCGGCCATGCCCGCCTCCACCGCCCGCGCCGCGGTCCCGGCGTTGTCGCCCGAGAAGAGCAGGTTGTCGGCGTCGAAGCTCGTCGGGTGCACGGCGAAGTTCGACCACGCGGCGATCGGCCGGCCCTCCCGGTCGTCGACGCGGACCACCGTCACCGTCGGGTCAATCCGCCCCCGCGCCCGCTCGGCCGGGTCGGCGGGCAGGTCCTCGTTGCGGTCGTGGGCCCTCGACGCCCGGTTGCGCGACGCGCCCCGCAGCTCGGTCGTCCCCACCCCGAGCTGCGCCGGCGCCAGCCGCCCCTTCGCGCGCAGCAGCGCCTCCGCGATCCCCTGCGCGGTGAGGTCGAAGACCCGCGGGTCGAGCAGGTCACCGCCCAGCAGCGCGTAGCCGAGGTTGTCCAGCGGCCAGATCGGCCCGGTCGACGAGTGCGTGTGCGTCGCCGACAGCAGCAGCCGCTCCCCGGTGATGCCCGACCCCCGCACGCGCCGCAGCACCTCCTGCGTCATCGCGTACGGCAACCCGCCGAGGTCGGCCTGGGCCATGGCGAACAGCCGCCCGTCGCGCTCGAGCACCAGCGCCCGCGCGCGCACGCGCGTGTGGATGCCCTCCGACGCGACGAACGTCTTCGCGTACAGCCCGGCGCCCGGGTCGGCGACGAGCTGCAGGACCGTCGGCAGGTTCGCCGGGTTGGCGATCCGCGAGCGCGCGGTGTAGGCGAACATCGGCGTGCCGACCGGCGGGGTGAGGTCGGCGGAGGCGGCGCCGGCGCGCAGCTGCGCCGGTGCTGGCGGCGCGATCACCGCCGCCGTCGCCGTCACGCTCACGAGCGCCGCAAGCGCCGCGCGCAGCCTCCCCCTGCGACCCATGGACGAACGCTAGCGTTCGCAAACGCGGTCTGCGTCGGGGTAGGCGGCGTGCCGCTCGGGCGGTCGCCAGGGACGGCGTCGTCGCTGTTGCGCACTGAGGAGGGGGAGCGCGTCTCGGTGGGCCGGCCGGCAGCCCCGGCGGGCGTGAGTGGGGAGTTGCGCTCGGCATGCGAGCGGAAGTCCCCACTCACGAGGCCCGAGCGGCACGCCACGCACGCCCGTACTACCGCACCGTGAACGTCTTCCAGGCCGTCGTCGACGCCCGGAACGGGCCGGTGCGCCGGTACGACGCGCGCACGCGCCACCGGCCGCGCACCCACGTCCGGCTGACCGCCGTGAGGGTGCGGGAGGCGGGCTTGTCGATGCGGTACTGCATCCGCCACCTGCCCTTGATGCGCCGCTGCGCGACGAGGCGCACCTTGCCCGGCAGGCCCTGGACGACCGGCACCGACGCGATCCGCAGGTTGACCGTGCGGGCCGTCCCCCGCGGGCGGCCGAGCGTCAGGCCCAGCGACGTGCGCAGCGAGCGCCACTTGCCGCTGCCCGGCTTGGTCACCCGGACCTGCGAGCGCGACTCGTTGCCGTTGTTGTCGAAGGCCACGAAGGTGATCGTGTGCGTGCCCGGCGACAACCGCTTGGCGCCCTGCCAGGTGATCGAGCCGCTCGTGCCGTTGAAGGACCGCACGGTCCTGCCGTCGGCGAGGATCCGCAGCCGCGCGATGCCCTGCGGGTCGGTCGCGGCGAGGCTCATGCGCAGGGGCCCGTAGAAGAACGTCCCCGGCACCGGCGTCGTGCGGCCGATCGTCGGCCCGCCGAAGTCGCCGCAGGCCCGGTTGAGGTTCGGGCCGTCGCTCGCGACGGTGCGGAACGCCTCCCACGCCGGCTTGGGCGAGAAGCCGAACGAGGTCAGGCCGAAGCGCCCCTCCGGCGTGTCGGCCTGCGTGTCGTCCGACAGCGAGAACCAGATGCCGACCTGGACCGCGTCGTCCTGGGCCAGGCAGTTGTAGGCCAGGCGCAGGAAGTCGGCCTGCTGCTGGGCCGGGACGCCGCCCGCGACGGTCCCGGCGCCGGCGCCGACGTCGCAGCGCGCGCTCGTCGAGGACCAGCCGAGCTCGGTCATCCAGATCGGCTTGTCGTCGCCCTGGGCGAGCATGACCTTCTTGACCTCGCGGTAGCCGAGGAACGAGAAGCGGCCGATGCGCCCGTCGGCCTCGCGGTAGTACTGGTCGGGCGCGGTGCGGTTGCACGCCGTGTCGGTGTGCACGCCCACCGCGTCGAAGGCGCCCTTGCCGCCGGCGGCGTAGACCTTCTCCAGGAAGCCGTAGTCGTTGCCGACCATGCCGCCGAGCACGACGGTGGCCGATGGGTCGGCGCGCTTGACGGCGGCGTGGGCGCCGCGCAGCAGCCGCGTGTAGCCCGCGGGGTCGGGGCCGCCCTTCCAGAAGCGCCCCTCGTCCTGCTCGTTCCAGACCTCGAAGGCGTCGACCTTGCCCTTCCAGCGCGCCGCGAGGCGCCCGATGAAGGACGCGTAGTCGTCGGGGTCGCGCGGGGGCGTGATGACGTCGTCGGCGCCGGAGGCCCACGCCGGCGCGCCCGTGACCACCAGCACGAGCCGCTTGCCCTGTGCGCGGACCTGGTCGACGATGCCGTCGTAGGCGGCGAGCACCCCGTCGTCGAGCTGGCCGCGCGCGGGCTCGACGCCGTGCCAGAACAGGAAGACGCGCGCCCAGCGCGCGCCGCTGGACTGCAGCGCGCCGAGGGCCTGGGGCGACCCGGCGGCCGCGCCGCCCACGAGGACGACGCCGGGCTCCGCGGCAGCGGCCCGGTCGGGGTGGGCGCCGCCCGCGGCGACCATCACCGCGAGGACGACGAGGAGAGCGACGAGATGGCGCACGGCCGGGCGAACCTACTCCGCCGCGAGGCGGAGCGGGCACACCCGGCCGCGGGCCGGACAGCGGCAGCTAGCCGAGCAGCTGCTCGAGCCGGCGCTCGAGGGCGGCCGCGACGGCGTCGCGCACCGGGCCCTCGGCGAAGCGCTCCACGAGCGCGGCGAGGAAGCCCTCGACCACCAGGCGCTCGGCCTGCTCGCGGCGCACGCCGCGCGAGCGCAGGTAGAAGACCTGCTCCGGGTCGATCTGGGCGATGGCCGCGGCGTGCGTGCAGCGCACGTCGTCGGCGAGGATCTCGAGGCCCGGGATCGCGTCCGCGTGGGCCTTCTTGCCGAGCAGGAGGTTGCGCGCCTCCTGGAAGGCGTCGGTCTGCTGGGCGCCCTGGTCGACCTGGATCATGCCGCGCCACACCGCGCTCGAGCGTCCCGACACGATCCCGCGGAAGGCCAGGTCGCTCACGGTGTTGGGGGCCGCGTGCTCCTGCAGCGTGTCGAAGTCGAGGTGCTGGCGGCCGCGCGTCGCGTAGGCGCCGGTGACCTTGCCGGTGCAGCCCGGCCCGTCGAGCTTGGTCTCGACGAACACCTTGCCGTTGCCCGAGCCGAAGCCGAGCGTCGTCCAGTCCAGCTCGGCGTCGCGGTCGATCACCGCACGCTGGGAGCCGAAGATCCACGCGCGCTCGTCGAGGTCCTGGGCGGCGACGTAGCGCAGGTTCGCGTTCGGGCCGACCACGAGCTCGACGACCGTGTTGAACAGCCCGTCGGTGCCGACGACCTGGTCCCACACCTCGGCCTGCGCGCCCTCCTCGAGGACGACGAGCGTGCGGTGGTGCAGCGCCGTGCCCTCGCGCTCCAGGACCGTCTCGAGCGCGATCGGCGCCTCGACGTGGACGTTGCGCGGGACGTAGACCAGCGTGCCGTCGGTCCAGCGCGCGGCGTTGCGCGCGGTGAACGTGTCGTGCCGCGTGACGACCTTGCCCAGGTGGGCCTCGACGACGTCGGGCAGCTGCTCGCGCGCCTGGGCCAGCGGCATGACGACCGGGCCCTCGGTGCTGGGCGCGTCGGAGGACACCAGGACGGCGCCCTCCGGCCGGCCCAGCGGGAAGGCCCCGGCGTCGGCGCTGCCGCCCGGCGCGTCCTCGAAGGCGTCGAGGTCGAGCTTGTCCAGCGGCGTGAACTCCCAGCCCGGGACGCCCTTGAACTGCGGGAGCTCGAGCTCCTGCCCGGGCTCCACGCCCTTTGCGGTGGGGGTGTCGGTGGTCGCCACTAGCCGATCGACCCCTCCATCTGCAGCTCGATGAGGCGGTTCATCTCGACCGCGTACTCCATCGGCAGCTCCTTGACGATCGGCTCGATGAAGCCGTTGACGATGAGCTTGGCCGCCTCGTCCTCCGGGAGCCCGTGGCTCATGAGGTAGAAGAGCTGCTCGTCGCCGACCTTCGAGACGGTGGCCTCGTGGCCGATGTCGACCTCGTCCTCGCCGATGCGGATCGTCGGGTAGGTGTCGGTCCGCGAGTCCTCGTCGAGCAGCAGCGCGTCGCAGACGACCTTGGACCTCGAGCCCGTGGCGCCCTTGGCGACCTCGAGCAGGCCGCGGTAGGACGAGCGCCCGCCGTCCTTGGAGATCGACTTGGCGAAGATGTTCGACGTCGTGTTCGGCGCGGCGTGGACGATCTTGCCGCCCGCGTCCTGGTGCTGGCCCTTGCCCGCGAAGGCGATCGAGAGGATCTCGCCGTGGGCGCGCTCGCCCGTCAGGTAGACGCTCGGGTACTTCATGGTGAGCTTCGACCCGAGGTTGCAGTCGACCCACTCGACCGTCGCGTCGGCCTCGGCGACCGCGCGCTTCGTGACGAGGTTGAAGACGTTCTGCGACCAGTTCTGGACGGTCGTGTAGCGGATGCGCGCACCCGGCTTGGCGATGAGCTCGACGACCGCGGAGTGCAGCGAGTCGCTCGACCACACCGGGGCGGTGCAGCCCTCGACGTAGTGCACGTAGGAGCCCTCGTCGGCGATGATCAGCGTCCGCTCGAACTGGCCCATGTTCTCCGTGTTGATGCGGAAGTAGGCCTGCAGCGGCATCTCGACGTGCACGCCCGGCGGCACGTAGACGAACGACCCGCCCGACCACACGGCGCTGTTGAGCGCGGCCAGCTTGTTGTCGTTGGCCGGGATGATCGTCGCGAAGTGCTCGCGGACCAGGTCCTCGTGCTCGCGCAGGCCCGAGTCCATGTCCATGAAGACGACGCCCTGCTGCTCGAGGTCCTCGCGCACCTGGTGGTAGACGACCTCGGACTCGTACTGGGCGCCGACGCCGGCCAGGAACTTGCGCTCGGCCTCGGGGATGCCCAGGCGGTCGAAGGTCTTCTTGACGTCCTCGGGGACCTCGTCCCACGTGCGCGAGGCCTTCTCGGAGGCGCGCACGAAGTAGTGGATGTCGTCGTAGTCGACCTCCGCGAGCATCGGCGAGCCCCAGGTGGGCTGCGGCCGGCTCAGGAAGTGGTCGAGCGCCTTGAGGCGGAACTCGCGCATCCACTGCGGCTCGGACTTGAACTCGGAGATCTTCTCGACGATCTCGCGGTTGATGCCCTTGGGCGCCTTGTACAGGTAGTTCTCGGCGTCGTGGAAGCCGTAGCGCTCTTCGTAGTCGGAGCCCAGGTTGCGCAGCGACGCCTCCTCGGGCGTCAGCTCCTTCTGGCTCTGGATGGCATCAGGGGTCGTGGCCATGTCTCAGTCCACCTCGACCTTCACGGTCTCGTGCTCCACACGCACCGGGAACACGTCCACGGGTGCGTACGCAGGCAGGGTCAGGGGCTTGCCGGTCCGCAGGTCGAACTGCGAGCCGTGGCGCGGGCACTCCAGGGTGCACGCCGCAGCATCGAGCTCGCCGTCGGCCAGCGGTCCGTCGTCGTGCGAACAGCGGTCTTCGATCGCGAACAGCTCCCCGTCCACGTTCAGGACGGCGATCTCCAGGTCCTCCCACTCGACGACCTTCCGGGAGCCGGGCGGGAGCTGGGAGAGGGGGCAGATGTCGATCGTCTCGGGCACGCAGTCAAATCCGACGTCGCAAGACGGGATTGTAGCCTGCAGGCCGATGGCCTCCCTCGCCCGCCGGACCGACCTGCGCAACGTCGCGATCGTCGCGCACGTCGACCACGGCAAGACCACCCTCGTCGACGCGATGCTCCACCAGTCCGGCGCCTTCCGGGCCGGCGCCGAGGTCGCCGACCGGGTCATGGACTCCATGGACCTCGAGCGCGAGAAGGGCATCACGATCCTCGCGAAGAACACCGCGGTCCGCTACGGCGACGTCAAGCTCAACATCGTCGACACGCCGGGCCACGCCGACTTCGGCGGCGAGGTCGAGCGCGGGCTCACGATGGTCGACGGCGTCCTGCTGCTCGTCGACGCCAGCGAGGGGCCGCTGCCCCAGACGCGCTTCGTCCTGCGCAAGGCGCTCGAGGCCAAGCTGCCCGTGATCCTCGTGATCAACAAGGTCGACCGGCCCGACGCGCGCATCGGCGAGGTGGTCGACGAGGTCTACGAGCTCTTCCTCGACCTCGACGCCGACGAGTCGCAGATCGAGTTCCCGATCGTCTACACGAACGCCAAGGAGGGCTGGGCCTCGCTCGAGCTCGAGGACGACGCCGCCGTCCCCGGGACCGACCTGCGCCCGCTGCTCGACCTGCTCGTCGAGACGATCCCCGCGCCCGAGTACGACGCCGACGCGCCGCTGCAGGCGCACGTCACGAACCTCGACGCCTCGCCATACGTCGGTCGCCTCGCGCTCTGCCGCGTGCACAGCGGGACGATCCGCAAGGGCGCCGACATCGCCTGGTGCCGGGCCGACGGCTCGGTCGAGCGCGCGAAGGTCGGCGAGCTCTACGTCACCGAGGCGCTGGACCGCGTCGACGCCACGGAGGCGGGGCCGGGCGAGATCATCGCCGTGGCGGGCATCGCCGACGTGACGATCGGCGAGACGCTGGCCGACCTCGCCGACCCGCGGCCGCTGCCGGTCATCACGGTCGACGAGCCGTCGCTGAGCGTCACCGTCGGCATCAACACCTCCCCCATGGCCGGGCGCGACGGCGACAAGCTCACCGCCCGCCAGGTCAAGGCGCGCCTGGACCAGGAGCTCATCGGCAACGTCTCGCTGCGCGTCAACCCGACCGACCGGCCCGACGCCTGGGAGGTCCAGGGCCGTGGCGAGCTCCAGCTCGCGGTGCTCGTCGAGCTCATGCGCCGGGAGGGCTACGAGCTCACGGTCGGCCAGCCGCAGGTCGTCACGCGCGTGGACGACGCGGGCCGGGTGCTCGAGCCGGTCGAGCGCCTGACGATCGACGTCCCCGAGGACTTCGTCGGTGTCGTGACCCAGCTGCTGGCCCTGCGCAAGGGCCGCATGGAGCAGATGGTCAACCACGGCACGGGCTGGGTGCGCATGGACTACCTCGTCCCCGCGCGCGGGCTCATCGGCTTCCGCACGGAGTTCCTCACGGAGACCCGTGGCACCGGCCTCGCGCACTCCGTCTTCGACCGCTACGAGCCGTGGGTCGGTGAGCTGCGCACCCGGCCGACGGGCTCGCTGGTGGCCGACCGCTCCGGGGCCGTCACGTCGTTCTCCTGCTTCCAGCTGCAGGAGCGCGGGACGCTCTTCGTCTCCCCCGGTGACGAGGTCTACGAGGGCATGGTGGTCGGCGAGAACGCCCGCGCCGACGACCTCGACGTGAACATCGTCCGCGAGAAGCACCTGACGAACATCCGCTCGTCGACGGCCGACGAGCTCGTGCGGCTCGTGCCCGCGCGCCAGCTCTCGCTGGACCAGGCGCTCGAGCACCTGCGCGAGGACGAGTGCGTCGAGGTCACACCCCGCGCGGTGCGGCTGCGCAAGGTCGAGCTGAAGGCCGTGGATCGCGTGAAGGCGGCGCGCCGCGCCCGCCAGGCGGCCGCCGGGCTGTCGGGCTAGTCCTGCTCGGGGTCGTGCGCCTTGCGCGCGGCCTCGAACGCCTCGCGCCGGCTGCGGCTGACCTCGAGCACCCGCGCGTTGGCCTGCGCCGCGACCTGCGACGCGGTCACCGCGCGCCGGGCGCGGGCCGCCTCGTCGCCGAGGCTGTCGCGCACGCGGCGCAGCTCGTCGAGCAGGGCGTCGTGGCTCACCGCCGGCGCGGGGACGTCCCCGGCGGGCCGTGCGAAGCGCCCACGCGACGGCATGGTGCGCGGTGCGCGCTCGTCGAGCGCCGGCGGCGTGCGGATCTCCCCGAGCCCCGAGTCCGACCCCGGGCGCAGCGCGAGGTGCCCGTCGTCGCGACGGACGACGATGCCCTGCTCGGTGAGCCGCCCGAGGGCGAGCGTCACGGTCGAGCGCCGCGCGGCGGTCAGGCGCCCGAGGGCGTCGTGGGTGAGCGACACCGGGACGGTCGCGCCGTCCGGGGTCATCGTGCCCCAGCGGCCGGCGAGGATCCACAGCAGCGCGACGACGCGCTGCTCGACGCGCGGGAGGGCCGTGACGGCCGCGACGAGCAGGGCACGGGCGGCCTGGTCGGCCATCCGGTCGTGCATCGCGACGCCGAGGGCCGGCCAGCGGCGGCAGACCTCGATCCAGCGCTCGTTGAGGACGGCGGCCTGGACGGGGCCGAGCGCGCTCCAGCGGATGTCGCAGGGCAGGTCGTCGGCGATGCCGGCGCGGCCGTCGACGATGTCCCCGGGACCGAGGAGCTGGGCGGCCGGACGGTCGGCGAGGACGACCTCGCGCGCGACGAAGCCGTCGAGGACGAGCAGCGGCCGGCCGGCGGCCAGCTCGCCGGGGTCCAGGGCGCCGGTGCGCAGCGTCAGGACCGGCAGTGTCGCCGCCCGCGACGCGACCTCGACCTCCTCCTCGGGCAGCGCCGAGGCGAAGTCGGGCTCGTGGTCGAGCAGCCGGACCGTGGCGGCGGTCGTCATCTGCCCCCGTCATGCCCTGGCGCCGTGCCACCCACGCCTTCCAGGTTCCCCACATCGGGCGTTGCGTACCAACGACCGGGGTCGTGAGCGGAGTGTGCCGTCCTAGCGTTCGCCGTCCGGCATGAAGCCCGCGCCCTTCCTCCTCGAGATCCGCGACGACGGTCGCAGCCGCCTCGTCGTCCCTCACGGCGACGTCGACATCGCGACCGCGCCTGAGCTCGCCGGGGCCGTCCTGCGCGCGGCCGGCGAGGTGCCGGCGGTCGTGCTCGACCTCCGCGACGTGCGCTTCATCGACTCGTCGGGCATCGGCGCGGTCCTGGACTGCCGGCGCCGCCTGGCGGAGCGCGGCACCGAGCTGACCATGGTCCGCGGCCCGCGGGCGGTCCAGTCGGCCTTCGAGCTCTGCGGGGTGGCCCGGCTGCTCAGCTGGGACGAGGAGCGAGCGCGAAGCACATCGTGACGGCGGTCCCGCCGCCGGCGACGGGCCGGACCTCGACGTCGTCGGCGACCCGGACGATGACGGGGAGGCCGAGCCCGGCCCCGGGACTGTCGGTGCGCGGCCGCATCCCGCGGCCGTGGTCGCGGACCTCGACGCGCAGCCGGCCGGCCTCCAGGTCGACCAGCAGGTCCACGGTGCCGAGGTCGTCGTCCTCGGCGTAGGCGTGCAGCACCGCGTTCGTGGCCGCCTCGCTGACGGCGAGCCGGACGCGCCCGACCACGCCCTCGAGCGCTCCCGCCTCGTGGGCGGCCTGTGCCGCGGCGTCACGCAGTCCGCCGACCGCGACAGGCACGGCGGGCGCGTGGAGGGAGCAGAGCTCGGGTGCCATCCGTCGCCGGGGGTGCCCGCCCGCGACGAGCGCCGATGCGCCGGGCTGTCCGGCGCGCGACCGGCGGAGCGCCTCGAGCGTCCGCGCATCGCGATGTTGTGAAGCAACATGACGCCGGTGGAGGACCCGCGCACGGGAGAACCTCGCCGGGATGGCCGCCGACGACGCTCCCCGCTTCGAGCCGCGCGACGCCGGCCGCGACGTCGTGGTCGTGGGCGCCTCCGCCGGTGGCGTCGAGGCCCTCCAGACGCTCCTGCGCGATCTGCCGGCGGACCTGCCGGCGGCGGTGCTCGTCGTCCTCCACCTCTCCGCCGCGGGCGAGAGCGTGCTCGCCCGGATCCTCGATCGGGTGACCCCCCTGTACTGCGCGCCGGCCGCCGACGGCGAGCTCCTGCGCCACGGCCGCGTCTACGTCGCGCCGCCTGGAACGCACCTGCTGGTCGAGCCCGACCGCGTGCGCCTGAGCTACGGCCCGCGCGAGAACGGCCACCGGCCGGCGGTCGACCCGCTCTTCCGCAGCGCGGCCGACGTGTTCGACGGGCGGGTCTGCGGCATCGTCCTCACGGGGACGCGCGACGACGGGACGGCCGGGCTGGCCCACGTGAAGCGCCGGGGCGGCTACGCGCTCGTGCAGGCCCCTGAGGACGCGGCCTACCCCGGCATGCCGAGCAGCGCCATCGGCGCCGTCGTGGTCGACGAGGTCCTGCCCGTCGCCGATCTCGGCGCGGCGCTGGAGACGGCCGTCCGCGGCTCGGCCGCGGCCGGGACGTCGGCGGACGCGCCGGCCGTCGCGCTACCCGACGCCTCGCTCGACGGTCCGCCCGGTCTGACGGAGCTCGTCTGCCCCGAGTGCGGCGGCGCGATCACCGAACGCCACGACAACGGGATCCGGTCCTTCACCTGCCACGTGGGCCACCGCTACGGCCCGCACTCGTTCGTCGCCGAGCAGGCCGACCAGGTCGAGGCGGCGCTGTGGAGCGCGGTGCGCAGCCTGGAGGACCGCGGCAAGCTCATGCGCCGCATGGCGACGGTGGCCGAGGAGGGCGGGCGGCCGCACTCGGCCCTGCAGTTCGTCGAGCGCGCCGAGCAGGCCGACGCCCATGTCAAGATCCTCCGCGAGACGCTCGAGCACTCGCCCGTCCTCGAGCGCGACTGGCCGCCCGAAGACCCAACGTGAGCACCTCCGACTCCGCGCCGCTGGACGCCCTGCTGGACTACCTCAAGCGCAGCCGCGGGTTCGACTTCAGCGGCTACAAGCGCTCGAGCCTCGAGCGGCGCATCAGCAAGCGGATGGCGGTCCACGGATGCGCGGACTACGCCGAGTACCTCGACTTCCTCGAGGTGCACCCGGACGAGTTCTCGCAGCTCTTCAACACGATCCTCATCAACGTCACCGCGTTCTTCCGCGACCCCGCGGCCTGGGACCAGCTGCGCGAGGACGTCCTCCCGAAGCTCCTGGCCTCGCGGCCGGCGGGGATGCCGATCCGCGTGTGGTGCGCGGGCTGCGCCTCGGGCGAGGAGGCCTACACGCTGGCCATGGTCCTCGCCGAGGCGCTGGGCGAGCAGGAGTACCGCGACCGCGTGAAGGTCTACGCGACCGACGTCGACGAGGAGGCGCTGGCCGAGGCGCGGGCGGCGACGTACACCCCCAAGCAGGTCGAGGGCGTCCCGCGCGAGCTGCTGGACCGGTACTTCGAGCGCCTCGACGGGCGCTTCTGCTTCCGCAAGGACCTGCGCCGCAGCGTGATCTTCGGCCGCAACGACCTCGTGCAGGACGCGCCGATCTCGCGGATCGACCTGCTGCTGTGCCGCAACACGCTCATGTACTTCACGGCCGAGACCCAGGCGCGGATCCTCGGCCGCTTCCACTTCGCGCTGCACGACGACGGTGTCCTGTTCCTCGGCAAGTCCGAGATGCTCATCACGCACACCGAGCTCTTCAAGCCCGTCGACCTCAAGCACCGCATCTTCACGCGCGTCCAGCGGCGCGGCCTGCGCGCCCGTACGGCGTTCCCGCAGGTCAACGGGTCCTACAACGGCGAGAACGGCATCGCCCTGCGCGAGACGGCGTACGACGCCGGGCCGTCGCCGTCGATCGTCGTGGACGCGGACGGCGTCCTCTCGGCGGCCAACCAGGAGGCCCAGGTGCTCTTCGCGCTCGGACCGCCCGACCTCGGCCGTCCGCTGCAGGACCTCGAGATCTCCTACCGGCCCGTCGAGCTGCGCACGCACCTCGAGAAGGCCTACGCCGACCGCCAGGGGCTGCTGCTCCAGGGCGTCCGCCTCATGGGCCGCGACGAGCGCGAGCGGTTCTTCGACGTGCAGATCACGCCCCTGTACGCGGGCGAGGTGCTGCTCGGGGCGTCGGTGACGTTCCTCGACGTGTCGGCCCAGCAGCACCTGCGGCGCGAGCTCGAGCGGGCCAAGGTCGAGCTCGAGAACGCCTACGAGGAGCTGCAGTCGACGGTCGAGGAGCTCGAGACGACCAACGAGGAGCTCCAGTCGACCAACGAGGAGCTCGAGACGACCAACGAGGAGCTCCAGTCGACCAACGAGGAGCTCGAGACGATGAACGAGGAGCTCTCGTCGACCAACGAGGAGCTCGAGACGATCAACGACGAGCTGCGCCAGCGCACGCTCGAGGTCAACGAGACCAACGCGTTCCTCGAGACGATCCTGCGCAGCATGGGCGTCGGCGTCCTGGTGCTCGACGACGACCAGCGCGTGCGGATGTGGAACACCCAGGCGGAGGAGCTGTGGGGGCTGCGCAGCGAGGAGGTCGCAGGCCAGCACGTGCAGAACCTCGACATCGGCCTGCCGGTCGAGCAGCTCGGCGGCGGCATCCGCAGCGTCCTGAGCGGCAAGGAGGCGGCGGTCGAGGTCGTCGTCGACGCGACGAACCGCCGGGGCCGCGACATCCGCTGCCGGGTCACGGTGCTGGGCATCGGGCCGGAGGGGCGCGATCCGCACGGCGCGATCGTCCTCATGGCCGAGGTCGACGGTGCGAGGCCGGGCGGGGGCGCGGTCGACGGCGCCGGCGGTGACGGGGCGAGCGCGTCCGGGTAGCCCCCGGAGCGTGGACCGCTTCGACCGCATCGAGCAGGAGGCGAGGGCGCGCCGCGAGGCCGCGGAGGAGCGCATCGAGGACGCCCATGCCCGCGCTGAGGAGGCCGGGCGCCGGGCGCAGGAGCTGCGTGACGGGCCGCGCCCGCACCGTCCGGAGGAGGCCGAGGAGCGCGTGGCCCAGGCGCGCCGGCACGCCGAGGTCGCCACGGCGCACGCCGCGGAGGCCCACCGGCGCACCGCGCGCACCCACGAGGAGCGCGCCGAGCAGCTCGAGGCCGAAGGTCGCGGGGACGAGGCGGCGGCGCAGCGCGAGGCGGCGGCCGAGGCGCGCCGCGAGGCCGCGGCCGAGTAGCGCGCCGGCCGGCGCTCAGCTCTGGGACGGTCGGGGTCGCCGCTCGGGACCGGACGGGGGGTGACCGTCCGGCCCCGGGGCGACTGGCATCCGTGCCACGGAGGGGTGCTTCCGTGCAGGGAGGGGATCAGTCCGGGGTGTTCCTCGTCACGGGTGGGCGGGTGTCCGCTCCCGCCGCCGCGACCCCCGGTGACCCGCCGGGTCAGTCGTCGTTGCCGCGACCGCGATCGCGGTCCTCGGGCGAGTCGTCGCGGCGGCCGCGCTCGCCACGGTCGCCGTCACGGCGGCGGTCCTCGCTGCGGCCGCGATCGTCACGGTCGCCGTCGTCGCCGCTGGGCTTGGGCTTGGCCGGCTTGGGCTTGGCCGGCTTGGGCTTCGGGAAGGTCGCGCTGCGCCGGACGGCGGTCTCGCAGCCGGTCAGCTCGTCGAGGCGGTCGGCCTTCACGACGTCGTTGCCCGCACCGCAGTCCACGGTGTCGCGCTCGCCGTCGCGGACGTCGATGCGGTCGTTGCCGGCGCCACCGGTGACGGTGTCGCCCTGGCCCGCGGCGCGGGCGCGACGGCTGCCGGTCGCCTTGGCGGAGATGCGGTCGTCGCCGTCGCCGCCGTCGATCGTGTCGACGCCCTTGCCGGCGTCGATGCGGTCGTTGCCGCCGAGGGCGCTGACGGTGTCGTTGCCGGCCTTGGCGACGATGACGTCGGCGTTCTCGGTGCCGGTCAGCTGGTCGGCGCCGTTCGTGCCCTTGATCGCGTCGCCGGCGGCGAAGGCCGTGCCGGCCGCGGCGAGGCTCAGGACGGCCGCGCCGGCCGCGACCCCGCGGCGACGGAGGAGCTGGGACAGGTCACTCATGCCCCTTCCCACCCGGCTCGGGCGGCAAGGTGGGCGACGTGTCCGACTTGGCGCGTCCCCGCTCACCCTGCCCCGGCGCCGGACCCTGCTCCTCCCGCCCCTGCGACGGGGTCTGACCCCGAGCATGCGACGGGGTCTGACCCCGAGCGCCGCCCGCCGCCGGATGCGACGGGGTCTGACCCCGAGCAGGACGGCCCCGCTCCTTGCCCTTCCCCCGCTGCGACGGGGTCTGACCCCGAGCATGCGACGGGGTCTGACCCCGAGCGCCGGAGCGGCCCGGAGCCTGGCCCCGGGCGGGGCGGGCACGGTCCTTGCCCTGGGCCTGCGACGGGGCCTGACCCCGAGCATGCGACGGGGTCTGACCCCGAGCGCCGCCCGCCGCCGGATGTGACGGGGTCTGACCCCGAGCGTGCGACGGGGTCTGACCCCGAGCGGCCGGGGGGCTGGGGGTCGGACGCCGGGCCGGCGGGGTGGTGGCCGTGGCGAGGCCGATGGCGAGCGGGGTCGTGGTGGTGGGCGGGCGGTCCGGGCGTGGTGCGTCGGCGACGCGCGCCGGGCGGTCGCGTGGTGCAGGGTCGGCGGTGACCTCGTCGAGGACCACGGTGCCGCCGGCCGCGCCGGTGCCGAAGGCCGCGACGACGGCGAGGGTCTTGGCCGCGCCGAGCGAGCCGAGCACGCCGCTGCCACCCGCCGCTGCGCCCGCACCGGCACCGGCGCCCGTCGCCGCCGCTGCGCCGCCCACGCCGCCCGCAGCACCCACGCCGCCCACGCCACCCACGCCAAGGGCGGAGAGGACCGCGGCGGGCAGGCCGGCGGAGGCACTGACCGGCAGGACCAGGCCGAGCGCGGCGTCCTGACGGGCCAGGCCGGCGCGGAAGGCGCGACAGCCGGCGCAGCCGCGCAGGTGGCGGCGCAGGGGGCCGCGGCGCAGGGCCGGGCCCGTGGCCGTGGCGAGCTCGGCGCGGACCTCCTCGCACGGGCGGGCGAGGGCCTCGCGGTCGGCGAGCAGGCGGGCCTTGGCCTGGTAGACGAGCGTCCTCACCTTCGCCTCGGGGACGTCGAGGACCTCCGCGATGCCGGCGTGGGAGAGGTCGCCGAGCTCGGCGAGGACCAGGGCCGCGCGCTGGTCCTCCGGCAGGCGCCCGACCGCGGCGACCAGCTCGCGCAGCTCCTCGCGCTGGTGGACGACGTCGCCGAGGCCGGCGAGGTCGGGAAGCTCCGCGTCGACCGGGCCGGCGTCGCGGCGCTGGGCCAGCAGCGTCCGGCAGCGGTTGCGCGCGATCGCGTAGAGGTAGGGGCGCAGCTCCTCCGGCGGCGGACCGTCCGCGAGCGCGCGGTGCAGGCGCAGGAAGGCCTGCTGCACGGCGTCCTCGGCCTCGTCGCGCGAGCCCAGCAGGTAGCGGCAGAAGGACAGCAGCCCCGGCTGGTGGCGGGCGAAGAGGACCTCGAAGGCCCGGTCGTCCCCGTCGCGGACGCGGGCCACGAGCCGCTCGTCGGACAGCAGCCCGAGGCGCCCCACAGGAGCACGCGGACGATCACGGCGACGGAGTGCGGGCGCAGGCGTCATCGACACGGAGGTCCATCCACCTCCTCACCCACGAGGATGCCCGGAGGTGGGCGCCGACGCACTCCCGGCGCGTCGGCGCTCCGTCCGGCCTAGGACACGATGAACCCCGTGTCCCGCACCACCTCGAGCGTCGCGGACATCGACCGCGGCGGCTCGACGGGGAACGGGACCGGGTTCTGACCCGCCACGAAGGTGCGCACCCACGCGGCGTGCCGCGCCTCCACGGAGTGGATCGCCAGCGCCGCCTTGAGCACCGCGGTGGACTGGATGCGCGGGGCCTGGCCCTTGTAGGCCCGGACGCCGGTGTCCTCGAGGGCGATCGCGGTGGCGAGGAACTTCGTGCCGTCGGTCGTGGTGTCCTTGAAGTCGAACGTCGGCCGGGCGATCGCGCTCGACCCGAGCACGCCGCGCAGGCTCTTGACGTGCGAGGCCTCGTGGACCGCGACCGTGCGGGCGAACTCCAGGACGGGGCCGGTGAGACCCGCCCGCTCGAGGGCCTGCGCGTAGAACGCCGCCTCGAGCTCCTCGAGCGTCAGGGCGAAGTTCAGGATGTCGCGGTCGCGGCGCGACTGCGCGCCGGCCACGCCCGGGATCGCCATGATGGCCGCGGCGCCGCCGACCATGCCGCCGGTCGCGACGGCGGCCCGGCGCAGCAGGTCGGCGCGGCGGTCACCGCGGACGCGATCGGCGGTCTCGCGGATGGCGCCGTCGCGGTCGACGGCGTCGAGGGTCTTCTCGTCAGGCATCTCCGGTCCTCTCAGGAGCGCACGAAGCCGGTGGCGCGCACCCTGCGCTGCGCCGCGGCCAGGGACAGGGGCTGGTCGTAGGCCGCGGGCGCCGGGTCCTGCCCGACGATCGTCGACAGCCAGGCGACCTGCCGGGCCTCGACGGACACGAGCGCGCCCGCCGCCGCCAGCGTGGACTTCGTCACGAGGGGCCCGGCGCCGTTGAGGACCCGGACGCACATCGTCTCGATCATCAGCGCCGTGTCCTGGAAGGCCTTCTGGCTCTGCACAGCGGCGCCGAAGCGAAACCGCGGGGCCGCGGCCGGACGGCCGCCGAGCTTGCGGATCTGGCGCTGGACGGCGGCGACGTGGGTGACCTCGTCGCGCCGGGCGGTCTCCGCGTACGTGCGCGTCGCGCCCTCGAGGCCCGCCTTCTCGAGCGCCTCGCGGTAGAACGCCGCGCCCAGGCGCTCGGCCACGAGCGCGAACTGCAGGATCTGCACGTCGCGCCGGCGCGTCGCCGCACCAGCCGCCGGCGCGAAGCCGCCGAAGAGCGCGCCCGCGCCCGCCAGGGCGCCGCCCGCGATGCCGGCCCGCTGCAGCAGCTGGCGGCGGGTGCCGCCTCCCGCTCCCTCGAGGGCCTCGGCGAACGCGCCGTCGGTGTCCTCGATGGGCAGGACGTCGATGTCGTCGACCATCCGTCTCTCCCGTCGTTCGGTGTGCGGCCGCCGGTACCCGCCGCCCGTCCCCGGACGCTGCGTGCACGCGCCAACCTGGGCGCGTGTCGCTCAGAGGACCCTGAGCGCTACAGGCGCCCAGAGCGCCGGCGCTCGGCGACCGCGCGGATCTCCGCGATGGTCACGGCGCGCAGCAGGTGGCGCGCCGCCCGGCGGTCGACGAGGCTGCGGCGCAGCGCGCGACGGCGGTCCGGGCCCAGGAAGGGACGCGGCCCGACGCGGCGGTCGAAGCCCGAGCGGCGGTCGGCCTCGTCACGGCGCTCGTCGGCCACGAGCGGGTAGGGCAGCGCGCCAGGGACGTCGACGTCGCCCGTGCGGTCCCCCAGCCATGGCCACCCCCGTGCCCCCACAGCGCGACGGAGCATCGCCTGCGGGGGGCGGCGTGTCAAGCGCGCCAGGCGGCGCGCCAGCCACGCCGACCGGCGGTCGCGCGACCGCCGGGCTACAGCCGGCCGGGGTCGCCCGCCGGCCGCGCGGCCTCGGGCGTGTCGTCCTCCCACTCCACCGCGGCACCGAGCCCGGCGGACTTCAGGACCTTCAGCGACAGCAGCGCGCACTTCATGCGCGTCGCCGAGATGTCGATCCCGAGCAGGTCGAGGACGAAGTCCTTGTCGAGGCGCAGGAGGTCGTCGACGGGCATGCCCTTGACCTCCTCGGAGGCCATCGACGCGGCCGCCTGCGAGATCGCGCAGCCGTGGCCCTCGAAGCGCACGTCCTCGACCCGCCGGTCGTCCCCCACGCGCAGCATGACCTTCAGCTCGTCGCCGCACAGCGGGTTGTTGTCCTCGAACTCGAGGTCGGGCGACTCCATCGGGCCCCAGTTCCGAGGCCGCTTGTAGTGCTCGAGGATCTCCTGCCGGTACAGGTCGTCCATCAGGCGAAGATCCTCCGGACCTCGGCGAGGCCCTCGACGAGCGCGTCGACCTCGGCGCGCGTGGTGTGCACGGCGAACGACGCGCGGCTCGTGGCCGACGTCCCGAGGACCCGCATGAGGACCTGGGCGCAGTGGTGCCCGGCGCGGATGCAGACCCCGCGGCGACCGAGGACCTCGGCCACGTCGTGCGGGTGGGCGACGTCCATCGACCACGAGACGAGGGCGCCGCGCTGCTCGGCGTCGCGCGGGCCGTGGATCGTCAGCCCGTCGACCTCGCCCAGGCGCTCGAGCGCGTAGGCGGTGACGTCGAGCTCGTGGGCGCGGATCGCGTCCATGCCCAGGCCGTCGACCCAGTCGACCGCCACGCCCAGGCCGGCGGCCTCGGCGATCGGCGACGTCCCCGCCTCGAACTTCGCCGGCGTGTCGGCGTAGCGGGAGGTCTCGAAGTCGACCGACGCGATCATGTGCCCGCCGCCGAGGAACGGCGGCATCTCCTGCAGCAGCTCGTGGCGGCCGTGCAGGACGCCGACCCCGGTCGGGCCGTAGAGCTTGTGGCCGGTCCACGCGTAGAAGTCGGCGTCGACCTCGTCGAGCGCGACCGGGAGCTGCGGCACCGCCTGCGAGCCGTCGACGACCGTGATGGCACCCGCCGCGCGCGCCCGGCGCACGACGTCGGCGACCGGCACGATCGTCCCCGTGACGTTCGAGACGTGGGTCGTCGCGACGACCTTCACGTCGCCGGTCGCCAGCAGCTCGTCGAGCTCGTCGAGGCGCAGCAGCCCGTCCTCGTCGACACCGACGTAGCGCAGCTGCGCGCCGCGCTCGGCGGCGACCATCTGCCACGGGACGATGTTCGAGTGGTGCTCGAGGTGGGTGAGCACGACGACGTCGCCCGCCGAGAGGTTCGCCCGCCCCCACGCCTGCGCGACGAGGTTCAGCGCCTCGGTCGCGTTCTTCGTGAAGATCGTGTCCCGCGCCGGCCAGCGCAGCCACTGGGCGATGCGCCGGCGCGCCCCCTCGTAGCGGTCGGTCGCCTCGACGGCCAGCGGGTAGACGCCGCGGTGCACCGACGCGTTGTGGTGCTCCCACAGGTCGCGGACCGCGTCGATGACGACCTGCGGCTTCTGCGCGGTCGCCGCCGAGTCGAGGTAGACGAGGCCCTCCCGCTGCAGGACCGGGAAGTCGGTCGCGACGTCGAGGAGGGCCCCGGTGGCCATGCGCTAGGCCCCCGCTGCCACTTCCGCGCGGATCGACGCGTAGCCCTCGGCCTCGAGCTGCTCGACGAGCTCCGGGCCGCCCTCCTTGGCGATCCGCCCCTCGAACATGATCGAGACGCGGTCGGGCTTCACCGCGTGGAGGATGCGCTGGTAGTGGGTGATGATCAGGACGCCCATGTCGGTCTCGCCCTTCACGGTGTTCACCCCCTGGGCGACGACGTTCAGCGCGTCGATGTCCAGGCCCGAGTCCGTCTCGTCGAGGACCGCGAGCTCCGGGCGCTGGAGCGCGAGCTGCAGCGTCTCGAGGCGCTTCTTCTCGCCGCCCGAGAAGCCGTCGTTGAGGTAGCGCGACGCGAACTCACGCGGGACGTTGACGAGCTCCATCGCCGCCTCGACGGTCTTGCGGAAGTCCTTGAGCGAGACCTCCTTCTCGCCGCGCGCCTCGCGGTGGGCGTTCATGACCATGCGCAGGTACTTCGTGATGGTCACGCCCGGGATGGCGACCGGGTACTGGAAGGCCATGAACAGGCCGGCGCGGGCGCGCTCGTCCGGGTCGGCCTCCGTGATGTCCTCGCCCTTGAAGAGGATCTGGCCGTCGGTGACCTCGAGGCCCGGGTGGCCCATGATCGCGTTGGCCAGGGTCGACTTGCCCGAGCCGTTGGGGCCCATGAGCGCGTGGACCTCGCCCTTCTCGACCGTGAGGTCGAGCCCCTTGAGGATCTGCTTGTCCCCGGCGGAGACGTGCAGGTTGTGGATCTCGAGGTCAGGCAAGGGACGGCTCCTTCGGAGGGGTGGGGTCAGCGGTTCCGCGCTCGGCGAAGGCGACGAGCTCGGCGAGCGAGGTCTGCGCGAGCTTGTCCATCACGCCGCCCTGGACGCGGAGCCAGAGCAGCTTGGTGGCACAGCCGTGGCCGGCGTCGTCGTGGTGCGAGCAGAGCACGCGCGCACGGGGCGTGGGCGTCGTCGCCTCACCCTCGGTGTCGTCGACGAAGCACGTCATCGGGGCGACGGGGCCCTCGAGCGCGACCACGACCTCGTCCATGTGGACGTCGGCGGGGTCGCGCGTGAGGCGGTAGCCCCCGTGCGCGCCCCGGGTGCTCTCGACGAGCCCGGCCTTCTTGAGCAGCGCGACGATGCGCTCGAGGTAGGCGAGCGGCAGGCCTTCGGCCTCGGCGATCGCCTTGAGCGAGCGGGGCCGGCGATCACGCTGACGGCCCAGCTCCACGAGGAGCCGCACGCCGTACTCGGCCTTCGTCGTGAAGATCATCAGGCTCAAAGCCTACCAACGAGGTAGGACATCGCCGGGCACGTGAGCGCCCGCGCGAGCCGGGCACCACGCGGCTCATGCCCGTCGCCATCGTGACCGCCTCGGACTCCGGCATCGGCCGGTCGGCCGCCGTCCGCCTGGCCCAGGAGGGCTGGGACGTGGGCATCACCTGGCACACCGACGAGCAGGGCGCGCGGGCGACCGCCGCGGAGGCCAGCGCCAAGGGCGCCCGCACGGCGCTCCGCCGGCTCGACCTCGTCGCCGACGCGGCCTCCGGCGCCACCGTCGTCGGCGAGCTCGCCGACGAGCTGGGGGCGGTCGACGCCCTGGTCAACAACGCCGGCGGCGGGGACACGATGCCGGCGATCGACTTCGACCTCGCCACGCTGCGCGACGTCCTCGAGCTCAACGTCGTCGGCGCACTCGCCTGCGCCCAGGAGGCCGCCCGGCGCATGCGCGACGCGGGCACGGGCGGGCGGATCGTCAACGTCACCTCGGTCCACGAGCACGTCCCCCTCCCCCAGGCCGCCGCCTACGTCGCGGCCAAGCACGCGCTCGGCGGGCTGACGAAGGTCCTGGCGCTCGAGTGGGCGGCCCACGGCATCACGGTCAACGCCGTGGCACCGGGTGAGGTCGCGACCGCGATGACCGGCAACGAGGACGTCGACCCGCACGACGTCGACCGTCCCGCGATCCCGGCGCGGCGGCCCGGCCACGCCGACGAGGTGGCCGCCGTCATCGCCTTCCTGTGCGCCGCCGACGCGCAGTACGTCACCGGCGCGTCGGTGGTCGCCGACGGCGGCCTGTCGCTCATGGCGGCGGTGCAGGACGGCCGAGCGCCGTCTTGACGGCGCCGCTGCCAAGCTGCCGCCCCGCATGACGCACCGACGGACCCTCCTCGCGACCGCCACGGCCGGCCTCGCCCTCGCCGCCAGCCAGACCACCGGCGCGCAGGAGCCGCCCGCCGACCCGCCGCCAGTGGCCGGGAACCCCTGCGTCACCGACGCGACGCTGCTGTGCCCCGACCTCACGATGGCGCCACCGACGAACCTCTCGGTCAGCGCGACGCCCAACGGCAAGCGCCTCGTCCTGCGCGCCGAGAACCGGATCGTCAACGTCGGCGACGGGCCGATGGAGGTCCGCGCCCGCCGCGACGGCCAGTACGGGACCCTCAGCCGCGCCTACCAGGTCATCCGCCGCGAGGGCGGGCGCGAGCCGCTGCTGCTCGCCGGCGCCGGCAACGTCACGTGGAAGTTCGTCGACCGCTACCGCGGCAGCTACTGGAAGTACGCCGCGGCCGCCCGCTTCGAGCTGTGGCGCACCGACGCGCAGCACCGCCGCACGACGCTGCGGCGCACCGGGCCGAAGCTCGCCTACTGCTTCCGCGACCTGCAGCGGGTGCGTCCGAAGGAGGGCTCGCCGCGCCGGCGCTTCTACGGCGCGTGCTCGCAGACGCGCACCCGCCAGTGGGTCGCGCTGGGCACGTCCGTGGGCTGGGCCGACGTGTACCCCGCGACCTACCCCGAGAACTGGATCGACGTGACCGGGCTGCGCGGCTGCTACGCCTTCGTGCACCGCGCCGACCCCAACGGCGACCTCGCCGAGCAGCGCGAGGACAACAACCTCGGGGTGCGCCGGATCAGCCTGCCGCCGCGGCGCGGGAGCGTCGCGCCCCGCGGCGCCTGCCGCTAGGTCAGACCTCTGCGACCGCGACCATCGCGGGGCGCACCAGCGGCGTCGCCTTCGGCATGACCGTCGCGCGCGTCTCGACCAGGCGCAGCGGCGAGGCCTCGAGCGTCGCCCGCGTGTTGCGGTTGGGGTGGCAGCCGCCCGCGACCCAGCCCCAGGGCCGCTCGAGGCGGTCCTGCCACTTCGCCAGCCCCGCGTCCTCGCTGCGCACGTGCTCGAGGGCCAGGAGCCGCCCGCCGGGGCGCAGGACGCGGGCGGCCTCGCGCAGCGCCGCCTCGGGGTCCGGGATCGTGCACAGCACGAGCGTCGCCACGACGGTGTCGACGCTGTCGTCCTCGAGCGGGAGCCGCTCCGCCCCCGCCTCGACGACCTCGATCGCCGGGTCGCCCCCGACACGCTCGCGCAGGCGCTTGGCCATGTGCGGGTCGGGCTCGGTGAGCACGAGCCGGCCCACGGCCGTGCGGTCGTAGTGCTCGAGGTTGAGCCCGGTGCCGGCACCGAGCTCGACGACGTCCCCGCGGGCCTGGGCCAGCAGCCCCGCGCGTTCGGCGCGCAGGCCGGCCTCCTCGCTGGCGGCGAGGACGCGGTCGTAGATGGCGGCGAAGAGTCGGCTCACGGGCCGACCCTACGCGGCAGGGGCGCGCGGGCGCTAGCCCTGCGAGCGCTGGTTCGCGCGAGCGCCGCCGCGCTCGAAGTACTCCTGGTTCTCGGCGCGCTCGCCGAGGGCCGAGCCGACCGCCAGCCCGATGAGGCCGTGCGCCAGCAGCGGGAAGAGGACGAAGAACACCGCCACGAGGGCGACGGTCGCCTTGGTGGCGCTGAGGGCGATCAGGGTGGCCAGCATCGGGTGGGATCGTACCCGGCGAGGGGCTAGAACGCGTACGCGGCGATGGGCTGGCGCGCCGCGATGACCTCGCGCGCGCGGTCGAGGTCCGCGGCGCCTCCCGCCGACAGGCAGGCGACGGGCCGGCCACCCCGCAGGTACCAGACCGCCCCCGTCCCGGAGGCGAGCTCGCCCTTGACGACCTCCTGGTCCCAGGACACCGGCCCGCCCACGTGCTCGAGCGTCAGCCAGTCGGCCAGGTCGGTCCAGAAGTAGGGGACCGCGTCGTGCGCCGCGCCGGCGCCGAGCATGTTGCGCGCGGCCGTCGCGCCCTGCTTCGCGGCGACGTCCTCGTGCTCGATGCGCATCGGCGCGTCGTGCAGGACGCTGTGGAACTCGCACATGTCGCCGGCGGCGAACACGCCCTCGACGCCCTCGACCTGCAGCTGCGCGTCGCAGCGCACGCCGCCGAGCTCGCCGATCGGCAGGCCGGCGCGGCGGGCGAGCATGACGTCGGGCGTGGCGCCCACGCCGCAGACGACGAGCTGGGCGGGCAGCTCCCGGCCGTCCTTGAGCACGACGGCGCCCACGCGCTCCTCGCCGGTGAAGCGCTCGACCTCGACCCCGCCGAGCACCTCGACGCCGTGCGCCTCCAGCACGCCGCGCACCGCGCGGCCGGCCTGCACGCCGAAGCCGCGCTCCATCGGCTCGTCCTCCAGCAGGACGACGGTGCAGCGCTTGCCCATCTGGGTCAGCGACGCGGCCACCTCGCAGCCGATGTACGAGCCGCCGACGAGGACGACCTGCTCGGCGGCCTGCGCGTCGCGCCGGATCGCGTCGGCGTTGCCCAGCGCGCGCACGTAGTGCAGGCCGTCGAGGTCGTTGCCCTCCACGTCGAGCCGGCGCACCATCGCCCCGGTCGCGACCAGCGCCGTCCCGAAGGTCCACTCCTCCTTGCCGACCTTCGCCGTCCTGGCCGCCGGGTCGAGCGCCATGACGTTCGTGCGGGTGAGCAGCTCGACGTCGTGGTCGGCCCAGAAGCCCTCCGGGTGCACGAGCGCGTCGGCCTTCTCCGCCGTCCCGCGCAGGTAGTCCTTGGTGGCGGGCGGGCGGTGGTAGGGCGGGTCGAGCTCCCGGCCCGCGACGACGATCGAGCCCGTGGCGCCCTCGGCGCGCAGCGTCGCGGCGCAGGTCGCGGAGGCGATGCCGCCTCCGATGAGCAGGTGGTCGACGTGCCGCTCGGCCATGCCGGAGTCCTACCACCGCACCCGCCCCGCGCGCGGTGCGGCCCTGACAGCGTGTCAAGCCGGCGGGCCCCAGACCGGGACCGTCACCGTGAAGGTCGAGCCGCGGCCCACCTCGCTGGTGAGCTCGACCCAGCCGCCCAGCGCGGTCGCGAAGCGGTTGACCAGCGCGAGTCCCAGGCCCGTGCCGGCGCGCCGGCCGCCCTGGGCCGCGTCGACCTGGCGGAACTCCTCGAAGATCCGCTCCCGGTCGGCGTCCGAGATGCCGATGCCCGTGTCGCACACCGCGAAGGCGACCGCCCCGTCGACCTCCTCCGTCGTGAGCCGCACCTCGCCCTGGTCGGTGAACTTCAGGGCGTTGGAGAGCAGGTTGCGCAGGATCTGGGCGAGCAGGTGCCGGTCGGTGTGCAGCGCGGGGACGCCGACCGGCTCCTCGATGACGAGGGTGACGCCGGCCGGCACCGCCAGCGCGCGGAACGTCCCCCGCAGGGAGCGCAGCAGCTCGGCCACGTCGACCTGCTCGGCGTGGGCGACGACGGTCCCGGAGCCCTGGAGCTTGGCCGCCTCGAGCTCGGTGCCCACGACGCGCAGCGCCTCGGCGATCGCCGCCCGCGCGTGGCGCAGGTCCTCCGCGCTCTGCTCGGGCAGGCCGGCGACGTCGTCGACGACCAGGCCGAGCAGGCCCTCGGCGGCGGCGAGCGGGTTGCGGACCTCGTGGGCCAGGGTGCGCAGGTGGCGGGCCTGCTGCTCGAGCGCGCGCTCGAGGCGGCCGGCCTGCGCGGTCACGTCCTCGAACAGCGCCTGGACGCCGCGGGTGCGCTCGACGACGCGCAGCTCGAGCTCGGCGAGCGTGCGCAGGCTCTGCAGCGCGACCGCCGCGGAGTCGGCCAGCGCGCCGAGCATCGACAGCTCGGCCTCGCTGGGCGACCGGCGCTCGGACCAGAAGACGCCGATCGCACCGATCGGGTCCTCCCCACCGATCGGCACCATGGCGAGGCTCGACACGAACGTCGCGTCGAAGGCGCCGGGCGGGACCCGCGGGTCGGTGCCGACGTCCGCGACGAGCGCCGGCCGGCGGTGCGTGATCGCCCAGCCGCCGATGCACTCGTGGATGGGCCGGCGCACGCCGCCGAGCACGGGGCCGGCCGCGTCCTCGGCCACCGGCAGGCACGTGTCGCCCTCGCGCAGCGTGATCGTCGCGCCGTCGGCCTGGGCCAGGGCACGGGCCGCGGAGGTGACGATGCGGTGCAGGTCCGCCGGGTCGCGCGCGCACGCGAGCTCCTGGATGGCGGCCACCAGGCGGGCCATCCGCTCGTCGAGGTCGTGGGGCGCCGCGGCGGCCACCTGCGGTCGAGGGTACCCCTGCGGACGGTCGCTGCCCACGTCCTGGCGCACGGGGAAGTCCCTGTGCATGCCTGACACATCGGACCTCAAGCGGATGGCCGACGACGCCGTCGACAAGGCCAAGGACGCGGCGGACCGCTTCCGCCACGCCGGCGCGCCGGACGCCGAGCGCGACGCCGAGGAGGCGCCGCAGAGCGGCGGCCAGCCGCCGGACTTCGAGGACGACCCGGCGCGCAACCCGCCGCCGGAGCTCGACCGCCTGCGCGGCGGCTGAGCCCCTAGCGCTGGGCCGGCTCGGGCGCGAGCAGACCGCCGTACGTGGCGGCGGTCTGGCGCGCCACGTCGGACCAGTCGAAGCGCAGGACGTGCTCGGAGGCCTGCGCGACCAGGCGGTCGCGCAGCGCCGGCTCGGTCAGCACGCGCTCCATCATCCGCCCCAGCGACCGCGGGTCGCGCGCGGTGAAGCGCAGGCCGACGCGCCCGTCGGGCACGACCTCCCGCAGGCCGCCCGTGTCGGCGACGATGCACGGGCAGCCGCTGGCCATCGCCTCGAGGGCGACGAGCCCGAACGGCTCGTAGATCGACGGGACCACCGTCAGGTCGGCGATCCGGTAGAGCGAGTGCAGGACGTCGTCGCCGATCCAGCCCAGGAAGGTGCCGTGGTCGTCGAGGCCGAGCGCCGTGGCCTGGCGGCGCAGCTCCTCCTCGTGGGTGCCCGACCCGGCGATGAGGAAGCGCACGCCGCCGACGCGCTCGACGATGCCGTCCGGGCCGCCGAGCGCCTCGAGCGCGTGCTGGAAGCCCTTCTCGTAGACCAGCCGGCCGACGAGGAGGACGAGCTGCTCGTCGGGCGCGGCGAACCTCGCGCGCAGCGCGGCCAGGTCGTCGACGGGCTGGAGGTCCAGCGGGTCGATCCCGTTGGGGATGACGGTGACGCGCTGCTCGTCGAGGCCGAAGACGTCGGCCACGTGGCCGCGCATGTAGTGCGAGCACACCACGACCTGGTCGGCCACGTGGCACATCCAGCGCTCGGTGCGGTGGATGTCGGACTGCGGCGGCTCGTGGACCCAGCCCTGGTGGCGGCCGAACTCGGTCGCGTGGACCGTGGCCACGAGCGGGCAGCCGATCGCGTCCGCGAGGCGCTTGGCGGCGACGGCGACGAGCCAGTCGTGGCCGTGGACGAGGTCGAAGCGGTGCTCCTCGCAGAGCTCCAGGCCGCGGGCCAGGAGGTCGGCGTTCATCCGGTGCACCCAGGCGACGAAGCGCGGGAGGTCGCGCGGCTTGGGCGGCTCGGGGAAGCGGTGGACGACGACCCCGTTGCGGTCCTCCTCCTCCGGGACGCCCTCGCCGCCGCGCGTGAGGACGTGGACCTCGACGTCCTGCTCGGCGACGAGGGCCTCCGCGAGCTTGCGCACGTGGCGGGCGAGGCCGCCCTCGACGATGGGCGGGTACTCCCAGGAGACGACCAGCACGCGCAGCGCCACGACCGGCCGAAGCCTACTGGCCGACCAGCCAGCGGCAGGTGTCCGGCACCTGCTGCTAGGCGACGCGTTCCAGCAGGGCGCGGCCGTCGGGCCCCAGCACGCCGGCGAGGGTGACGCCGTCGGGGAGGTCGACCTCGCCGCCGGAGCCCAGGACGTCGCGCCAGCGCCCCGTCGCCTCGGCCGGCAGCGTCCAGCCGCCGGCGCCGGTGGCCGCGTCGCGCACCCCGACGGCGACGAGGACGTCGGAGCCGCGCAGGTACGCGCAGACGTCGTCGGGCGCCGGGATGGGCGTGTAGTCGCCGGCGAAGGCCTCGGGCCGCCGGCGCCGGAGGTCCAGCGTGCGCCAGACGACGTGGAGCTTCGCGGTCTCCCGGGTCGGCTCGGCGCCGCCCTTGAGCGCGTCGAGCGCCGCGCGGCGTGCCTCCCAGTCGACGGGCCGGCGGTTGTCGGGGTCGACGAGCGAGAGCGCCCAGAGCTCGTCGCCCTGGTAGACGTCGGGCAGCCCCGGGACCGTGAGCCGCAGGAGCGTCGCCGCCAGCGACAGCCGCTCCCCGACCTCGGAGGCCCGCGCGACGTAGCCGTCGAAGCCGTAGCGGAACGGCCCGTGGTCGCGCAGCGCCCGGGCGAAGGCGATGACCGCCTGCTCGTGGTCCTCGTCGGGCTCGATCCAGCTCGTCGTCGTCTTGCCCTCGCGCAGCGCCTTGACGAGGTACTCCTCGACGCGCTCGTGCTCGATCGGCCAGGCCCCCAGGAGGGTCTGGTAGACGAGCAGCTCCTCGGCCGGCGTCGGACCGCCGTCGGCCTTGAGCGGCCCGTTGACCTCGACCCACGAGCGCACCGCCGCGCACCAGTCCTTGGCGAAGCCGCTGAGGGCCAGCAGCCGCGCGCGCACGTCGGCCGAGCGCTTCGTGTCGTGCGTCGTGGCGACGAGCAGGTTGTGCGGGAAGCGCGTGGCCCGCTCGACGTTGGCCCGGTGGAACTCCTCGACGGGCTTGGTCCAGCACGCCGGGTCCCCGCCGACCTCGTTGAGCGCCACGAAGCGCAGGTACCGGTAGAAGGCGGTGTCCTCGACGCCCTTGGCCATCACCGGCCCGGTCGCCTGCTGGAAGCGCACGACCCACTCGGCCGGCGCCTCGCGCTCGAGCAGCAGCCGCGCCCGCACCTCCTCGGGCAGGCCGGCCGCCGCCTCGCGGTCCTCGTCGGCGACGGTCCGCGCGTGCGGGTCCACGTAGGTGCGGTAGACCGGCAGCGCCGCGACCGCCTCCTCGTCGCCCTCGACCGCGAGCACCCGCCGCAGGCGCTCGAGCTCGGGCTGGAACGTCGTCGCCGCCTGCTCGCGCTTGCCCTGCGCCGCCACGGCGTGGAAGTCGTCGGCGTCGCCGGTGAGCGACTGCCACAGCTCGGTGATCGGTCCTTCGCCCGCGGGGTCGCACAGCAGCGCGTTGAGGTCGGCGGCGAACTCGTAGCCCACGGTCCCCTCCACCGGCCAGTCGCGCAGCCGCTCACCGTGGCCCGTCTCGAGGATCTTCTCCACCCAGACGTGCTCGGCGCCGCCGTCGCGCAGGTCGCGCAGGTAGCCCTCGGGGTCGGCGAGGCCGTCGGGGTGGTCGATGCGCAGGCCGTCGACGACGCCCTCGCGCACGAGCTCGAGCACCTTCGCGTGCGTGGCGGCGAAGACCTCCGGGTCCTCCTGGCGGACGCCCGCGAGCTCGTCGACGTCGAAGAAGCGGCGGTGCTTGCCGGTCGCCTCGTCGACGTCGAAGAACGTGCGGCGGCGCTCCTCGTCGGCCCAGTAGGGGTTGGCGTCGTCGGTCGCCATGTGGTTCGGGACGACGTCGAGCACGAGGCCCATGCCGCGCTCGTGCGCCGCCGCGGCCAGCGCCCGCAGCCCCTCCTCGCCGCCCAGGGCGTCGGACACCTTCGCCGGGTCGACGACGTCGTAGCCGTGCGTCGAGCCCTCCCGCGCCTGCCAGCAGGGCGACAGGTACAGGTGCGAGACCCCGAGGTCGTCGAGGTAGGGCAGGAGCTCCGCGGCCTGCGCGAAGTCGAGCACCCCCGCCTGCAGCTGCAGCCGGTAGGTCGCGCGGAGCGGATGGCGGCTCACCGGCGGCGCAGGATCGTGATGGAGCGCGAGGTCACGTTGACCTCCTCGCGGGCGCGGTAGCGGTGCGCTCCGCGCTCGAGGCCGGCGTCGGTCGTCGTCAGCTCGAGCTCCCAGCGCGAGCCGAAGCGCGCGGCGGGCAGGCGGAACTGGACGTCCTCGTGGCCCGCGTTGAACAGCGCCAGGAACGACGCGCCGTGGACCGGCCGGCCCTGGCGGTCGCGCGTGCCCGTGTGGTCGCCGTTGAGGAAGACGCCCAGCGACCGGCGCCCGCCGTCCTCCCAGTCCCGGCGCGTCATCCGGCGGCCGTCCGCCCGGAACCACCACACGTCGGGCAGTCCGGGGCGGGGCTGCTCGCCGGCGAAGAAGTGCTCGCGGCGGAAGACGGGCTCGGAGCGGCGCAGGTCGATGAGGCGCTTGCTGAAGGCGTGCAGCGCCTGGCCCTCGTCGCCCAGCTCCCAGTCGTACCAGGAGATCTCGGTGTCCTGGCACCAGGCGTTGTTGTTGCCGTGCTGGGTGCGGCACAGCTCGTCGCCGCCCAGGAGCATCGGGGTGCCCTGGCTGAGCAGGAGCGTCGTGAGGAAGTTGCGCTTCTGGCGGGCACGCAGCGCGCGGACCTGCGGGTCGTCGGTCTCGCCCTCGACGCCGCAGTTCCAGGAGCGGTTGTCGTCCGTGCCGTCCCGGTTGCCCTCCTGGTTGGCCTCGTTGTGCTTCTCGTTGTAGGTGACGAGGTCGTGGAGGGTGAAGCCGTCGTGGGCGGTGACGAAGTTCACCGACGCGAAGGGCCGCCGGCCGTCGGACTCGTAGAGGTCGCTCGAGCCGGTGAAGCGGCTGGCGAACTCGCTGATCGGCGCCTCGCCCCGCCAGAAGTCGCGCATCACGTCGCGGTACATGCCGTTCCACTCCGACCACAGCACCGGGAAGTTGCCGACCTGGTAGCCGCCGGGCCCGACGTCCCACGGCTCGGCGATGAGCTTGACCTGGGACAGGACGGGGTCCTGGTGGATCGTGTCGAAGAACGCGTGGAGGCGGTCGACGTCGTAGAGCTGGCGGGCCAGCGCGCTGGCGAGGTCGAAGCGGAAGCCGTCGACGTGGCACTCGATGACGAAGTAGCGCAGCGAGTCCATGATCAAGCGCAGGACCGCCGGGTGCACGGAGTTGAGCGTGTTGCCCGTCCCCGTGAAGTCCATGTAGAAGTGCGGGTCGTCGGGGACGAGCCGGTAGTAGCTCGCGTTGTCGACGCCCTTGAACGAGAGCATCGGCCCGAGGTGGTTGCCCTCGGCGGTGTGGTTGTAGACGACGTCGAGGATCACCTCGATGCCGGCGCGGTGCAGCGCCTTCACCATCCCCTTGAACTCGCGGACCTGCTCGCCGCGCCGGCCCGTCGCCGCGTAGGCGGCGTGGGGCGCGAGGTAGCCGATCGTCGAGTAGCCCCAGTAGTTCGTGAGGCCGTGGTCGTGGAGGAAGGACTCGTCGGCGATGTGGTGGACGGGCAGCAGCTCGACCGCCGTCACGCCGAGGTCGCGCAGGTAGCCGACCGCCTCGTCGCTGGCCATCCCGGCGTAGGTGCCCTGCAGGTGCTCGGGCAGCCCCGGGAAGCGCTTGGTGAAGCCCTTGACGTGGGCCTCGTAGATCACGGTCTGCGACCACGGGGTGCGCGGCGGCCGGTCGCCCTGCCAGTCGAAGGACTCGTCGACCACGACGCACTTGGGCATCGCGGGCGCGGAGTCCTCGTCGTCGATCTCGAGGTCGGCGTCGTCGTCCGGGGTCTCGCCCTCGGGGGCGGGGACGTAGGGCAGCGTGTTGGCGGCGTCCCAGTCGACCGGGCCGTCGATCGCCTTGGCGTAGGGGTCGATGAGGAGCTTGGCCGGGTTGAAGCGGTGGCCCTGCAGCGGGTCGTAGGGGCCGTGCACGCGGTAGGCGTAGCGCTGGCCGGGGCCGACGCCGGGGACGTAGCAGTGCCAGTTGTGGGCGGTGCGGTCGCGCAGCTCGACGCGCTCCTCGATCCCGCCCGGGTGGAAGAGGCAGAGCTCCACGCGCTCGGCGTGCTCGGAGAAGAGGCTGAAGTTCGTGCCGCGCCCGTCCCACTCGGGCCCGAGCGGGAAGGGACGGCCGGGGTGCACCTCGCGGGCCATCAGGCGACCTCCACCAGCGCGCCGCTCAGCGGGCCGAGCACGACGGCGTCACCGTCGACGCTGGCCGCGCCGGCGGCCACGTGCAGCCGCGTGCCCGGGGGGACGTCGAGCCGGCGCTCCGTCGCCCCGTCGCCGTCGTGCACGAAGCTCGCGAGGACCTCGAACGGGCCGCGGCGGAAGCGCAGCCAGCGCGCGCCCTCGTCGAAGCGCACGTCGTCGACGTGGCCGGAGGGCAGGCGCTTGCGCGCGGCGAGCAGGTCGCGGAAGAGCTGGGCCATGGCGGGGTCCTCCTTGCGCGAGAGCTTGGAGCGCTCGAAGGTGGCCCGGTCCAGCGGGTCGGGCACGTCCTGCGCGCTGAAGCCCTCGAAGGAGCTGAACTCGCGGCGGCGACCGTCGCGGGTGGCGATGGCGATCTCCTCGTCGATGTGGTCGGCGAAGAACTGGAACGGCGCGTCGTCGCCGTGCTCCTCGCCCATGAAGAGCATGGGGGTGTAGGGGCTCAAGAGGGTGACGAGGGCGGCCAGCGGGCGGGCCTCGCGCGGCAGCCGGTCGCCGACGGCGCGGTTGCCGACCTGGTCGTGGTTGGCGTCGAAGACGACGAAGCGCGCCGGGTCGACGTCGCGCGCCGGCGCGCCGAAGCGCCGCTCGCGGAAGTGGCTGAAGCGCCCGTCGTGCAGGTGGGGGTCGCGCAGCGTGTGGGCGAGGTCGGCGACCGTGCCGAACTCCGCGTAGTAGCCCTCGCGCTCGTCGGTGACCAGCGTGCGCACGCAGTGGTGCAGGTCGTCGGCCCAGGCGGCGTCGCAGCTCCAGCCGCCCCGCTCCGGCCCCGTGACGACCTTCGGGTCGTTGAGGCCCGACTCGGCGATGACCACCGCGGTCGGGTTGGCGGCCTTGGCGCGGCGGGCGACCTCGGCGACGAGGTGCTCGGGGCGCTGGTCGAAGATCGCGTGGATGGCGTCGAGGCGCAGGCCGTCGAGGCCCATGTCGCGCATCCACCACTCGGCGCTCTGGCAGATCCACTCGCGCACCGGGTCCGACCAGGCGTCGTCGAAGTTGATGGCCTGGCCCCAGAAGGTCGAGTACTTGTCCGTGAAGTACGGGCCGAAGGCGCGCAGGCCCTGCTCGCCCGAGGCGCCGACGTGGTTGTGCACCACGTCCAGGACCACGGAGAGCCCGTGGGCGTGGGCCGCGTCGGCGAAGCGGGCGAAGGCGTGCGGGCCGCCGTAGGCGTCGTGGGTGGCCCACGGGTAGACGCCGTCGTAGCCCCAGCCGAACTCGCCGGGGAAGGCGGCGACCGGCATGACCTCGACGGCGGTGACGCCGAGGTCGGCCAGGCGCGGCAGCTCGCCGATGGCCGCGTCGAACGTCCCCTCGTCGGTGAACGTCCCGACGTGCAGCTCGTAGAGGACGAGGTCGCGCAGCGCCACGCCCCCGCGGTTGCGGTGCTCGCGCGGGAAGCGCCGCGGGTCGACCACGGCGCTCGGGCCGCGCAGGCCGTCGGGCTGGTGGCGGGTGCACGGATCCGGATGGCGCTCGCCGTCGACCACGAAGGCGTAGCGCTCGCCGTCGGTCGCCTCGGTGCTCAGCGCGTACACGCCCTCGCCCTCGTCCTCCATCGCGTGCTCCGCGTCGCGCAGCCACAGGCGCGGCGGGTGGTGGTGGGACCAGACGCGGAAGGTGAAGGCACCGTCCTCGCCGGGGGTCGGAGACGCGCCAAGCGGGCGCTCCCACGGAAGGGGCTCGGGCGGGGTCGGCACGTGGGTGCCTCCCTTCCCGGAGTGGGGTCCTCCGAACCTCCGCCGACAGGGGACCCCCGCTGGGAGGCCCCCGCCCCGACCCCCAGAGTCCACGAGGTCATCGCGTCCAGTTCCTGAGGGGGAAGTCCGCATGCTGCACACCACCACCGCCGTCGGCGAGGCCGAGGCGCTCCGCGCCCGTCTGACCGGCCGCGTCGTCACGCCCGCCGACGCCGACTGGGACGTCGCCCGCATGGGGTGGAACCTCGCCGCCGACCAGCGCCCCGCCGCCGTCGCGGTCCCTGCCACGGTCCAGGACGTCGTCGAGGTCGTCCGCCACGCCGCCGAGGCCGGGATGCGCGTCGCGCCCCAGGGCACCGGCCACAACGCCACCGCCCACGGCGCGCTCGACGCGACCATCCTCCTGAAGACCCACGAGCTGCGCGGGGTCTCGATCGACCCGGTCCTGCGCCGCGCCCGCGTGCACGCCGGCGACCTCTGGGAGGACGTCACCGGGCCTGCGTCGCAGTACGGCCTGGCCCCGATCAGCGGCTCCTCGCCCGACGTCGGCGTCGTCGGCTTCGCGCTGGGCGGCGGCATCGGCTGGCTCTCGCGCAAGTTCGGCCTGTGCGCCGACAGCGTCCTGTCGATCGAGTGCGTGCTGGCCGACGGCCGCCACGTCCGCTGCGACGCGCACACCAACAGCGACCTCTTCTGGGCGCTGCGCGGCGGCAGCGGCTCGTTCGCGATCGTGACGGCGCTCGAGCTCGAGCTCTTCGAGGTCGGCGAGATGGTCTCCATGGGCGCGATGCTCTGGCCGTGGGAGCGCGCCGCCGACGTCATGGAGGCCTGGCGCCAGTGGACGCAGGACGCGCCCGACGAGGTCACGACGTCCATCCGCCTGATGCAGCTCCCGCCGCTGCCCGAGCTGCCCGACTTCCTGCGCGGCCGCCAGCTCGTGATCATCGACGGCGCCGTCGTCGGCTCGCCCGAGGACGCCGAGCGGATCCTCGCGCCGCTGCGCGCGCTGGACCCGGAGATCGACCTCTGGGGCATGCAGCCGCCGGCCGGCCTCTCGCGCGTGCACATGGACCCCGAGGACCCGATGCCCGGCCTCAGCGACCACCTGATGCTCCGCGAGCTCGACGCCCAGGCGATCAAGGACCTCGTCGCGGTCGCCGGCCCCGGCTCGGGCTCGCCGCTGGTGATGATGGAGATCCGCCAGCTCGGCGGCGCGCTCGGCCGTCGCCGCGACGGGGCCGGCGCGCTGGGCGGGCTCGACGCCCGGTACCTGACGTTCGCCGCCGGCCTGCCGATCGACGCCGACGTCGTCTGCGCGCTGCGCGGCGGCTTCGGCCGGGTGCGCAACGTCCTGTCCCGCGTCGCGACCGACGGGCACTACCTGAACTTCCAGGAGCACGCCCGCGACCCCCGCCACGCCTACGAGGCCGGCACGTACGCCCGCCTGCAGGCGGTCAAGGCGGCCTACGACCCGCAGGACCTCATCCGCGCGAACCACGCGGTGGCGCTGCCGGAGGCGTAGGGGCGCGCAGGACCCGGTCCCCAGGACCGTGCCTCGAGGTTCGTGACGTTCGAGGTGCTGGAGACCTCGAACGTCACACACCTCTTCGGCGCTACGGGTAGATGCGCGGGCTGAGGGCCACGAGGCCCTCGCCCGTCAGCACCGACGCGTGCAGCACCGTCGTGCTGACCGCGAGCGAGACCGTGCCGGCGGGCAGGGGCCGGCGCGACTCCACGGCCGAGCGGCCGTCGTCGCGGCCCGAGCCGCCGAAGGACGTCGTGATGAAGCCCTTGCCGCCGTGCAGCCAGGTCGCGTTGTAGCGCGTGAGGTCCAGCGAGCTCGGGACGCCCTGCAGGCGCGTGGCGGGCGTGAGGACGTCGCCCTCGCCGGACAGCCGCCGGATCGCCACGCCCCCGCCGCGCGACGAGCTGTACGTGTAGGCGACGCGGCTGCCGTTGGTCACCGTCTCGCGCGCGAGCGTCGAGGTGATGCGGCGCGTCGGGCGGCCCTGGCGGTAGGACCACACGCCCTTGCGCTCCGCACGCACGCCGCCGCGGCGCACGAAGGTCCAGATGCCGGACTGGACCGACGGCGCGGTCTCCGAGTACGTCCTCGAGGCGAGCGCGCCGACCGGCCGCTCCTGGTCGGTGCGGAGGTCGAGCGCGAAGACGTCGCACCCGCTGATCGTCGACGCGCCCGCGCAGCGCGAGTACACCGCGAGCAGCGCGCGCGGGAAGCCGAAGCGGTCCGAGCCGATCGACGCGTTGACCGGGGCGCCGAACGGCGCGACGGGACGGCGCTGCGTGCCGTCGGGCGCGCGGACGACGAGGTCGAAGCGGCCGTCGGGGCGCGGCGCGGACCAGACGGCGTAGCCGCCGCCCACGTCCAGGTCCTGCGCACCCGGCGCGGCCGCGAGCAGCTGGTCGGCCTGCGCGGCGGGCGCGGCGGCGGCGAGCGCGCCGAGCGCCAGCGCAGCCGCCGCCAGGCGTGAGGACGTCATGCGGGGGGTCACGGTCGCTGGAACGCCGCGGAGGTGTCGCGGGTCCCGGTCCTGCGTCTGGCGGCGGACTAGCGCTCGGGGACCAGGAAGACCGCGCCGAGCGGCGGCACCGTCACGGCGGCCGACGTGGGCTGGTGGTGCCAGGGCAGGTCCTCGGCCTCGACGCCGCCGAAGTTGCCCACGCCCGAGCCGCCGTAGCACTCGGCGTCGGTGTTGAGGACCTCGCGCCAGCGCCCGCCGTGGGGCAGGCCCACGCGGTAGCCCTCGCGCGGCAGCGGGGTGAGGTTCATGACGACGACGACCTCGCGGCCGGGCTCCTGCGCACGGCGCCCGAACGCGAGCACCGACGTCTCGGCGTCGTTGGGCTCGATCCAGAAGAAGCCGTCGGGATCGCCGTCGCGCTGCCACATCGCCGGCTGCTCGCGGTAGACCGCGTTGAGGTCGCGCACGAGCGACTGCACGCCGCGGTGGCCCGGGTCCTCGAGCAGGTGCCAGTCCAGCGAGCGCTCGTGCGACCACTCGCGCTCCTGGGCGAACTCGCCGCCCATGAACAGCAGCTGCTTGCCGGGATGCGCCCACTGGTAGGCGTAGAGCGTGCGCAGGTTGGCCAGCTGCTGCCAGCGGTCGCCCGGCATCTTCTGCAGCAGCGAGCCCTTGCCGTGCACGCACTCGTCGTGGGACAGCGGGAGGATGAACTCCTCGCTGAACGCGTAGTGCAGCGAGAAGGTCAGCTCGCCGTGGTGGAAGCGGCGGTGGATCGGGTCACGCTCGAAGTAGGCGAGCGTGTCGTGCATCCAGCCCATGTTCCACTTGAAGCCGAAGCCCAGGCCGCCGGTCCACGTCGGCCGCGAGACGCCCGGCCACGCCGTCGACTCCTCGGCCGCCGAGATGACGCCCGGCTCGCGCGCGTGCAGCACCTCGTTGAGCTCGCGCAGGAACGAGATCGAGTCGAGGTCCTCGCGCCCGCCGTGGACGTTGGGGATCCACTCGCCCGCCTGGCGCGAGTAGTCCAGGTAGAGCATCGACGCGACCGCGTCGACGCGCAGGCCGTCGGCGTGGAACTCGCGCGGCCAGAACAGGCCCGAGGCGAGCAGGAAGTTGCGCACCTCGTTGCGAGCGAGGTTGTAGATCAGCGTGCCCCAGTCGGGGTGCTCGCCGCGGCGCGGGTCGTCGTGCTCGTAGAGCTTGGTCCCGTCGAAGCGCGCCAGCGCCCAGTCGTCCTTGGGGAAGTGCGCCGGGACCCAGTCGAGCAGGACGCCGATGTCGGAGCGGTGCATCCGGTCGACGAAGCGCTTGAAGCCATCGGGGTCGCCGTGGCGTGCGTCGGGCGCGAACTGCCCGGTCACCTGGTAGCCCCACGACCCGCTGAACGGGTGGACCATCACCGGCAGCAGCTCGACGTGGGTGAAGCCCAGGTCGGTCGCGTAGTCGGCGAGCTGCTCGGCGAGGTCGTCGTAGGAGAGCGGGTCCTCGGGGTTGGCCGGGTCGCGCCGCCAGGAGCCGAGGTGCACCTCGAGCACCGACAGCGGCTCGGCGTGGGGCCGGCGCTCCTTGCGCGCCTCCATCCACGAGTCGTCGGTCCACTCGTGCTTGGAGCGGTGGACGATCGAGGCGTTCTGCGGCGGGCGCTCCGCGCGGCGCGCCCATGGGTCGGCCTTGAGCCGCAGCTCGCCGCCCTGGGTGCGGATCTCGAAGCGGTACAGCGCACCGTCGTCGACGCCCGGGACGAAGAGCTCCCAGATGCCCGACGAGCCCAGCGAGCGCATCGGGTGCAGCCGGCCGTCCCACGAGTTGAAGTCGCCGACGACGCTCACCGAGCGGGCGTTGGGCGCCCACACCGCGAACGCCGTGCCCACCACGCCGTCGACCTCGCGCACGTGCGCGCCCAGCCGGCAGTAGAGCTCCTCGTGGCGCCCCTCCCCCGCCAGGTGCAGGTCGAGCTCGCCGACCGTCGGCGGGAACGCGTAGGGGTCGCGCATCGTGAAGGTGCCGCCGTCGGGGTAGGCGACCTCGAGCTCGTAGCGCAGCGGCGGCCTGGTCTTCGGGACCTTGGCCTCGAAGAGCCCGTCCGGGTGGACGAGCTCGGCCTCGGCGTCCTCCCCGCCCTCCACGTGGACGGTCACGCTCTCGGCCGCCGGGCGCCAGGCGCGGACCACCGCGCCGCCGTTGCCGTCGGGATGGGCGCCCAGCAGGGCGTGCGGGTCGGCCAGCTCCCCGCGGGTCAGCAGGTCGGTGTCGGTCATCGCAGGGTCGCTCCCTCGTCGTCGAGCTCGAGCAGCCGCGCGATGCCGGCCACCGGGATCTTGACCCAGTCGGGCCGGTTGTCGAGCTCGTAGCGCAGCTCGTAGACGGCCTTCTCCAGCTCGAACACGGCGAGCAGCCGCTCGACCGCCTGGCGGCCCGGCGGCAGCAGCGTCGGGTCGACGGCCTCCAGGTAGCCGTCGAGGTACGCCGTGCGCACCTCCTCCTCCCAGCCCTCGGGGGCGGGCGTGCCGTGGTCGAGCTCCGAGGCGGTCGCCGCGTAGGCGAAGGACCGCAGCATCCCGGCGACGTCGCGCAGCGGCGACTGCTTGCGCCGGCGCTCGACCAGCGTGCGCGCGGGCTCGCCCTCGAAGTCCAGGACGACCCAGCGGTCCTGGGCGAGCAGGACCTGGCCCAGGTGGAAGTCGCCGTGGTGGCGGATGACGCGCCCGGCCGAGCCGACCTGGGTCAGCTGGCTGAGCAGCTCGCGCACCTCCTGGCCGCGACCGCGCAGCGGCGCGACGGCCTCGCCGTCCTCCGGCAGGTCGAGGAAGACCTGCTCGATCTCCTCGTCGACGGTCGCGGTCAGCAGGCCCAGCGCCTCGGCCGACGTGTCCTCGGGCGAGAACGCCGGGTCGGCGTTGTCGGAGGCCAGCACCGCGTGCATGCGGCCCGTGATCTCGCCGAGCTCGCGGGCGCGGGCGACGAAGCGGCCCGGGTCCTCCCGCAGGTCCTGCAGCGCGAGGTCCCAGCCGTCGGTCGCCCCGGGCAGGAAGTCCTGCGCGATGCCGAGCGTCGCGTCGATGAGCCGCCCCGTGTGCGCGTACCACCCGCGTAGCGTCGCGATGTGCTCGAAGCCCCGCTCGGTGAGGAAGCGCAGGAGCTCGAGCTCGGGGTTCGGCCCCGCGCCGAGGCGGCGGTAGACCTTGAGCACGAGGCGCTCGTCGAGCACCAGCGAGGTGTTGGACTGCTCGGCGCCCATCGGGCGCACCTCGCGCACGGGCTGCACGTCGCCCAGGGCGCGGAAGACCGCGCACCCCTTGGGCGTCTCGACCTCGGTCTCCTGCGCCATGAGCTGCATGAGACCGCGCACGAAGTCCGGGTCGTCGGCGGCGTCCTGCTCGCCGCGCAGGACGAGCTGGTAGAGGTCGTGCGTCCCCTCGCCGAAGCCGACCTCGAGGATCGCGAGCTCGACGTCCGTGCCGTCCAGCGGGATGCGCTCGAGGACCTCCTGGGAGACCACGTCGCGCGACTTGGCGCCGAACCAGCGCTGCTCGGTGACGTCGATCACGCCTTCGTCTCCTCGTCCTCGGTGAGCAGGAACCAGAAGAACCCGCGCGGGGCCAGCGTCAGCAGGTAGGGCAGCTCACCGATGCGCGGGAAGCGCGTGCGGCCGAACATCTCGACCGGGTGGCGGCCCTCGAAGGCGCTGAGGTCGAGCTCGACCGCCTGGGCGGAGCGGGCCATGTTGTGGACGCAGAGCACGACGTCGTCGGCGTAGCGGCGCACGTGGGCGAAGATCCGCGGGTTCTCCGGGCGCAGCGGCTCGTAGGTCCCCAGGCCGAAGACCGGGTGGGCCTTGCGCAGCGCGATGAAGCGGTGCAGCCAGCGCAGCAGCGAGGTCGGCGTGCGCAGCTGCGCCTCGACGTTGACCGCCTGGAAGCCGTAGACGGGGTCCATCAGCGGCGGGGCGTAGAGCTGCGCGAAGTCCGCCCGCGAGAAGCCGCCGTTGCGGTCGCCCGTCCACTGCATCGGGGTGCGCACGCCGTCGCGGTCGCCGAGGTAGACGTTGTCGCCCATGGCGATCTCGTCGCCGTAGTAGAGGACCGGCGAGCCCGGCAGCGAGAAGAGGATCGCCGTCATGAGCTCCATCTCGTCGCGCCCGTTCTCCAGCAGCGGCGCGAGCCGCCGGCGGATGCCGAGGTTGAGCTTCATGCGCGGGTCCTTGGCGTACTCCGCGTACATGTAGTCCCGCTCCTCGTCGGTGACCATCTCGAGCGTCAGCTCGTCGTGGTTGCGCAGGAACAGGCCCCACTGGCAGCCCCTCGGGATGTCGGGCGTGCGGTCGAGGATCTCGTACATCGGCGTGGCGTCCTCGCGGCGCACGGACATGAACATCCGCGGCATCACGGGGAAGTGGAACGCCATCTGGCACTCGTCGTCGTCGCCGAAGTACTCGACGACGTCCTCGGGCCACTGGTTGGCCTCGGCGAGCAGCACGCGGTCGGGGTACTCGCGGTCGACGGTCTCGCGGACCTTCTTGAGGATCGCGTGGGTCTCCTCGAGGTTCTCGCAGTTCGTGCCGTCGCGCTCGATGAGGTACGGCACGGCGTCGAGGCGGAAGCCGTCGAGGCCGAGGTCCAGCCAGAAGCGCAGCACGTCGAGCATCGCCTCGACGACCTCGGGGTTGTCGTAGTTGAGGTCGGGCTGGTGGCTGAAGAAGCGGTGCCAGTAGTAGGCGCCGGCCTCCTCGTCCCACGTCCAGTTCGACGGCTCGGTGTCGATGAAGATGATCCGCGCGTCCTCGTACTTGTGGACGGTGTCGGACCAGACGTACCAGTCGCGCTTGGGCGAGTCGGGCGACGAGCGCGCCTCCTGGAACCACGGGTGGTCCGAGGAGGTGTGGTTCATGACCAGGTCGGCGATGACGCGCATGCCGCGCTGGTGGGCGGCCTGGATGAAGGCCGCGAAGTCCTCGAGGGTCCCGTAGTCGGGGTGGATCCCGAAGAAGTCCGCGATGTCGTAGCCGCCGTCGCGCAGGGGCGAGGGGTAGAACGGCAGCAGCCAGATGCAGTCGACGCCGAGCCACTGCAGGTAGTCGAGCTTCTCGGTGAGGCCGAGGAAGTCGCCCGAGCCGTCGTCGTTGCCGTCGAAGAACCCGCGCAGGTGGATCTCGTAGAAGACCGCGCGCTTGTACCAGAGCGGGTCGCGCTCGAACCACTGCTCGGGGGACGCGGCCGCCGCGGTCTCCTGCAGCCGGGTGGACTGGTCGTGGCGGCCGAGCGAGTCGGTCTCGCCGGCGGCGGCGGCCTGCTCTCGCGCGCGCATCGCGCGCACGCCGGGGTCGTCGAGCGACGTCACGGGGTCACCACCCGGAGGACGTGGGCCTGCCGGTCGGGCGGCCCGAGACGGACGTAGTTGCCCCCGAGGCCCCAGTCGTAGCGGCTGCCGTCGAGGAGGTCCTGGACCTGGAAGCGCTCGGGCAGGTCCAGGTGCCAGGGCACCCACACCTCGCCCTCCTGGACGTGGTGGGCGTCGAGGCAGCAGACCACGATGACCGTGTTGCCCTCGTGGCGCTTGACGTACGCGATGAGGCCGTCGGTGCGCGTGTCGAGGAACTCGACGTTGGAGAGGTGCTGGAGCGCGGGGTTGGCGCGGCGCGCGTCGTTGAGCAGCCGCACGAGCCCCAGCAGCGGCGCGCCGTCGAGCGTGCGCTCCTTGACCTCGTACTTCTCGGAGTCCAGGTACTCCTCGCTGCCCTCGCGCACCGGCACGTTCTCGAAGCGCTCGAAGCCCGAGTAGATGCCGTAGGAGGGGCTGAGCGTCGCGGCGAGGACCAGCCGAGTCGCGAACATCGGCGGGCCGCCGTGCTGCAGCGACTCGTGGAGGATGTCCGGGGTGTTGGTGAAGAAGTTCGGGCGGACCTCGTCGGCCCAGTCGTAGGCGTGCTCGAGCACGAACTGCTCGAGCTCCCAGCGCGAGGTCTTCCACGTGAAGTACGTGTAGGACTGGCCGAAGCCCGCCTTGCCCAGCGTGCGCATCATCGCCGCGCGGGTGAACGCCTCGCTGAGGAAGATGACCTCGGGGTGCTCGGCGCGCACGGCGCCGATGAGCCACTCCCAGAAGGCGACCGGCTTCGTGTGCGGGTTGTCGACGCGGAAGACCTTCACGCCGCGGTCGACCCAGCCCTGCACCACCTCGAGCAGGGCGTCCCACAGCCCCTTCCAGTCCTCGCACTGGAAGTTGACGTTGTAGATGTCCTGGTACTTCTTGGGCGGGTTCTCCGCGTACTTCAGGGTCCCGTCGGGACGGCGGTGGAACCACTCGGGGTGCTCCTCGAGCCACGGGTGGTCGGGGGAGCACTGGATCGCGAGGTCGAGCGCGAGGTCCATCCCGTGCTCCTCGCAGGTCTTGACGAGGTGGTCGAAGTCCTCCCAGGTGCCCAGGTCGGGGTGCAGCGCCTCGTGGCCGCCATGCTCGCGGTCGCCGATCGCGTAGACCGAGCCGGGGTCGTCGGGGCCGGCGGTCAGCGTGTTGTTGGGGCCCTTGCGGTTCGTGACGCCGATCGGGTGGATCGGCGGGAGGTAGAGGACGTCGAAGCCGAGCTGGGCGATCTGCGGGACGACCTCCGCCGTGCCCCGCAGG